>NZ_JBEXPB010000057.1:0-34649 GCF_040611795.1 Streptomyces sp. NPDC006529 | reverse complement strand
CACGGCCGCCGGGTGGACACCCCCCGCGCCGGCGAGGCTGAAGTGTGCCCGGCGAGGCGGATGCGGTGGCATGGCCGGGCCAAGGGTGTAGGCCCGGCCCGGAGGGCCCGAGGCGGGCACGGGGCCGCGGAGGCCGGAATCGGACGGGCGCCCCCCGCCAGGGGTTACGTGGAGCCCAGCCAGGTGCCCACCGCGTAGGTGACGGCCATGGCCACGGCGCCACCCGCCACGTTCCGCAGGACGGCCCGCCCCACGGCGGCCGCCCCCAGCCGCGCACTCACCCACCCGCACAGCGCCAGCGCACACAGCACCGCCCCCGCCGTCACCGGCACCCGCGACCCCGCCCCCGGCAACACGATCGCCAGCAGCGGCAGCACCGCCCCGACCGTGAACGCGACCAGGCTCGCCAGCGCCGCGTGCCACGGGTTCGCCAGCTCGTCGGGGTTGATCCCGAGCTCCACCCGGGCATGGGCCCGCAGCGCGTCCCGCTCCGTCAGCTGCTGCGCGGCCTCCCGCGCCACCGCCTCGCTCAGCCCCCGCGCCTCCAGCAGCCCCGCCAGCTCGGCCAGCTCCGCTTCGGGGTCCTCAGCCAGTTCCCGCCGCTCCAGCTCCAGCGCGGCCCGCTCCGAGTCCCGCTGGGAGCTGACGGACACGTACTCCCCCGCCGCCATCGACAGCGAGCCCGCCAGCAGCCCGGCGATCCCGGCCGTCAGGATCTCCGGGCGGCTCGTCGTCGCCCCGGCGACGCCCACCACCAGTCCGGCGGTGGAAATGATCCCGTCGTTGGCGCCGAGCACCCCGGCCCGCAGCCAATTGAGCCGGGTGCTCATGGCCCCGCTCTGCGTTTCCTCGTCGTTGTACGTCACCGGTCCACTCTCGGTCACGCGACCGCCCGGCGTGCGCGTCCACGCCCCGTCGACCAGGGTGGAGTGGTGAGACGCGGACGCGAGGAACCGGGCTGGCTGCGCGGGGCACCACCACCGCGCTGGGCCCGGTTCGCGCCCGCGGTGGCCCTGGTGGTGCTCGTCGCCGCCCAGGGCCTGACCCCGGGCAACGTGGAGCTGGGCTTCTTCCTGGCCGGACTGCCCCCGGTCGCGGCGTTCTCGTACGGAGCCGTCGGCACCGCGTTCTTCGCCGCCCTGGTCCTCGGCCTGCTCGGCCTGCCGGGCCTCGGCGTCGGCCACGCCAAGGGCGCCGACCTCGCGACGGTGGCCGCGATCGGCCTGCTCAGCGTGGTCATCGCCTGGGTGCGCAAGCGCCGGGACGCCCAGCTGGTCAGCGTACGGACGGTCGCGGAAGCGGCCCAGCTCGCCGTGCTCCCGCCGGTACCGCCCGAGGTGGGGCCGGTGCGGTGCGCCGGGCTGTACCGGGCGGCCCAGCGCGGCACCCTGGTCGGAGGCGACCTGTACGACGTACGGGCGGGCCCGCACGGCATCCGCGCCCTCGTCGGGGACGTCCAGGGGCACGGCCTGGCCGCGGTCGCCACGGTGGCGGCGCTGCTCGGCGCGTTCCGCGAGGGCGTGCTGGACGACGGCGGCCTGACGGCGGTCGCGGCCCGCCTGGACCGCCGGCTGCGCACGGACGCCGAGAACGCGGTCTACGCCGAGGTGTTCGCGACCGCCCTGCTGCTGGAGTTCACGCCCGCGCTGGACCTCGTACGGGTCGTGTCCTGCGGCCATCCCTCGGCGCTGCTGCTGCGCCACGGCTCGGTGACGGAACTGGAGGTGGAGCCGGGCCCTCCGCTGGGGCTGGGGCTCGCGGGCCTGGCGCCGCCGCCGGTCGCCGTCACGCCGCTGCGCCCCGGTGACCGGCTGCTGCTGTACACCGACGGGGTGACCGAGGCCCGGGACGCGATCGGGGCGTTCTACCCACTGGCCGACCGCGTCCCCGCGCTGCTGGCGGGGGGCCCGGCGGACCTCTCGGGGCTCGCGGACGCGGTGTGGCGGGACCTCGTCCGGTTCACCGACGGCGGCCCCAGGGACGACGTGGCCCTGCTCGTCCTCTCCGCCCCCGGGTCCGCGGACCCGGCGATCCGCGGGACAGGTGGAGCCCCCGCGGACCGCCGGTGAGGCTCAGCCGGCCTGGCGGATGAACGTCCGGACCATCTTGCAGGTGACGTTGGACGGCCGGTGGATCCCGACGCGCGCCGCCATGCTCCGGATCTTCCGGTTCGTCGCGCGCTGTGCGTCATACGTCCCCGTGTCGAGCAGGGATATCGCCAGCCGCATCGCCTTGAGGCGGCGGTTGTGGCTCTCGTACCACTCACGGGGAAGACCCGCGGGCAGTGGCTTCTTCTTGGGCATCGAAATGATCGCGGCAGCGGCCATCTACAGCCTCCCAAACGGTAGTTGGCTTCCTGTCGTGCTCCCTCGATTTTACCGGGGACCACTGACAAAAGCCCCTGGCCAGACAGGCTCGGTAGGCTTCCGCCCATGGAGATCTGGATCAATCCCGCCTGCTCGAAGTGCCGCAGCGCGCTCACCCTCCTCGACGCCGAGGGCGCCGACTACACGGTGCGGCGCTACCTGGACGACGTACCGTCCGAGGACGAGATCCGCGCGGTGCTCGGCCGCCTCGGCCTGGAACCCTGGGACATCACGCGTACGTCCGACCCTCTCGCCAAGGAGACCGGCGTACGGGAGCTGCCGCGCGAGGCGACGGACGCCGCGCGGGCCCGCTGGATCACCCATCTGGCCGCGCACCCCCAGCTCATCCAGCGCCCGATCATCACGGCCGACGACGGCACGGCGGTCGTGGCCCGCACGGACGAGGCCGTCCGCGACGCGCTCTCCCGCCAGGCGTAATCTCCTGGCCCGGCACCCCGGCCGGCACGTAGCGTCGGCGGGCGTGACTCCTTCGCTGCGCACCGCCCGCCTCGCTCTGGATCCGTACACGCCGGAGGACGAAGAGGACTTCGTCGCGCTCTTCCAGGACGAGCGCGTCTCACGGTGGATGGGCGACGGCGGACCGGTGCCGGAGCCGCAGGACCGCGCGCTGTTCGGCCGGATCTTCACGAAGGTCTACGCCGACGGCCTCTTCGACGTCTGGGCCGTCCGCCGCGCAGGCCGCTTCATCGGGCACGCGGAGATCAAACCGACCACCGAGACCGGTGGCCACGAAATCATCTACGCCCTGTCCCCCGCAGCCTGGGGCGAGGGCCTCGGCACGGAACTCGCCGAAGCCCTCGTCGCCTACGGCTTCACCACCCTCGCCCTCCCCGAAGTCCACGCCACGGTGGCCGCCGAAAACAAAGCGTCCCTGACCCTCCTGACCCGCATCGGGTTCACCCACACCGGAGACGTCCAAGAACCGGACGGCAGCGTGACGCGGGTGCTGGGGAGGGTGCGTTGAGGTGGGGTTGGGGCCCGGCTGCGCCGGGTCGCGGCTTCGCCGCTCGGGGCTCTCGCTTTGTGCGTCCGGGGTCGGTGTGGTTCCGGGGACTGCCCGTCAGTTCAACTGTCTTCCCGTGCCGGGGCGTCCTGTCAAGAGCGCTCCTTCGTCGCGTCGCTTCGCGATGGCCTGCGGCCACTCTTGACATGCCACCCCGTCCCGGAAAGCCAAGAACTGTCGGGCCGCCCCCGGGGGAGGCAGGGGGGAGGGTGCCCTTCACCTGGGGCCCGGCGCCCGGCCGCAGGCCGAGTGGGGCAGATGCCCCGCCCTTCGGGCGGAAAGAGCGCCCCTAATCGCTACGCGCTTCTCCGAGAGAAGCGTCAGCGGGCTGCGTGGGGCTGAGACTTCGGTCAGATGGGTGTTGGTGCGGGTCTGGCAGCCGTCCGCCGCAAAAGTCGAGATCAAAGCAAGACAAAAGGGGCATGTTGAGCGGTTGTTGGGTCTCGACGGCTCCTTGACCCGAGTGGACTCTCGTGTGGCCGAGCTTTGAGTCCTGCCGCACCCTTCACCAGCCCAAAACGACTCGCAGACGCCTCTCTCGGAGGAGCGCGTAGCGATTGAGTGCGCGCCTTTCGCCCAAAGGGCGCCACATGGGCCCCACTCGGCCTGCGGCCGGGCGCCGGGCCCCAGGCAACGGGCACCCTCCCCCATGCCTCCCCCGGGGGCGGCCCGACAGTTCTTGGCTTTCCGGGACGGGGTGGCATGTCAAGAGTGGCCGCAGGCCATCGCGAAGCGACGCGACCGCAGGGAGCGCTCTTGACAGGACGCCCCGGCACGGGAAGACAGTTGAACTGACGGGCAGCCCCCGGAACCACCCCGACCCCGGACGCACGAAGCGAAACCCACGAGCGGCGAAGCCGCGACCCGGCGCAGCCGGGCCCCCCACTACCCCCAACCCCCCACCACCTCCCCCGCCCCCACCAACAGCAGCGAGTGGTGGGAGACGCCCGGGAGTACGCGGACCACCGCGTCCGGGACCGCCGCGGTGGCGGCGCGGGCGGCTCGGGCGGGGTCGTGGCAGCGGGCGTTTCCGGCGAAGAGTGCGAGCAGCGGCAGTCCCCGCGCCTCCCCCGCACCCAGGACCGGCCGGGCGCCGGTCACCGGGCGGGCGGTCGGGAGTGCGGCGGCGGCCGTGCGGACCCGCATCCAGGCCGGGTCCAGGACGGCGCCCCCGGTCTCCCAGGCCAGGAAGGAACGGACCCGATCGGGCGTGGGCCGCAGCAGCATCGGCAGGGCCCGCGCCACGTAAGCCGGGCGCAGCCCGGCGAACACCTGGGTGGGGTCCAGCAGCACCAGCCGCCGCAGGCGTTCCGGCCGCCGGGCGGCGTAGTGCGCGGCGATCCACCCGCCGTAGGAATACCCGGCCAGCTCCACCACCCCTCCCCCCACACCCTGGCCGTCGAGAACCCCGTCGACTACCCCGTCGAGGACCGCGTCCAGCCACTCCGTCAGGTCGTCGACCGTGCGGAGCGGCCGCCCCGCGGCCGGGACGCTCATCCCCGGTTCCCCCACGAGGTCCACGGCGTGCACCCGCCGTTCCCGCGCGAGCCCGGCCCGCAGGCACTCCCCCCACACCAGCGACGTCGTTCCGCCGCCGGGGAGCAGCGCGAGCGGCGGGGCGTCCCGCGGGCCGGTGCTGTTGATCCGGGTGGCACCGAAAGGAGTGTCGATCACCCGGGCGTCGACCGGCCCCGGGCCGGGCCACCGGCCGAGGGCGTCGTCGTAAGCGGCGCGGAATGCCTCGTAAGCGATGTCGTGAGCGATGTCGTAAGCGATGTCGTGAGCGGTGCGGGCGGCCTCCACCGGGTCCCTCCTCGGCTGCCGAGCTGCCGGGCATTCCCCGGCCTCTTCCTCAGCGATAATCTCGCTGAGCGAGATATCCTCGCCCTACCGGATCCTAGGTGGAGTCCCCATGCCCCACAACCCACCCCCCGCCCCCCAACCGGCCCCTCAACCCGACCCCCTGGAGCTGGTCCACCTGCTCCGTGCCACCTCCGTCGAATTCGGCTTGCGGCAAGCGGAGTTCGGGGCGGCTCACGGCATGCACCCCACCGATGTGCGCGCCCTGGTCTGCCTGCTGGACGCGGCGCGGGCGGGCGAGAGTGCCACGGCGGGGCTGCTGGGTGCGCGGCTCGGTCTCAACTCGGCCGGTACGACCGCCGTGATCGACCGGCTGGAGCGCCTCGGCCACGTCCTGCGGACCCGGGACGCCGTCGACCGGCGCCGGGTGGTGCTCCAGGTCTCGCCCGAGGCCGTGCGGCTGGGCCAGGCCTTCTTCGGCCCGCTGATCGACGGCCTGGTCGGCGTGCTCGGCACCTTCGGGCCGGCCGAAGTGGCCGCCGTCCGCACCTTCCTGACCTGCGCACGTACGGCCCTCACCCCGTGACCGCCCACCCGGCCCAGAGCCCGGCCCCCGCCCCCGCCCCGGACGACAGCCCGCCCGACGGCCCCGCACCCCACGACTCCACGCCCGGCGCCCACCCGTCCTCCCGCGGCAGCGACCTGCACCTCGACCTGCCCGCCCACGGCTCCCGCCGCGCCGCGCTCGCGCAGGCGCTGCGCGAGGCTGTCCGCGGCGGCCGCCTCGCGGCCGGGACGCGGCTGCCGCCCTACCGTTCGCTCGCCGAAGACCTCGGGGTGGCCCGCGGCACGGTCGCCGACGCCTACGCCGAGCTGGTCGCCGAGGGGTGGTTCACCGCCCGCCAGGGGTCCGGCACCCGGGTCGCGGAGGGGGTGCCGGTGCGTCCGGAGCGGGCGGCACCCGGACCGGCGCCCGCGCGCCCGGCGCACCGGTTCGACCTGACCCAGGGCAAGCCCGACCCGGCGTCCTTCCCGCGCGGTGCCTGGTCCGCGAGCGTCCGGCGGGCCCTGGCCGCCGCCCCGGCCGACGCCTTCGGGCCCGGGGATCCGCGCGGACGCCCCGAGCTGCGGCGGGCGTTGGCCCAGTACCTGGCCCGGGCCCGGGGGGTGCGTACCGACGCCGAGCACATCGTCGTCTGCGCGGGTTTCGCCAACGGCCTGCGCCTGCTGGCGGGGCTGCGGCCCCGGGACTGGGCGGTGGAGGCCTACGGCCTGCCCTTCCACCACGGGATCCTGGCCGCCGCGGGCGTGCGCCCGCACGCCGTCCCCATCGACGCGGACGGCGTCCGCACCGACGCCCTGCCCGCCCGGGCGCGGACGGCCCTGCTGACCCCGGCCCACCAGTTCCCCACCGGCGGGCCGCTGCTCCCGGCCCGCCGGACGGCCGCCGTGGAGTGGGCCCGTTCCACCGGCGGCGTGATCCTGGAGGACGACTACGACGGGGAGTTCCGCTACGACCGCAAGCCGGTCGGCGCCCTCCAGGGGCTGGCTCCGGACCTGGTGGTCTACGCGGGCTCACTGAGCAAGAGCCTCTCCCCCGCCCTCCGGCTGGGCTGGCTGGTGCTGCCCGACGCGCTGACCGGCCAGGTCGTGGCGGCGAAGGGGCTGCGGGAGTCCTGGACGAGCGCGGTGGACCAGCTGACCTTCGCCGACTTCCTGGAGTCGGGCGCGTACGACCGTCACGTCCGCCGCATGCGCCACCGCTACCGCGCGCGCCGCGACCTGCTGGCCGCCGCCCTGGCGGAGCGGGTCCCGGGCGTGCGGGTGACGGGCATCTCGGCGGGGCTCCACGCGGTCCTGGAACTCCCCCCGGGGACCGAGTCCGCGGCCCTGGCGGCGGCGCGGCGGGCGGGGCTGCTGCTGGACGGGCTGTCGGAGTACCGCCACCCCGCGGCCGGGGCGGTGCACGGGGGCCGGGCCGCTGCTGACCGTCAGGGGCTGGTCGTGGGGTACGCGGGTCTGGGCGAGCGGCAGTTCGAGGAGGCGGTGGGGGTGTTGACGGGGGCGCTGCGGTCGGCTGTGGGGGCGACTGCGCCGCCCGCCCCTTCCGGCCGGGATGCCGCGCCGCCCACCACTCCTCATCCGGATTGATCTTGCGCACGCCAGATTCCATCCGGCATTCTTGCCTTCGTGCCGAAGAATGTTCGGCACATGCCGAAGGGAAGGACGCCCCATGGCCAGCGAGCAGCCCGCGCTGTACGAGATGTTCGACGAGCGGTTCCGCACCGGGCGGTGCATGAACGGCGACGACGGTCTCGAAGTCCTCCACACCGGCTGCCGCTGGGCCGAGGGGCCCGTCTACGTGCCCGCCTGGCGGCAGCTGGTCTGGAGCGACATCCCCAACGACCGGATGCTCCGCTGGGACGAGGAGACCGGCGCCGTCAGCGTCTTCCGGCGCTCCGCCGGGCACACCAACGGCAACACCCTCGACCGCCAGGGCCGTCTGATCACCTGCGAGCAGGGCAACCGCCGGGTGACCCGGACCGAACACGACGGCACCGTCACGGTGCTGGCCGACCGCTGGCAGGGCAAGCGCCTGAACAGCCCGAACGACGCGGCGGTGCGCTCCGACGGCTCGGTCTGGTTCTCCGACCCCGACTTCGGCATCACCAGCGACTACGAGGGCCACCGCGCCGAGAGCGAGATCGGCGCCAACAACGTCTACCGCATCGACCCGGACAGCGGCGAAGTCCGCCTGGTGGCCGATGGTTTCGGCGCCCCGAACGGCCTGGTCTTCTCCGCCGACGAGCGGCAGCTCTTCGTCTCCGACACGCGCGCGGGCTTCATCCGGGTCTTCGACGTCCGCGAGGACGGCGCCCTCTCGGACGGCGCGGTCTTCGCCGAGGCGGGCGCCCGCGGCGCGGCCCGTTTCGACAACCTGCGCTTCGACGACGGCGGTCGGCTCTGGGCGGCCGCGATGGACGACGGCGTGCACTGCTACGACCCGGACGGCACGCTGATCGGGCGGCTCGTCGTGCCCGAGACGGTGGCCAACATCGCCTGGGGCGGGGCCAAGCGCAACCGGCTCTTCATCACGGCACGGACCAGCCTCTACTCCCTGGTCATGGGCGTGACGGGCACCCACCCCACCGGCCCGGGCCACCGCCCCCGGCTCGACGCGGGCTCCCGATGACCCCCGACCGGGCCGACGACCCCAGCGGGCCCGACGGCGCCGACCCCGCCGCGGACTGGGCCGCGACGCGCGCCTGGGTGGCCGCCGCCCTGTCCCCCGGCGAGCACATCGAGGCGGTGACGCGGCTGCGCGGCGGCTGGACCTCGCGGATGCGCCGGCTGGAGATCGCCGGGCCGGACGGCCGGCGCGCGCTCGTCCTGCGCTCGTTCGTCAAGCCGTTCTACCTGCGGCACGCGGACGGCCTGCTGCGGCGCGAGGCCGACGTCCTGCGCCTGCTGGAGGCCACGGCCGTCCCCGCGGCCGGGCTCGTGGCCGTGGACGCGACGGCGCGGCACTGCGACCACCCGTCCCTGCTGATGACCCTGCTGCCCGGCACCGTGCGCACCGACGACGCGGGCGCCGCCGACCGCGCCGCCCTGCTGGCCCGGCAGTTGGCCGACGTCCACCGGCTGCCGGTGCCCGCGGCGGCGCGGCCCCGCGCCTACGAGGCGTGGACCTCCGCCGAGCGGGTGCGTCCGCCCGCGGACACCCGGCGGCCCGGCCTGTGGGAGCGGGCCGTGGACGTCATCCGGCGGGACCCGCCCGCGCACCGGTCCTGCTTCCTGCACCGGGACTTCCACCCGGGCAACGTCCTCTTCACGGGCGGCGGCGCCGGGCTGCGGATCAGCGGGGTCGTCGACTGGGTGGAGACGTCCTGGGGCCCGGCCGACCTGGACGTGGCCCACTGCTCGTCGGCGCTGGCCCTGCTGCACGGCGTCCCGGCGGGCATGTGCTTCGCCGACCGGTACGCGGCGGCGGGCGGCGCCCTGGCCGAAGACCGCGCCGACCACCTCTACTGGCGGCTGCTCGATGCGCTGGCCTTCGCGCCGGACGCGGAGAAGGTGGCCGTGCCCTGGCGCGAACTCGGCCGCACCGATCTGACGCCGGAGGTGCTGACGGGGCGCCTGGAGGAGTACCTGGAGGCCCTTTTCGACCGGTACGGCTGAGCGGGGCGCGTCCGGTCCGCGGGACGCCGGCGACACCCCGGCGACACCATGTGCGGTGGCGGCGCCCGCCGTTGCATCCTTGGCCCCGATACGAAGATCGGACAGGGGGATGCGCGATGTGGACGGTGGTGTCGTCGGAGGGGCTGCCCGCGGACGAGCGGTTCGACTGGTTCTCGGACCTGGTGTCGCGCGAGGTGATGCCCACCGCGATCAGCAGCGAGCAGCCGGGCTCCTTCCGCGCGGAGGCCGCCGCGCTGGGCCTGGGGGACCTGCATGTGTCGCGCCTCGCGTACGCTCCCCTGCGCTCGCGCCGCACCCCCGCCCTGATCCGGCGGAGCGATCCGGAGCAGTACCAGCTGGCGTGGGTGGCCGCGGGCGCGATGGGGATGTCGCAGCACGGGAACGACGGCCTCGCCGGGGTCGGCGACCTGGTGTTCTGGGACACGTCCAAGCCGTCCGACGCCGTTTCCCCGGCCGGCAGCGGGCAGGACCAGCAGCTGGTGATCCTGCAACTGCCGCGCAGCGCCCTGCCGGTGCGCCCGCGGCTGCTGGAGCGCCTGCTGGCCCGCCCGATCCCGGGCGGGACGGGGATGGCGGCGGTCCTCTCCTCGTTCATGCGCAGCCTGGTGGGCCACGGTGACCAGTGCGCGCCCGCGCAGCTGCGGCACCTCGGCGCGGTGGCCGCCGATCTGGCGGCCGCCTGCCTGGCCGAGCACCTGGACGCGGAGGAGCACCTCCCCGCTGAAATCCGCAAGCGGGCCCTGCTCCAGCGGATCCACGCCTTCATCGAGCACAACCTGGGCGATCCCCAGCTGGATCCCGGCGCCGTCGCCGCCCGCCACAACATTTCGGTGCGCACCCTCCACCAGCTCTTCCAGGGCCTGGGCGAGGGCGTCAACGCCCGCATCCGTCGGCGCAGGCTGGAGCAGTGCCGCGCCGATCTCGCCCGGCCCGGTTCCGCCAGGGTCCCGGTGCACCTGATCGCCGCCCGCTGGGGCTTCAGCGGGCCGGCCGTCTTCAGCCGGTCCTTCCGGGAGGCGTACGGCCTGAGCCCCACCGAGTTCCGTGCGCTGAGCCTCGCGTGCGCCCGCCCCGGCGGCGCCCGGGCGGCGGGTGACCTCGTACGCTGAACACCGCAAAGGGGACTTCGACCCACAAAAGGACACCCATGAGCGACCTCACCTCCCCGGCCCCCGCCCCCGCGTCGCCGCCCCCGCTGCCGCGCGCCCGCCGGGGCGCCGACTGGATGTTCGGCGGGGTGTACGGGACGGTGCTGGCCAGCGGGCTGCTGGCGGCGCTGGACCAGAAGGGCGGCCCGTACACGCCGTACTACGACGCCGCCTGGGTCCTGGTGACCGCCGCGACGGCCGCGCTCGCACACGGGTACTCGCACCACATGGCGACCCACCCGGACGGCTCGGCGGGTCACCGCTGGCGGCTGCTGGGCCGGGCGGTGCGGAACGAGTGGCCGATGATCGCGGCCACCCTGCCCACCGTGCTGCTGCTGGTGCTGGCCGGGCTGATCGGGTGGGACTCGTACGGGGTGACGGCGGTCGGGCTCGGGGTGAACACCGCGCTGCTGTTCGGGTGGGGCGCGGTGGTCGCGCTCCGGGTCGGCTACCGGCCGGCCCCGGCGCTGCTGATCGGAGCGGCGGACGCCACGATCGGACTGGTGATCATCGTGGCGAACGCGCTCATCAAGTGATCCGTCAGGCCCGGTCCTCAGGCGGGCCCGCCAGTTCCTCCGCCTCTGCCAGGATCTCCGTCAGACGCGCCCCGAAGGCCGCGTCGCGCGGGTCGGGGACGCCCGTGCGCGCCGCGGCCAGGAGGGCGTCGAGGGCGCGGCCGTAGGCGCCCGGCACGTCGCTCCAGTCGGGCAGGGAGTGGACCCCGGCCGCGCCGCGCAGTTCCAGGCCCACCCCGGCGGCGGCGCCCGGGGCGCCCAGGCTGAGGACGGCGGTGCTGGCCGCGCCGGAGGCGTGGCGCAGGGCCAGCTGGACGACGTCGGAGGGGCCGCGCGTGGCGCTGACCCGGACCACGTCGCCGAGGACGGGGATGAGGACGGAGAGGGCGTGCGGGCCCACGTCCCACAGGCCGCCCTTCTCCTTGCGCCAGGGCGAGTCGGCGTAGGCGCTGGGCGCGCCGTCGGGCGGGAAGACCGCGCCGAGCCAGTGCGCGGCCGCGGTGAACCAGCCGTCGCTGGCGGCCTGTTCCTCGACCCAGTCCGCGGTCGGCCGGGCGAAGCGCAGGGTGAGGAAGACGACGGAGGCGACCTGGTGGCGGGCGGCCGCGTCGGCCACGGCGCGGGCCTGCCGGACATCGGTGGCCACCGGCTTGTCGAGCAGCAGGTGGCATCCGGCGGCGGCGGCGCGGACGGCGAGCGGGGCCTGGACGTCGGGGGGCAGCGCGAAGGACACGACGTCGCAGTCCGCGAAGAGCGCGTCGGGGTCTTCGTACACCTTCACGCCGTGGGCGTCCGCCAGTTCGGCGGCGGCTTCGGGCCGCCGTCCCCACACGCCGGCGAAGGTGGAGCCGGTGTGGGCGGCCAGGGCGGGGGCGTGGGTGCGGGCGGCCCAGGGGCCCGTACCGAGCAGGCCGACGCGGGGAAGGGGTCCGCCGGGCAGGCCGGAACCGTCGTTCGCTGACGTCAAATCATACGAAATGGTCACGCGCCCAGTCTGCCCCACGCGGCCGCCGTTCGGGAGGACACGCTTCCACGCGCTGCCCCCTGCGACCATCCCACGGCTCCGCCCGCCCCGGCGCGCCCGCACAACCCGCCCGGCCCGCGCCGTAAACGCCGGTAACACGGGGTTCACACACGGGCAACGGAAGAGAAATCGCGAGCGGGCACGCTGCGGTCATCACCGCAGCACCCGCAGAGTCTGAGGACGGTCCCGTGAGCTACAAGGCTGAGTACATCTGGATCGACGGCACCGAGCCGACGGCCAAGCTCCGCTCCAAGACGAAGATCATGACCGACGGCGACGAGCTGCCGATCTGGGGCTTCGACGGATCGAGTACGAACCAGGCCGAGGGCCACGCCTCCGACCGGGTGCTCCAGCCGGTGTTCTCCTGCCCGGACCCGATCCGCGGCGGCGCCAACCTCCTCGTCCTGTGCGAGGTGCTGAACATCGACATGACCCCGCACGAGTCGAACACCCGCGCCCTGCTGCGCCCGGTCGCCGAGGAGCACGCCGCGCAGGAGCCGATCTTCGGCATCGAGCAGGAGTACACCTTCTTCGACGGCATCCGCCCCCTCGGCTTCCCGGTCGGCGGCTTCCCCGCCGCGCAGGGCGGCTACTACTGCGGCGTGGGCTCCGACGAGATCTTCGGCCGCGAGATCGTCGAGAAGCACCTCGACCACTGCCTCGCGGCGGGGCTGAGCATCTCCGGCATCAACGCCGAGGTCATGCCCGGCCAGTGGGAGTTCCAGGTGGGCCCCGTCGGCCCGCTGGAGGTCTCCGACCAGCTGTGGATCGCGCGGTGGCTGCTCTACCGCACGGCCGAGGACTTCAACGTCTCGGCGACCCTGAACCCGAAGCCGGTCAAGGGCGACTGGAACGGCGCGGGCGCGCACACCAACTTCTCCA
The DNA here is from genome assembly GCF_040611795.1 of Streptomyces sp. NPDC006529. Taxonomy (NCBI): domain Bacteria; kingdom Bacillati; phylum Actinomycetota; class Actinomycetes; order Kitasatosporales; family Streptomycetaceae; genus Streptomyces; species Streptomyces sp. NPDC006529. The sequence goes on along the minus strand of NZ_JBEXPB010000057.1, from coordinate 21,690 downwards.
CGAAGGCGATGCGCGCCGACTACCGCGCGATCATCTCGGCGTGCGAGTCGCTCGGCGAGGGCTCCAAGCCGCTGGACCACGTCAAGCACTACGGCGCGGGCATCGACGAGCGGCTGACCGGCCTGCACGAGACCGCCCCGTGGAACGAGTACAGCTACGGCGTCTCCGACCGCGGCGCCTCGGTCCGCATCCCGTGGCAGGTGGAGAAGGACGGCAAGGGCTACATCGAGGACCGCCGCCCGAACGCGAACGTGGACCCCTACGTGGTGACCCGCCTGATCGTGGACACCTGCTGCACCGCCCTGGAGAAGGACGGCCTGGTCTGACCTCGGACGCACCACCGGTTCCCGCGCCCGCCGCGCCCCCGTCCGGGGGCCGGCGGGCGCCGTTGTCAGTGGGCCGTGTCACCGTGGTTCCCATGACGGGGACACGGGCGGGGACGGACACGGGGACGGACACGGCGCCGACGGCGCCGGGATCATCGGCGTCGGCATCGGCGTTGGCGATCCGGATCGGGACGGAGAGCGGCGAGGCCCACGTTCGGCCCGCGCCCTTCACGTTGGAGAGGCTGGCGGAGCGCATCGGCGCGGAGGGAGACCGTTTCCTCGTCGTCGAGCGGCTCCCGAGCGACCCGGACGTCTACATACAGGTGTGGCACGACGTGGCGGACGTCGGCGCGCAGGGTTACCAGCTCGAACACCGCGACGGCGCGCCCGACCGGCACTTCCGCGCCTTCCTGCGCAGCGCGTCCGAGGTCGGTGAGGTGATGGCCGCCTGGGCGCGCGGGGACGAGGGCTGGGACCGGGGTCCGGCCTGGGAACGCGTCGCCTTCCGCACCGAGGAGGCGCCGCCCCTCGACCCCGCCGTGCGGGCGCAGGTGGAGGAGCGGGTGCGGCTCGCGCTGCGGTGCGGGTACGCGGGGCGGGCGGAACTGGCCGAGCTCGCCGAGGACTACCTGGTGAGCGGCGAGGTCCGTCCCGTCTCGGCAGCGCAGGCGCACGAGCTGGCGGTGCGGCTGTGGCGGGAGCGGCTGGCGGAACAGGCGGAGTGGACCGGCGAGACGGATCCGGAGCGGCTGTCCCGGGCGTTCGCGGCGCTGGAGGCCGGCGGGATCACGGCGCGGGAGAACTTCGCCTGCTGCCGCGGCTGCGCTCTGGCGGAGATCCGGGGCGACGGCGCCGAGGACGCGCGGGGGTTCGTGTTCTTCCACCGCCAGTGCACCGAGGGCGCGGCGGAGGGCGGGGACCTCTTCCTGTACTACGGGGCGTACCCGGAGGCGGCGGACGGGGAAACCGCGGAGGGCCCGGAGGCCGACGGGGCCGCCGTGGCCGACGAGGCGGTGGGCCGGGAGGTCACGGCCGCCCTCGACGGGGTGGGTCTGCGCTGGCAGTGGGACGGATCCGCCCACGATGCGATACGCGTGACCGGCCTGGACTGGCGCAAACGGCTGGCCCATTGACGGTTTGTCCGGTATTGACCGGGAGCCGTGCGGCCATGATCACGGAATTTGAGATTCCGATCCAGCAGGTGAGACGGGGTCTGCCCCGGGCCCGGGACATCTGCTTGAATGGCCGCATGGCCGGCTACCCGCAGCACTCCTCGACAGGTCGCAGCGACCTCGAGCCGTTCTGGCCTTCCCGTCAGGATCACGATTTCGACCGGGTGTGTTGCCGCGCGAAGAACGCGCCGGCCCTCTAAAGCCTTACGGAACCTCTGCACCAGACCTTCCGAAGGCCTTCGGTCTGCGCGGTACGACGACGACGTACGTCTCCTGCCGACTCTCCGCGTGAAAGAGCTGACCACTCATGGCGAACACCCGTTCCTTCTCGACCGCTGCCTCCACCGCGACCGCCCACCGCCCCTACCCGCCCAGTACGATCCCCAGCCCCCGCCAGCGGCTGCGCGCGGTCGAGCGGGACGAGGTCGCCCGCGTGGTGGACCTCCTGCCGCCGGGCGCCACCTGGCTGCCCGCGCCCCAGCACACCCTCCCGACACTGCCGGGCCAGCCGCCGATGATCGGCTACCTGGTGCTCGTACCGGCCGATCACCAGCAGCCGGCGGTCACGCTCGCGCCCTCCCCGTTCGCGTCGGCCTCCTACGGTGCGGGCACGCCGTCCGCCGCCCCGGCCGCCATCACCGGTGACGCGCTCGTGCGCATCGACTCCGAGCAGCGCACGGCGGAGGTCGACGGCGAGGTACTGGACCTGACGTACCTCGAATTCGAGCTGCTGGCCCACCTCGTGGCCCACCCGCACCGGGTGCACAGCCGGGACCAGCTGGTCACCACCGTGTGGGGCTACGGACACGTCGGCGACGGCCGGACCGTGGACGTCCACATCGCCCGGCTGCGCCGCAAGCTGGGCGCGGCGCACCGCGGCGCCATCCAGACCGTGCGCCGGGTGGGCTACAAGTACGCCCCCTGAGCGCTCGTGCGCAGTCGGCCGAAGTGAACTGAACTGGTACCGACGGTGGGCCCGCGCTTCGCGAGGGGAGGCACGGGTCCACCGTCGGCTCGCGCCGCGGCTAGGCGCTCGGCGCCTCCGCCTCCGCCTTGGCCTGCGCCTCCTGCGCCTCCTGCGCCTGCACCGGCGGGTGGGACCGGCCCCGGCGGGCCACCGCGCCGAGCACCATGTCCACCGCCAGGAAGCACAGCAGGCTGATCCCGAGCAGCGGCACGAACCAGCCCACCAGGGCCGTCGCCGCGACCAGCGGCAGCAGCAGCGTCACCGGCGCCTTCCGCCAGGCACCGCGCGGCTGGGCCCGGCCCACGGACAGCGTCCGGTCCTTGGTCGGCCGGCGCAGCCACCACATGCGGTAGCCCCAGAAGACCAGGAACATCACCGCGAGGGCGAGCGCCGCCAGTGCCAGCTGGTTGACCGGGCCGAAGAGCAGGCCCATGTGGCCGTCGATGCCGAAGCGGGTCAGCTTGGCGAGCAACGGGTAGTCGGAGAAGCGAAGTTCGTCGATGACCGCGCCGTCGGCGGGGTCGACGGAGACCGCGTCGAGGTGGACCGGGACCGTGCGGTCCCGCTCCTTGACCACGTACCCCTTGCCCTGGGCGGGCATGGTCACCTGGAGCTGCTCGGTGACCCCGGCCGCGCGGGCCGCCTCGACGGCCCGGTCTATGCCGACGTCGGGGCCGACGGGCATGACCATCTGGCCGTTGGCGTCGATCGTGTGGTTCGCGTGCTCGTCCCCGCCGCCGTCGGCGCCGCCCTTGAGCGCGGCGGACACGGACGGGGTGGCGCCGCCCAGCCGGTCCTGGAGCTGACCGATGTTCTCACCGGCGTACTTCGACCAGGTCAGACCGGTCGCCGACAGGGCGACCAGACCCGCGGCGGCCCACAGGCCGACGGCCCCGTGCCAGGACAGCGTGCGGCGCCGCCCGCTCGCCGCGCGGTCCGGAAGGACCAGCTCCGCCCGGCGCTTGCGCGCCCGGCCGATCCACAGCGCGAGCCCGCCGAGGGCGACGACCCAGAGCCAGCTCGCGGCCAGCTCGCTGTAGCCGCGGCCCACCTCGCCGAGCTGGAGGTTGGAGTGGAAGGCGCTGAGCCAGGACCGCAGCGGCAGCGCGTCCCCGGTCGTGGTCAGCTGCCCGCGGACGTCGGCGGTGTAGGGGTCGACGAAGACGGTGAGCGTCTCGCCGTCCGCGAGCCCCGGGTTCTTCATGACGACGCGGGTCGTGGCGTCCGCCTCGGGCGCGGGCCACACCGCGGTGACGTCACCGCGGGGCGCGGCTTCCCGGGCGGCGGCGACCTGGTCGCCGAGCGGCAGCGCGCGCTCGCCCACGTGGGCGACGGTCAGTTCCTCGGAGTAGACGATCTTCTCCGCCTGGAAGGAGAGGGCGTACATGAGCCCGGTCGCGGCGGCGACGAAGAGCAGCGGGGCGATCAGCAGCCCGGCGTAGAAGTGCACGCGCAGGACGAGCGGGCGCAGTGCCGCCCAGGTGCCACGCCGCCGTACCTCCGGCGGGCGGGCGGCCGTGGGATCCGGTTGGGGGGCGTCGGCGGGGACGGAGGTGTCTGCAGGGACACGGGCGTCCCTGATGTCTTCAACGGACATGGTGATCCTCGGGGTTGGCGAGACATGGGGAAACCGGCCCCAGGGCTCGCCGGGATCGCCGGTCAGGCGAAGGCGGGACGGCCGGGGGCCGTGGCGCGGGTGTGCGACGGCCCGGGCGGTCCCCGCCTGACGGCGACGTGGGCGTGTACGGCTCCGCGCAGCGCGCGCGGCGGCTCCGGCGTGCGCGGGCGTGCGGAGCGGGCGGGCGTCCGGGGGCGGTGCGCCCGTACGAGCCCCAGCGCCCTGCGCAGCGGCGCGGCCGCGACCACGGCGAGCGCCCCCAGCGCGCGGGCGAGCCGGAAGGCCGCGGCCTCCCCCCGGGCGAGCCAGAGCGCGCAGAGCAGCGCGGCGAGCAGGTGGGCGGCGATCATGCCGAGCCCGCCGTGCCCGGCCATGGCGTCCATCCCGGGCATGGCGTGCATGCCGGGCATCGCGTCCATCCCCGGGAGCGCGGCCGGGTCCGTCACGGCGGCCGGATCCGTCGCGGCGCCGTGGTCCATGCCCCGCATGGACGCCATCCCCGGCATGTCCGCCATGTCCGGCATTCCTGCGGCGGAGGCGGTTCCGGCAGCGCCCGGGCGCCCTCCCCCCGGAGCCGAGTGGGGCCCGGGGTCCCCGACGGCGGAGAAGAGCAGGTGCAGCACGCCCTGTACGGCGACCAGCGCGCCGCCGATGGCCACGCCACCGCGGCGGCGCCCGGCGCCCAGCCAGGCGAGGCCGCCGGTCACCCCGAAGGCGGCCAGAAGACCAGGAAAGGGAAGGTCATGGCCAGACATGTATGAATGCCCCAGAGCGGCCAATACGACACACACCGCCGCGAACATCGCGGCCCGCGTGCGGCGCAGGGGCGCCGGGGCTGGTGACATGGTCCGCTCATGGTCCCATCCGGCGGGCCGCCCGGGAACGGCGGTACCGGTTGCGCGGGCCACGCACCCATGGCCGATCATGAACGGGTGAATCCACTACTGCTGGGGCCGGTCTACACCGGCGGGGTCCAGCTCGGCGCGTACGCGCTGGAGCGGCTGGAGCGGCTGGAGCGCGAGCGGGTGCTGCGCGGATGTTCGACCAATGTCGACAATCTCGCCGCCGGGCGCTGGGAGACGCTGCTGAGCAGCGCCTTCGTGGTCGAGGAGCCGATGCCGCTGCCGTACGCGCTGCTGCTGCTCGCCGTCCTCGGGTACGCCGAATACGCGTACGGCGCCTGGTGGACCGCCGGGGTGTTCCTGCTCGGGCACGCCGGGGCCACGCTGCTCGTCTACGGAGCGCTGCGGGTGCGCCGGACCGGGCCGGTGACGCGGCGGGCGGTGGACGTGGGCACCAGCTACGGCTTCAACGCGGTCCTGGGTGCCCTCACCTCGGCGCTGCCGCGCGGGGGCGTGCGCGGCCTCGCGCGGGCGGGTCTGCTGGCGGTGGCAGTGTCGCCGGTGCTGCGGCGGGAGCGGACCTTCACGGACGCCGGGCACCTGGCCGCCCTGGGTATCGGGATCGGGATCTCCCTGGCCGTCGATTACCTGTCCCGCCCGAAACACCCGAAAATAGCCTGAACGCGACGCATGCAGCGCTCGCCCGCCCCACGCTGGAGTTGCCCACGATGACCGCCACCCCGTCCACCACCGTCGCCAACTTCCGCGACCTCGGCGGCACCCGTGTGGCCGGTGGCCGTACGGTGCGCCCCGGACTGGCGCTCCGCTCCGGCCAGCTCGACCGGCTCGACCTCGCCTCCGATCCCGCCGTGGCGGCGCTCGGCCTGCGGACGGTCATCGACTTCCGCACGGCGGCCGAACGCGCCGACCACCCGGACGTGGTGCCGCAGGGCGCCCGGATGCTGGTCGCCGACGTCCTGGCCGACAAGGTCAACTCGGGCCGCATGCCGGCCGCCGCGCAGCTCAAGGATCTGCTGGCCGACCCGGCGGTGGCGCAGCGGCACCTCGGCGGCGGCAAGGCGCAGGCCCTCTTCGCGGAGACCTACCGGTCCTTCGTCAGCTCCGGCTCCGGGCGGGAGGCGTACCGGACGCTGCTGACGGAGCTGGCGGACGAGGGGTCCGGGCCGCTGCTCTTCCACTGCACGGCGGGCAAGGACCGCACCGGGTGGGGGGCGACCGTCGTCCTGTCGCTGCTCGGGGCGGACGACGAGACCCTGATGACGGAGTACCTGTCGGTGAACCCGGCCGTCCGGGCCGCCTTCGCGCCTCTGATCGAGGGGTTCACGGCGGCGGGCGGGGATCCGGAGATCGCGCTGGCGCTGATCGGGGTCGTACCGGAGTACCTGGCGGCGGCGCTGGACGAGGTGGCGCTGCGGTACGGCTCCATGGAGAAGTACGCCCGCGAAGGCCTCGGCGTCCCGGACGCCACCATCGCCGCCCTCCGCACCCGCCTGACCACCTGACCCCGGCCCCGCGGCCGCCCCTCCCCGGGCTCCGCCCGGACCCGCGCCTCAAACGCCGGCGAGGCTGAAATGCCCCCGCCCCGCGGGACACCCTCAAGCCGTCCGGCGTTTGAGGACCGGGTCCGGGCAGAGCCCGGGACGCCCAGCCGCAGGCGACCACCACGCCCACCGGCGCTTGCGGGCCGGCGGCGGGGTGACCATACGGGGATTCGCTCGTTCTGCTGAACGTGACTGCGCCGGACACCGCCACCCGCCCCCGCCCGCACCCCCTCGACGCCGGGGTCGACGTCGAGCGCGCCGAGGCCGCCATCGTCGAGCACTATCCGCGCCTTGTGCGCCTCGCGTACCTCGTGCTGCCGCCCGCGCTGGGCCGCAACCGCCGGGTACTGACCGCGCATTCACTCGCCCAGCGGGCCCTGCCCCGCGGCCGGGAGGCCTCCGGCGCGCAGGGCCTCGTACCGTTCCAGCGCGGCGCGCAGGACGCGGATCCGGCCGCCGACGCCGGGTACGCCTACGTCCGGCTGCGGGTGCTGCGCGCCGCGCTGGAGGCCGGGCTGCCGCTGACCTTCCGCGCCCTGCCCCGCCGCGCGCAGCTGCCGCCCGCGCTGCCGCAGGTGTGGGGCCTGCGGCTGTTCCCCCGGTCCGGCGGGGCTGAGGAGCTGGCGCTGGACCAGTGGCTGGCCACCCTCGACGGCCCCGCCCGCGCCGCCTGCGCGCTGCGCGCGGTGGAGGGGCTGGACGGCCAGGAGGTGCTGCTGGTGCTGACCGAGGCGGGGGTGGTGGATCCGGAGGCCGCGCTGGCCGCCGCCGGGGGGCCGGAGAACGACGCCCTGTTCGCCTCCCCCGAGTTCGACCCCTGTGTGCTGCAGGCCCGCCCCACGGATCTGCTGCGCCGCCGCCGCTGGGTGCGGGGTTCGCTCGCGGCGGGCGCGGCGCTGCTGGTGTGCGGGGCGCTGCTCGGGCTCCCGGGCGGGGGCTGGGGTTCCGACGGAGCCGCCGCGCCCGCGTCCGCCCGTAACGCCGCGGCCGAGCAGGCCCTGGACCCGGCGAAGGTGACCCGCGCGGGGGCCGCGGACTGGCGCACCGCCGACCGCTCCGACTTCTCCGTGTGGCCCGCGCGCGGCGACCGCGCCGACGACCGGGAGCTGCTGCGCCGCGCGCTGGCCGTGTGGGCCCGCCCCGGCGCCTCGGTGGTGGTGTCGGCGACGCCCGGCACCCCGGCGGGCCCGCCGATGGGATCGCCGCAGCTGCTGTTCGCGGGCGCGGTCGACCAGGCGGTCGTGGTGCTGATGCACGACGGGCTGCGCGTGGTGCGTTACGCCGAGCCGCTGTCCGGGACCGCGGGCGCGGCCCTGGACTTCGCCCGCACGGACGGCGCGGCGGCGGAGACGGCGACGGCCCTGGTGCTGAGCCGGGTGGACGGCAACGTCCGCTACCTGACGGCGCCTTGGGTGACGGGCGCGACCGTACGGGACCTGCTCAAGCCGGCCGACGCCCCGACCCCGCTGCGGCTGAAGGACGGGGTCACCGCCCCGGTGGCCGGCCCGGCCCCGGCGGGTTCCTGTACCGCGTGGAACGCGCTGGCCCTGGAGACGGCCGCCGGTCACCGGCTGGTGACGGACCTCGGCGAACTGACCCCGGCCCGGCTCACGTCCGGCGCGCCGGGCGCGGCGCGGGACGTGACGCAGGCGGCGGAGCTGAGCGAGTGGTCCCGGATCGCGTGCCTGCTGCCGGCGGTCCGCTCGCACGGGGTGCGGTCGGTCAACTCGTGGGCGTACGCGCGCCAGCCGCTGCCGGAGAACAACGGCACGGCGGCCTGGCTGTGCACCCGGGCCGAGACCTGGCGGGGCACGGCGGACCGGGTGCAGGCGCAGTTCCTGGCCCCGGGCGCGCAGGTCGCGGCGCAGGCGGCCAAGGCGGAGGGTTCCCCGGCGTGCGGGCCGCGGGAGCCCCGGGTGCTGGCGGGCGTGCTGTGGAAGTCGCAGGGCGGCCACTGGTACGTGCTGGCGGCGGGCACGGCGCAGTTCACGTCGCTGTCGGTGACGGGCGGGGCGACGGGGGCGGCGGCCGGGAACCGGCTGGCGGTGAAGGCGGCGGAGGGCGCGCAGGTGGAGCTGTCCGGGAAGCTGACGGACGGCACGCGGGCGGGCGTCCTGCGGTAGGCGCGGCGGGGCGGGGCGGCGCCGGAATCCGTGCACGGGGGTGTTGCGGGCGGCCTACCCCTCAGTACATTGACGCCATGTCTAATACGCCGTCCGCACCTGCACCCGCACCCGTGGCGTCGGAGCACATACCGCTCAAGGCCCGGAACGTGTCCTTCTCCTGGGAGGACACCCCGCTCCACTGGCTGCCCGGCGACCCGTTCGCCGGGCACACGATGAACGTGCTGCACCTGCTGCTCCCGGCCGGCGAGCGCTGGTTCGTGCACGTGTACAAGCAGGTGCTGCCCTACATCACGGACGAGCGCCTGCGCGCGGACGTGGTCGGGTTCATCGGCCAGGAGGCGATGCACGCGGCCGCCCACGACGACGTGCTGCCGCACCTCAAGCGGCTGGGCCTGGACCCGACCCCCTACACCGCGCAGGTCGACTGGCTCTTCGAGAAGCTCCTCGGGGACCGCACGCTGCCGCCGGGCCGGGCCCGCGAGTGGTGGCTCAAGGAGCGGGTGGCGACGATCGCGGCGATCGAGCACTACACCGCCTTCCTCGGCAACTGGATCCTGAACGCGGACGAGCTGGACCGGCGGGGCGCGGACCCGGTGATGCTGGACCTGCTGCGCTGGCACGGGGCGGAGGAGGTCGAGCACCGGGCGGTGGCCTTCGAGCTGTTCATGCACATCGACGGCGGCTACCGGCGCCGGGCCAGGACCTGGGCGACGGCCTTCACGGCGCTGGTGTTCCTCTGGCAGCGCGGCGCCCGCTTCTTCATGGAGAACGATCCCGGCCTGCCGCACGCGAAGGCCTCCTTCGGCCAGTTCTTCCGGGCCGGGCAGCAGGGCGTCCTGCCCTCGACGGGCGCGATGCTGAAGTCGATCCCCTCCTACCTGTCCCGTACGTACCACCCCTCGCAGGAGGGTTCGACGGCCCAGGCCGAGGCGTACCTCGCCACCTCCCCCGGCGCGAACGGCGGTGCCCGGTGAGCCCGTTGAGCCCCCTCGGTGCGGCGGGCCCGCTGGGCGCGGCGGCGCGCCGTGCGACCACCGTGACCGCCGTGGCCGGGGCCGCCTGGCTGACCCGGCGGGCGCTGCGGCGCCGGATCGCGCGCTCCCCGCTGTGGCCGCTCCCCGCCCTGGAGCACCCGGTGTCCGGGTACTCGCCGCGCCGCGCGCTGCGCGCGAGGGTCGTCTCGCGCACGGAGCCGGCCGAGGGGGTGCTCCGACTGGATCTGGAATCAGGCGAGTTGCCCGCGTGGACCCCGGGCGCGCACATCGACGTCACGCTGCCGTCCGGACTGGTGCGCCAGTACTCGCTGTGCGGGGACCCGGCGGACGCGGGCCGCTACACGATCGCGGTCCGCCTGGTCGAGGACGGCCGCGGCGGCTCGCGCGAGGCGCACGCGCTCCTGGCGGAGGGCGCGGAGCTGGAACTGCGGCCGCCGCGCAACCGGTTCGCCCTGCTCCCGGCCCCCTCCTACGTCTTCGTCGCGGGCGGGATCGGGATCACCCCGATCCTGCCGATGCTGCGCGCGGCCACGACGGCCGGTGCGCGGTGGACCCTCCTCTACGGGGGGCGGAGCCGGGCCTCGATGCCCTTCCTGGACGAGCTGGCGGCGTACGGGGAGCGGGTGACGGTGGTCCCCGAGGACGAGGCGGGCCGCCCCGACCTGGGCGTCCTGGCCGGCGTCCCGGCGGGCACGCTGGTCTACTGCTGCGGCCCGGAGCCCCTGATGGCGGCGGTGACGGCGGCGGCCCCGCCGGGCGTGGAGGTCAGGCTGGAGCGCTTCGCTCCGGGCCCGGCCGCGGCCCCGGGCGGGGAGGCGCCCTTCACGGTCACCCTGGCCCGCTCGGGCCGCACGGTCGAGGTGCCGGCGGACGGCACGACGCTGGCGGCGGTCCTGCGGGAACTGCCGAACACCCCGTACTCCTGCGGGCAGGGTTTCTGCGGCACCTGCCGGCACACGGTACTGGCGGGCGAGGTGGACCACCGCGACGACCTGCTGACGGACGGGGAGCGGGAGACGTCGATGCTGCTGTGCGTGTCCCGGGCCCGGGGGGAGCACCTGACGCTGGACCTGTAGGGGATTACAGGGCGGGGGCGATGACGTAGGTCCACGCGACGGAGCCGAGCCAGCAGAACGCCGACGCGAGCACGAGGGACCCGATGCCGGTCAGGATGCCCGCGGTCCGGGGCCGCTCGTGGCCGTCGGCGAAGGCGGCGAGGACCAGCGCGGTCGCGGCGGGCAGGAAGAGGAACAGGCCCAGCATGAAGCCGAACACGCCGAAGAAGAGGCCGGCGCCACCCGTGACGCCGGCCGCCAAGGCGAATTCGGAGGGGCGCCGGAAGAGGAACAGCGGCGCGGTGAGCAGCGCCGCCGGCACGAGGAAGACGATTCCGAGGCTGGAGGACGCGCAGACGAGGGAGGCGACGAACAGGCCGTAGGCCGCGGCGCCCACGGCCAGGGACCGCTGCTGCCAGGAGACCCCGCGCCCGCCCCGCCCCGGCGTCCGGACCGGCCCGTGGCTCCCCGCGGCTCGCGACATGACGGTCATGGCCGTACCCCCGCCTCGATAACTTTGAACGCGTTCAATTGAACGCGTTCAACATAGCGGATGCCGTCGGCCGCGCACTACCCGTAGGGTGTTCGCATGACAACCGGGGTGCGACGCAGGATGGGTGTCGAGGAGCGGCGGCAGCAGCTGATCGGGGTGGCGCTGGACCTCTTCAGTCACCGGTCGCCCGACGAGGTGTCGATCGACGAGATCGCGGCGGCCGCCGGGATATCGCGGCCGCTCGTCTACCACTACTTTCCGGGCAAGTTGAGCCTGTACGAGGCCGCGCTGCGGCGGGCCGCCCACGAGTTGGCGGCGCGCTTCCACGAGCCGGCCGAAGGCCCCCTGGGCGCACGGCTGCTGCGCGTGATGGGCCGCTACTTCGCCTTCGTCGACGAGCACGGCCCGGGCTTCTCCGCCCTGATGCGCGGCGGCCCCGCGGTCGGCTCCAGCCGCACCAATGCGATGATCGACGAGGTCCGCCAGGCCGCCTACGAGCAGATCCTCGGCCACCTCGGGGTCGAGCGGCCGCCCGCGCGGCTCGAACTGGTCGTGCGCTCCTGGGTGTCGCTCGCCGAGTCCACCGCCCTGATCTGGCTGGACGGGCGCAGGATCCCGCGCGCCGAGCTGGAGCTGCAACTGGTGCACGACTTCGCCGCGCTGGCCGCCGTGAGCGCCGCCTACGACGAGGAGATGGCCGCCCTGCTGGTGCGGATCGTCGCGGACGAGCCCGTGGACGGGCCGTTCGGTGAACTGGTGCGGCGGCTCGCGGCGTTCGCGCCGGGCCTGGCCGTCACGCCGCACCGGCCGGTGCCGGGGCCGCGGTCATAATGACCGCGTGATCATTGACGACGGGATCTTGTTCCGGCAGGCCGAGGAGAAGGACGCCGGCACGCTGGTGGCCCTGTACGACCAGGCCGCCCGGTGGATGCGGGCGCGGGGCATCGAGCAGTGGGAGCCGGGCGAGAAGGACACCGCGCACTTCCGCGCCCGGATGAAGGACGGCGAGGTGTGGATCGGCGCCGACGCGGACGGGCGCGTGTGCGGGGCGTACGAACTGTGGTGGTCCGACGAGGAGGCCTGGGGCGTCCAGCCGCCGGTCGCCGGGTACGTGCACCGGCTGATGGTCGAGCGCGAGGCCGCGCCCGCCGGGGCCGGGCGGCGGCTGCTCGAACACGCGGAGCGGCGCATCGCCCGGGCCGGCCTGGAGCGGGCGCGGCTGGACTGCGTCTCCACCAACCCCCGGCTGCTCGCGTACTACCAGGGCGCGGGCTACCGGGTGGTCGGGGAGTTCCCGTCCAAGCAGGCCACGGACGGGCGGATGTACGGGGTGATCCTGCTGGAGAAGCGGCTGGACCGCCTCAGCGTGGTGTGACCGTGAGCGGGCCCGCCGGGGTCGGCGGGCACACCCGGGCCAGCGGGCCCACCCGGGTCGGCGGGCCCGCCGGGCTCAGCGGCCTCCCCCCGCGGCCGCGGCCTTCGCCGTGAAGACCGCCACCGTGCGGGCCGGGACGGTGAAGCCGCCGCTCCCCGCGTCGTACGCCGCCGCCTTGACCACCGGGTCGGCGCCCGCCGCTTGGCGCGGGTGCAGGACGTAGGGCCGTCCGACCAGCGCGGGCACCCGCTGCTGCTGCGAGGTCGGTGTGGCGTTGAAGACCACGACCAGATCGCCCAAGGTCATGGTGATGACGCCGGGCGTCTCCGCCGGGCCGGCCAGCGGGAAGGCCAGCCGGTCCTGGACCGCGGCCGTGCTGGTCAGGGCGAAGGAGGCCTCCGAGGTACGGATGCCCAGCAGGTCCCGGTAGGCGGCCGAGGCGCCGGTGACGTCCGCGCAGGACGGGCCGGGGGTGGTGAGCAGCGGCGCCGCGTACGGCCACTTCGCACGGTTGTCGGCGGCGGGCGGCAGGCCCCGGCCGAAGCCGTTGGCGCTGCCGGCGCCGTTCGCGCAGGTCCAGTGGATGGCGTTGAACCAATCGCCGCTGTCGAAGGAGTTGCGGTCCAGGGACTTGGAGCGCAGCAGGTCGGTCCCGGCCTGGGAGAGGGACGGGCCCTGGGAGAGGGTGGCCGTGGCCATCGCCAGGACCTGCATCCGCGCCTGGTCGGCGGCGGACGTGGCGGGCGGGAGCTTGTACTTCAGGGCGTCGTACAGCGATTCGTTGTCGTGGGCGTCCGCGTAGGCGAGGGCGTCGCCCGGCGCCGCCGCGTATCCGGCGCCCTGGCCGTTGTAGTCCAGCTGGGCGCCGGTGATGGTCCGGCCGGTGGCGTCGGTGAAGCGGTAGTCCGCCAGGTTGCCGGTGAGGCCGACCTTGATCAGGTCCTGGGCGTGCCGGAGCCGGGCCAGCTGCTCCTGGGGCGTGCCGTTCGCGGCCGCGCCGTTGGGGTCGGTGGCGAGGCCGGAGGCGAAGCCCTGGACGCGCGGGTCCTCGTCGAAGGGGCCGCCGCCGCGGACGGCGTCGCGGGCCCGGTCGGAGAAGGTGGCGATGCCCGTGCCCGCCATGTTCTTCTGGGTGGCCTGGACGAAGCGGGCGTCGTCGGCGACCTCGCCGAAGTTCCAGCCCTCGCCGTAAAGGATGATCTTCTTCCCGTCGACCCCGTCCTTGGCGGGGGTCAGCCGGTCCAGCGCCGCGCGCACGGCCAGGATGTTCGCCTTGGGCTGGTGGCCCATGAGGTCGAAGCGGAAGCCGTCGACCTTGTACTCCTTGGCCCAGGTGACCACGGAGTCCACGACGAGGCGGCCCATCATGGCGTTCTCGGTGGCGGTGTTGGAGCAGCAGCTGCTGGTGGCGACGGAGCCGTCGGCGAGCAGCCGCTGGTAGTAGCCGGGGACCACGCGGTCCAGGACGGACTGCGGCGACTGCCCGGAGGCCGCGGTGTGGTTGTAGACGACGTCCATCACGGTGCGCAGGCCCGCGCCGTTGAGGGACTGGACCATGCGGCGGAACTCCACGGTGCGGGCGGTGCCGTCGGGGTCGCTCGCGTACGAGCCTTCCGGGACGGTGTAGTGCAGCGGGTCGTAGCCCCAGTTGTAGGCGTCCTTCGCGGCGGCGGCCGCCACGCAGGCCTGCTGCTCCTGCGAGTCGGGGGCGTAGACGGTGAGGTCGCAGGCGGGGGTGGTGCGGTGCGCCGGGTCCTCGGGGATGGTGGCGATGTCGAAGGCCGGGAGGAGGTGGACGTAGGAGGTGCCGGCCGCGGCGAGGGAGCGCAGGTGCTTCATGCCGGCCGAGTCGGTGTCGGTGAAGGCCAGGTACTGGCCGGGGTGCCGGCTGGTCGGGTCGGCCACCGAGAAGTCCCGGATGTGGAGTTCCTGGATCTGGGCGGAGGTGAAGGGGACGGGGGCGGGCTTCTTCAGGTCGCGCCAGCCGGGCGGCTGGAGTGCGGGCGCGGCCAGGTCGGTGACCAGGCTGTAGGTCGAATCGGTGGTCAGGCCGGTGGAGTAGGGGTCGGTGACCAGGTTGCGGACCACCTGCCCCGTGCTCGGCGCCCAGACGGTCACGGCGTAGCGGTAGCGCTTGCCGGTCCAGGAGCGGTCGCCGTCCGCCGACCAGACGCCGGTGGCGTCGTCGCGGCGCATGGGGACGGTGCGGGCACCGCCGTCGAGTTCGAGGGATACCTGCTGGGCGGTGGGTGCCCAGAGCGCGAGCCGCGGGCCGCGGGCGGAGAAGGTGGGGCCGAGCGGGGTGGTGTTGGCGTACAAGTCGTCCAGTACGCCCGCCAGTTGGACGCCGGTGGCGGCGAGCACGGCGCCGTTGGCGGCGCGGGCGCTCGCGACGAGCTGACCGCGCAGCGCCTCGCGCACCCGGTCGCGGTCGCGCGGGTCGACGGTGAAGGCGGTGTACGCCGCCAGGTGCGGGAACTTCTTCTTCTGTACGTCGCTCAGCGCGCCCGGGGTCAGCCGCAGCCAGCGGGCCTTCGCGGTACCGGTGAGGGCGCCGTCCGCGGCCTTGACCGCGCCCTCGCGGGAGGCCAGGAGCTGGACGGAGGCGGCGGCGGGCGGGGCGTTCCAGGCGAGGGTGTCGCGGTCGATCCAGACGGCCTCGGCCTTGGTCAGGTCGAGGGCGGCGGCGGATCCGGCGGCCTGCGGCAGCAGGTAGGTCTGCTGCCCGGCCAGCAGCCAGGCCTCGTGGCCGGTGGCCTTGAGGTCGAGGGACTGGTCGGTGGGCAGGTCCTTCTCGTCGCCCTTGTGGAGGATGTAGCTCAGCGAGGTGGCGCCCGGGGCGAGCGGGACCTCGTAGACCGCGCCGTAGGAGTCGGTGCGGACGGGGAGCAGCGGCTTGGACCAGTCGGTGGGGGCGGCGGCGCCGGTCCACACGTGCAGGCCCCAGCCGTCGTAGGCGCCGTCGGCGCGGTTCAGGTGGAGGACGGCCTTGGACTGGTCCTGCGGCGGGTGGGCGGGGCGGTCGGTGCCGGCGGGCTCCTTGCCCTGCTCCAGCCAGATCTCGCCGGTCTTCGTCACGTCCATGGTGCGGTCGGCGGCGACGTCCTTGGTGCCGTCCTTGTCGATGACGAGGTAGTTGACGGCGCTCGCGCCGGGCTTGAGCCTGACGTAGGCGAAGGCCCCGTAGGCGTCGCGGCCGGTGAAGTCGTGCCCGGCCGGCCAGGTGGTGGCTTCGCCGTCGGCGAGGTCGCCCCAGGCGTAGAGCCGCCAGTTCGTGTAGTCGCCGTCGGGGCGGTGGTAGTGCACGACGGCGTGGTCGCGCTGGACGGCGGTGGGGACCTCGGGGGGCGGGGCCTGGCCGGCGGTGGAGGCGGCCAGGGCGCTCGCGGTGCGGCCGGAGGCGTCGACGACGACCGCCTTGTAGCGCAGCGGGGTGCCCGGCGGGGCGGTGATCCGCTGGGTGACCGTGTAGGGGGCGTGGTCGGCGGAGCCGAGGACCTGCCACTTGTCGTTGCCGCTCTGGGCGGCGAAGACGACGCGGTTCAGGCCGCCGCCGGTGACGGTGGCCGACAGCTCGACGGTGCCGGTGGCGCCGGGGGCGGGCGGGGTGAGGGTCAGCGCGGGGCGGGTGGCGGGGGCCGGGAGGGGAGTGGTGCCCTTGAGGACCACGCTGCCGAGGGCGGGGGCGGTGACGGAGAGCTTGCCGGTGGAGGAGGCCCAGACGGTGGTGGTGCCCGCGCCGCCGTAGAGGACGGTGTAGGCGGCGCCGGCCGGGGCGTCGAGTTCCACGGTGCGCGGGGCGGACCCGTTGTTGGCGGCGACCAGGTACTCGGTGCGGGTGCGGGGGTCCGTACGGGCGAAGGCGTAGAGGGAGCCGTCGGCGAGGCGCTCGCTCTGGACGCCGTCCCGCAGGGCGGGGTGCGCCTTGGTCAGCTTCGAGAGAGCACTGATCTGCTGGTAGAGCGGGTGTCCCGGATCGTAAGCATCGCTCGCGTGTGTGCGCACCGTTCCGAGCTGGTCGTCATCGAGGTAGTCCGGCGTCGTGGAGGCGAAGAGCGACTGGCGGGCGTCCTTGTCGCCGCCCGCGCCCGTGAAGCCCTGCTCGTCGCCGTAGTAGACCACCGGGTTGCCGCGCGAGAAGAACATCAGCTCGTTGGCCAGCCGGTAGCGGTCGAGCAGCTCCTGCTCCCCCGCCCCCGGCCGGTCCTGCTTCAGGAAGGAGCCGAACCGCCCCATGTCGTGGTTGCCGAGGAAGGTCACCTGCTCGTAGGCGTTCGCCCGGTCGCTGGTGTACCGGTAGTCGGCCCCGAGGACGGAGGCCAGCCGCCCGGCCCCGGCGCCCTGGGCGGCGTACGCGCGGATCGCGTCCTGGAGCGGGAAGTCGAGGGTGGCGTCGAGGCGCCCCTGGGTGACGTAGGGCGAGGTGACCGCCATGTCCGCGGAGTACACCTCGCCGAACATGAAGAACTTCGGCCGCCCCTGCCGGGCGGCGTAGGCGTCGAGGGCGGTCGCCCACTGGGTCCAGAACGGCAGGTCGACGTGTTTGACGGTGTCGATACGGAAGCCGTCGATACGGAAGTCCCGGACCCACTTCTCGTAGATCTTCTCCATCCCGGAGACGACCTCGGGACGCTCGGTCCACAGGTCGTCGAGCCCGGAGAAGTCGCCGTGCCCGGCGGACTCGCCCGCGAAGGTGGAGTCACCCCGGTTGTGGTACATCGTCGGGTCGTTCAGCCAGGCCGGGACCTTGGCGCCCCGCTTGTCGGCGGGGACGAGCGGCGTGCGCGGGAAGGACCCCGGGCCGACCGCGGGGAAGTCCTTCTTCCCCGCGGCGGCCGCGGCGGCGTAGTCCGAGTCGTCGAAGGCCACCCCGTCCTTGGTCAGGTAGGGGAAGGCGCCCTTGGAGAGGTACGAGTACGACTTCTCCTGGTAGTCGATGACATCGGCCGTGTGGTTGGTGATGACGTCGAAGAAGACCTTCATCCCCTTCCCGTGCGCCTTGTCGATCAGCCGCTCCAGGTCGGCGTTGGTCCCGAAGTGCGGGTCGACCTGGGTGAAGTCGGTGATCCAGTAACCGTGGTAGCCCGCGGACGCGTTCGCGCCCTCGCCCTGCACCGGCTGGTTCTTGAAGATGGGCGCCATCCAGATGGCGGTGGTGCCCAGCCCCTTGATGTAGTCGAGCCGGTCGGTCAGCCCCTTGAGGTCGCCGCCCTGGTAGAAGCCCTTGTCCGTCGGGTCCAGCCCCGTCCGGAGGCGGCTGCCGGTGAGCCCGCCCCGGTCGTTGCGCGGATCGCCGTTCGCGAACCGGTCCGGGAGCACGAAGTAGAACTGCTCCCGGGTCAGGTCGTGCCGGGCGGGCTCGGCCGCCAGTTTCGCGTCCGGGGGCGGAGCGGGGGCCTTGACGGCGGCCGCCGCGGGCAGGGCGGGCAGGAGGGTCACGGCCAGGGCGGCGGCGACGATTCCTGCGGCTGGGCGTATCAAGGCGGGGTCTCCTCGGCGGATCGGGGCGGGGGCGGGAGGGGGTCGGTTGCGCCGGGTGTCGTTCAGCTGCGCCAGGTGTCGCTCAGCGCGACCTTCCCGCTCGCGGGGACGGTGGCCGTACGGTTGGCGCCGCTCTCCCAGGTGACGTTGCCCGCGGCGTCCTTGCGGACGTACTTGTAGGCGAAGGACGTGCCCGCGGGCAGGGCGACGTCGAGCTTCCAGACCGGGTAGGCGGCCGGGTCGAGCTTCAGCGCGGAGGCGGTGTTCCAGTTCCCGAGCGCGCTCTGGTCACCGGTGACGTAGATGTTCTGGCCGGGCACGGTGGTGGCGTTGACGGCGAACGAGGCGCCGGCCGCCGCGGGCGGCGGGGTGGTCGTCCCGCCCGAGCAGGTACGGGAGTTGACGTGCAGGGCGACGGCGGTGTCCGGCCCGAGCGTCGCCGTGAACTGTCCGGAGCCGTTCACCGTGACACCGCGCCCGCTCTGCACGTCGCAGTAGTCCCCGGCCGGGAGCGAGGTCTGGAAGGTCCGGGTCAGCGCCGACGCCTCGTGGTTGATGGCCACGTACGCCTTGGCGCCGCGCCCGAAGGCGATCTGGTCGCCGCCGTTGTCCCACCAGTTGGTGACGCCCTGCCCGCGCGCCGCGTTGTGGAAGCCCACCATCGAGGAGATCTCGCGCCAGGCGTGCTGGCAGGTCCACCCGTCGGTGTAACAGGCCTTCACTGCACCGCCGTTGGGCGGACCGGCGTCACGGTCGGTGAAGGAGTAGCCCGAGTGCACGTCGGGCGAGCCGTAGGGCCAGGCCAGCATGAAGACGTTGGCGAGCGTATAACCGGCGCCCGCCGTGTAGTTGAGGGTGTCGCCGCCGCGCTCGGTGTCGTGGTTGTCGACGAAGACGGCGGCCTGGCCGCCGGGCAGGTAGCCCCACGCCTCGCCGAAGGTCTTCAGGGAGGCCAGGTTCTCGTTCTGGAAGATCCGCTTGAGGTCGCGGCCGTAGCGGAACTCCTGCACGTCGCCGGTGCCGAGGTACTCGTTCGGCGAGACGGCCTCGCCCGCGCCGTGGATCGCCTCCTGCTTCCAGTAGGCGCCCGGCGCGGTCAGCCGCGACTTGATGTTGGCGAGGTCGGCGGCGGGCATGTGCTTGGCGCCGTCGATGCGGAACCCGTCGACCCCGAGGGTGAGCAGGTCGTTCAGGTACCCGGCGATCCGGCCCCGGACGTAGTCCTCGCCCGTGTCGAGGTCCGCGAGCTGCACCAGCTCGCAGTTCTGGACGTTGGCGCGGTCCTGGTAGTTGGAGACGGTGGCGCGGCAGTCGTCCATGTCGGCGCCGGAGTAGATCCCGGGGTAGTTGTACTTCGTGTACGAACTGCCCCCCGTTCCGGTGCCGTCGGAGGCGGCCATGTGGTTGATGACGGAGTCGGCGACCACCTTCACCCCCGCCGCGTGGCAGGTGTCGACCATGGCCTTGAAGGCGGTCCGGTCACCGAGCCGCCCGGCGATCTTGTAGCTGACGGGCTGGTACGAGGTCCACCACTGGGGGCCCTGGATGTGCTCCTGGGGAGGCGAGACCTGGACGTAGCCGTAGCCGGCGGGACCGAGCGTGTCGGTGCAGGCCTTGGCGACGGACGGGGAGTTCCACTCGAAGAGGACGGCGGTGACGTCCCGTTCGGCGGGCGGCGAGGCATCGGCCGACGGTGCCTGCCAGGTGCCGACGGCGGCGGCGAGGGAGAGGGCGGCGCACGCGACCACGGCTCTGTGGATGCGGGGCATGGGGGGGCCTCCTGGCGGAGAGGTGGGGAGGTGACGAGGTGGGGATTGTCGCGACCGTAGGGCGCGGCCAGGAGTGTTGCAAGAGTTTGCGCAAGAGATTGCAGAATTGTTTCCGGGCAGCCCCCGGCGGAGCGGCTCGGTAGGGTCCCCCGGGGCACACGGGCACGGCCCCCGGCACGCAGGAGGAACGCCATGGCGACGGACATCGTGATCGCGCAGACGACCATCGACGACGAGGACGCCGCGCGGGAGCTGGCGCGCGGCGCGGTCGCGGCCCGCCTGGCCGCCTGTGCGCACATCGACGCGCCCCTGACCGCCGTCTACCGGTGGCAGGGCGCGGTGGAGACGGCCACCGAGTGGCGCGTCTCCTACAAGACGACCCGCGCCCGTCTCCCCGACCTGACCGCCTGGGTGGCCGGGCAGCACGGCTACGACGTACCGGAGTGGATCGTGCTCCCCGCGGACGGCGGCTCGGACGCCTACCTGTCATGGGTCACCGAAGAGACGACGCCGGAGTAGGCGTTACGGCCGGGCAGCGCGGCCCCCCGCGCGCCCGTGACGCCGAACCCCCACCCCCGCCGGGGCTACGGCACCTGGGCCGTCGAGCCGCGGACGACCAGCTCCGGCTGGAATACGTACTCCGTGCGCTGGACCGGGGTGCCGCCCACCGCTTCCAGCAGGGCGCCCACCGCCGCCGTCGCCATCGCCCGGACCGGCTGGCGGACCGTCGTCAGCGGCGGGTCCGTGAACGCGATCAGCGGGGAGTCGTCGAAGCCGACCACCGAGACGTCCTCCGGGACGCGCAGCCCCCGCTCGCGGGCCGCCCGTATGACGCCCAGCGCCATCGGATCGCTCCCGCACACGATCCCCGTGCACCCGCGGTCCAGCAGCGCGCCCCCCGCCGCGTGCCCGCCCTCCACCGTGAACAGGGTGCGCTGGATCAGCCCCTCCGCCTCGGCCGAGGGAAGGGCCGCCAGGAAGCCCTGCTCCTTGCGGGCCGAGGGGACGTAGCGCGTCGGCCCGATCGCCAGCCCGATCCGCCGGTGGCCGAGGTCTTCCAGGTGCCGCACCACCATGTCCGCCGCCGCCCGGTCGTCGGGCGAGATGAAGGGCGCGTTGACCTGCTCGTTGAAGCCGTTGATCAGCACGAAGGGGACCCCGCGCGCGGCCAGGCGCCGGTAGCGCGCCGGATCCGCCAGGGAGTCCGCGTGGAGCCCCGACAGGAACACGATGCCCGTCACCCCCCGCTCCTCCAGCTGCTCCACCAGCTCGTCCTCGGTGGCCCCGCCGGGTGTCTGCGTGCACAGCACCGGCGTGTACCCGTGCCCCGCCAGCGCCTGCTCGATGACCTGCGCGAACGCCGGGAAGATCGGATTGGTCAGCTCGGGGATGAGCAGCCCGACGAGCCCGTTGCTGCGCCGCCGCAGCCGTACGGGCCGTTCGTAGCCGAGCAGGTCGAGCGCGGCCAGCACCTTGTGCCGGGTGCCGGCCGCCACGCCCGCCTTGCCGTTGAGCACACGGCTGACGGTCGCCTCGCTGACCTGGGCCTGCGCGGCGATGTCCGTCAGCCGCAGGGGGGAGGTCACCCCTGCCACCACACCGCCGTGTCGGCCGGGAGCAGATCCGGGTCGGCCAGCGGACCGCTGGCCAGCAGCACGGTGCCGGGCGCGGGCGTACGGACCGCCTCGCCCCCCGTGTTCACGGTGCACACGAACTCACCGCGCCGGAAGGCCAGCACCCCGGCCGGGGCCGGCAGCCACTCCACCGCGTCCCCCGCGCCCAGCTCGGCGCGCTCGCGCCGGATCCGCAGCGCGGCCCGGTACAGCTCCAGGGTGGAGTGCGGATCGCCGGTCTGGGCGGCCACGCTCAGCCCCGCCCACTCCGCCGGCTGCGGCAGCCAGCTCCCGCC
>NZ_JBEXPB010000056.1:0-35041 GCF_040611795.1 Streptomyces sp. NPDC006529 | reverse complement strand
CGCCAAGGGCGCCGACGTCGACTGGAACCCGATCCGGGTCGGCGGCCACGTCACCGGGGTCATCACCGAGGCCGTCGCGGCGGGCCCTCAGTCGATTCCGGGCAGGATGTGGGGTTCCGCCAGGTCCTCTTCGTATCCGGCGAGCCGGATCGGTGCGGACCGGGCCCACACTTCCAGGCTTCCCAGCTCGTCCGAGCGGGTGCGGGAACGGTAGTCGGTCCGCTCCAGCAGTCCCTGGTCACGCTTGGTCAGTTCTGGTGTCACCGCGCACTCCTTCGTGTCGCGTAACCCGGCGGGCGTGCCGCTGCCGGGCAGGGAAAAGGACATCCGGACGCGGTGGCGCCGTGGTTCTCGATACGGAGCGTGGCCTTGGTGAGGCCGTCCGTGTCCTCAGGGTACACATATGAGCGGGGCCCCGCTCGATGGAAAGGTAAAATCCGCTGTGTACCCCTTGTTTTCTCCCGGCGTTACCGGCCGCGCAACCCAGTGTGTCCAGAGCTGGTGGAGGACCGCACGAGTGCGCCCCGGCCCCCTGGGGAGGGGACCGGGGCGCATGGCCGTCCGCCGCGCGGCGGGAGCGGGAGGGACGGGGGTTACCAGTTGCCGGGCGCGTAGTCCTTGAGGAATACGCCGAACAGGTCCTCGCCGGCCTCGCCGCGGACGATCGGGTCGTAGACCCGGGCCGCGCCGTCGACCAGGTCGAGCGGGGCGTGGAAGCCCTCCTCCGCGAGCCGGACCTTGTCCGGGTGCGGGCGCTCGTCGGTGATCCAGCCGGTGTCGACGGCGGTCATCAGGATCTGGTCCTTCTGGAACATCTCCTGGGCGCTGGTGCGCGTCAGCATGTTCAGCGCGGCCTTCGCCATGTTGGTGTGGGGGTGTCCGGCGCCCTTGTAGCCGCGGCCGAAGACGCCTTCCATCGCGGAGACGTTGACGACGTAGCGGCGCTCGGCGGCGGCCGCGGCCATCGCTGGGCGGAGCTTGCTGATGAGGATGAACGGCGCGGTGGAGTTGCACAGCTGGACTTCGAGCAGCTCGATCGGGTCGACCTCGGACACCGTCTGGATCCAGCTGTTGGTGTGGTGCAGGTCCGGGACCAGGCCGCCCGCGTCGATGGCGGTACCGGCGGCGATCCGCTCCAGGGACGCCGAACCGGAGACCAGGGCCAGCTCGGTGACGTCCTGGGCGCTGAGCTTCTCGCCCTTGCCGGTGGGCAGCGCCGCGACCCGGTCGACGGTGCCGCTGCCGAAGGTGCCGATGACCTCGGAGGCGGGCAGTTCGCCGGCGGGCAGCGGGGCGTTCTCCGCGGCGACCAGTTCGCTGTACGCGCCCGGGGAGCGGCGTACGGTCTGGGCCGCGTTGTTGATCAGGATGTCGAGCGGGCCCTCGGCGGCGACCGAGTCGGCCAGCGCGACGACCTGCGCGGGGTCGCGCAGGTCGATGCCGACGATCTTCAGGCGGTGCAGCCACTCGTGGCTGTCGGGCATCGCCTTGAACCGGCGGACCGCGTCGTTCGGGAAGCGGGTGGTGATGGTGGTGTGGGCGCCGTCGCGCAGCAGCCGCAGCGCGATGTACATGCCGATCTTGGCGCGGCCGCCGGTGAGCAGGGCGCGGCGGCCCGTGAGGTCGGTCCGGGCGTCGCGGCGCGCCCGGTTGAAGGCGGCGCAGTCCTGGCAGAGCTGGTGGTAGAAGGCGTCGACCTCGACGTAGCGCGTCTTGCAGACGTAGCAGGAGCGCGGGCGCTGGAGTATGCCGGCGACCGGGCCCTTGGTGGCGGTGCTCAGGGCGTTGCCCTGGGTCTCGTCGTCGATGCGGTCGGCGGAGCCGGTCGCGGTCGCCTCGGTGACGGCCTTGTCGTTGGCGGTCTTGGCGGCGCGGCGGTCCTGGCGGCGGCGCTGCTTGACCGTGCGGTAGATGCCGGCGGTCGCGCGGCGTACGGTGACGGCGTCGGGGTGGTCGACGTCGAGCTTGTCCAGCTCGTCGAGCACGGCCAGGCAGACGGCCAGGCGCTCGGGGTCGATGCCCGGGCCGTACGTCTGGATGTCTTCGGTCACCGTCATGGCCGTTGCCGTTCCTCGATCAACTCGTCCGCGTCCGCGTGTCGCGAACTCCCCAAAAGAAGAACTGTACGGATCCGACGCGCCCGGAACCAAACCCGCTCCGGGCCGCCTCACGGGCAGCGGCCGGATCATCACGTTATGTACGCGGGGGCCCTGTTGCAGGCGCCGTTCCGCGGGGTGGCGAAGGGGTCCGGAACGGCCTCCGGGCTACATCTTCGCTCGACGTGTACTACTCAAGGAGTACAGGCGATCACCACCTGTGGGACGAGGAATACTCGAGCCGGACCGGGCATTGTGGCCCACATGAGTGCCCTAGCCCTGTCAGTCCTCCTCTGCCTGATCTCCGCGCTCGCCTACGCGGGTGGCGCGATCGTGCAGGAGCGAGTGGCGGAAAGCAGCCCCGGGCGGCCGTACGCGCCGCTGGCCCGGGGCGGCTGGTGGCTGGCCGTTGCGCTCAACGGACTCGGCGCACTGCTGCACGTGGTGGCCCTCGCCTACGGCCCGCTCAGCCTGGTCCAGCCGCTCGGCGCGCTCACGATCGTCTTCGCCCTGCCGATGGCCGCCGTCCTCATCGGCCGCCGGGCGGGCACGGCCGCCTGGCGCGGAGCGGTGCTGGCCACGGTGGGTCTGGCAGGGCTGCTGGCCCTCACGGGGGGCGACGCGCGCGCCGAGGAGACCCTGTCGGGCGGTGAGCGCACCCTGCTGCTCGCCGTGACGGCCGGGCTCTCGGCGGTCCTGTTCCTCGCCGCCCGGCGGGTCCGGCGGGCGGTGCTGCGCAGCGTGCTGCTGGCGACGGCCGCCGGCAGCGCCTTCGGGATGGGCTCGGTGTTCACGAAGTCCGTGGCGGAAGGTTTCGAGCGGGGCGCCGTCTTCGGCCAGGCTCCGCAGCTGGCCTCGATCGCCGCGCTCGCGGCGGCCGGGCTGGTGCTGTCCCAGGCGGCCTACCGGGGCGCCGGGCTGACCGCGCCGCTGGCCACGGTGACCGTGGTCAATCCGGTCGTCGCGGCGAGCGTCGGCATCTCGCTCTTCGGCGAGGGCTTCCGCTACGGCGCGCTCGGCACGCTGGGCGCGCTGGTGAGCGCCGCGGTCGCGGCGGCCGGCCTGATCCTGCTCACGGCCGTACCGCCGCACACCCGGGTGTCAGCCGCCCCGGCCGCGGTTCCCTCAGATGCCGACGCCGTGGCCGCGGAGGTACTTGAGGGGATCGATGTCGGTGCCGTACCCGGGCCCCGTCCGGATCTCGAAGTGCAGGTGTGGTCCGGTGGTGTTGCCGGTCGAGCCGGAACGGCCGATCCGCGTTCCCCCGCTCACCTGCTGACCGGCTTTGACGCCGAGGGCCGACAGGTGCGCGTACTGCGAGTACCGGCCGTCGGTGTGCCGGATCACGACCTGGTAGCCGTAGGCGCCGGCCCAGCCCGCCGACACGACCTCGCCGGGAGCGACGGCCTTGACGGAGGTCCCGGTCGCCACCGGGAAGTCGACGCCCGTGTGGTAGCCGCTGGACCATGAGGAACCGGCCACGCGGTACGCGGTGCCCATGGCCGCCTCGACGGGCGCGCTGAAGCCGCCCTGGGCGGGGGCGGGCTTGGCCGCCGCCGGTTCGACGGGCTTGACGGGGTCCGCCGTGCGCGGCGGCTTGTCGGGCGAGGGCGTCGGCTTGGGTGTCGGCGTGGGCGCGGGCGACGGGGTGTCCCTGGGCGGCGGCGTGACCGGCGGCTTGGGGGTCACCGGCGGCCTCGGGGTGACCGGCGCGGCAGTGACGCGCAGGGTGAGCCGCTGGCCCGGGAAGATCAGGTCCGGGTCGGCGCCGACGGTGGCCCGGTTGGTCTCATAGAGCGCCTGCCAGCCGCCCTCGACGTGCTGGCCCCGCGCGATCTCCGAGAGCGAGTCGCCCGGGGCGACGACGTACGGATTGGGCAGGACGGTCGTACCCGTCGGGGTGGGCGCGGCGGACCGGACCTGCTGGGGCTGGGGCTGCGGCTGCGGCTTGACGGCCTGCTGCGGCTTCACCGCTTCCGGTGCGGCGGTCCGCGCCTTCGGGGCCACGGCGGGTTTCACGCCGCCCCGGCTGAGCCCCGCCTCCTTGGAGCAGACCGGCCAGGCCTGCGGCCCCTGCGAGCCCAGCACCTTCTCGGCGACCGCGATCTGCTGGTCCCTGGTCGCCAGGTCGGCGCGGGCGGCGTAGGCCGTGCCGCCGAAGGCGCGCCAGGTGCTCTGGCTGAACTGGAGCCCGCCGTAATAGCCGTTGCCGGTGTTGATGTGCCAGTTGTTCGTCGACTCGCAGGCCGCGACCTTGTTCCACGTGTCGACGGTGGCGGCGTGGGCGGCCCCGGCGCCGATGAAGGGCAGCGCGATTCCGGCGCCGCCCGCGGTCACCACCAGCGAAGCCCGGTTGATGGTGCTTGGCTGGTACCGGCGGTGCCGGCCCCGTACGCCCATGGGAGCCCCCTTGCAGACATCAGGAACCGCACAACCTAACGTCGCGACGAGGCCCTGACAAGTGGCGCAACACGGCGCACGGCAAGGGGTGTTGAGCGCTCCGGGCGTGGGCTTGATCCATCGGCGGGCCGCCCGGGGCAGCGTCGCCTTCATCGCCGCCGAGTCGGCGAAGGAGTTCGTCGACGCGCTCGAACGCCCCCGGCGCCTCGTCATCATGGTGAAGGCCGGCGAACCCACCGACGCCGTGATCCGCGAGTTCGCCCCGCTGCTCGAAGAGGGCGACGTGATCATCGACGGCGGGAACGCGCACTTCGAGGACACCCGGCGCCGCGAGCGCGAGCTGCGCGAGCGGGGCATCCACTTCGTGGGCGTCGGCCGCCGAGGCCGTCTTCGCGCGCGCCGTCTCGGCCACGCGGACCTGCGCGCCGCCTCGCGGACGCTGGGCGGGCCCTCGGCGTCGCCGCTGCCGCAAGCGGAGGCCGACGCCTTCGCCGCCCGGGTGGAGCAGGCGCTGTACGCGTCCAAGATCGTCTCGTACACCCAGCGCTTCCACCGGATCC
This sequence comes from Streptomyces sp. NPDC006529, assembly GCF_040611795.1. NCBI lineage: Bacteria > Bacillati > Actinomycetota > Actinomycetes > Kitasatosporales > Streptomycetaceae > Streptomyces > Streptomyces sp. NPDC006529. The sequence continues at coordinate 29,985 of NZ_JBEXPB010000056.1, read as the reverse complement.
AGGCCGGCAGCGCGGAGTACGGCTGGGCCGTGGACCCCGGCGCGGTGGCCTCGCTGTGGCGCGGCGGCTGCATCATCCGGGCCGCGTTCCTGGACCGGATCCGGGCCGCGTACGACGCCCGGCCGGACCTGCTGAGCCTTCCGGCCGACGAGCGGTTCGCCGAGGAGATCGGCGCGGCGCAGGACGACTGGCGCGACGTCCTGGCCACCGCCGTCCGCCAGGGCGCTCCGGTCCCGGCCTTCGCGGCCTCGCTGGCGTACTACGACCCGCTGCGCGCGGACCGGCTCCCGGCGGCGCTGACCCAGGGCCGGCGGGACTACTTCGGGGCGCACACCTGCCGGCGGACCGACCGGGGGGCTCGTTCCACACCCTCTGGAGCGGTGACCGCTGCGAGGTCCGGACCGACTGAGGGGCAGTGGCCGGGCCCGGCTCCTGGCGTGGTCGTCCTTGGCCTTCGGCTTCGCTCAGCTGAGGGGGCCGGGCTGCGGGAGGGGTGCGGGCCCCGGCGGCGGCGGGATCGGGTCCGGTTCCGGGACGGGGCCGGGCACGGGCGGCGCGGGCGGGGGAACCGGCTGCGGTCGGGGCGTGCCGGGGTCGGGCCGGCCCGGGTCCGGCCAGGGGCTGGGGAAGGGATCCGGTACCCCCGGCTCCGGTACTCCGGGCTCCGGTACTGGCTCCACCCCGGAGGGCGCGCCCGGCACGGGGTCCGGCTCGGGCACGGGCGCGGGGTCGGGCTCCGGCACCGGTCCGGGGGGCTGGTTCTCTGCGTATCGCACCATAAGCCCCACCTTCCCGCGATCCGGGACGCTACGCCCGCCGGAGCGCGCCGACCGCCGCCGCGAGCCCGGCCGAGGGACTGGTCAGCAGCGGTACCTGCGTCGTGACGCGGTCCACCGCCCCCGCCATCGACACCTGGGCCAGTACGATCACGTCTGCGCCGGTCACCGCGTCCGCCGCCGCGGCCACCAGGGCCAGGCAGCCCTCGGCGTCGCCCGCCTCGAACCGCTCCCACGCGCCCGGCACCACCCGCGGCCGCGGGGACAGGGCCGCCGCGCTCCCGGGGCGCACCCGGTCCAGGACGGCGGCCTCCTCCCGGAGCAGGGCCAGCGTCGGGGCGAGCGTGCTCTCCACGGTGGCGAGGACCGCGACGCGGGGGCCCGTACGGACGGCAGCCGCGGCCATCGGCCGGTCGACCCGCAGCACCGGGCGGCCCAGGGCGGGGCCGAGGCCCTCCGCGACCGCGCCGATCGTCGAGCAAGTGCACAGCACCGGCCCGTCCCCGCCCCCCGCCGCGGCGAGCAGGGAGCGGACCTCGCCGGCCACCGCCGCCGGACCGGCCGTGCGGGCGCGGTCCAGCAGGGCGGGCTCGACCAGGTGCCGCAGTACGGTCCCGGGGTGGTGCCGGTCGCGCAGCGCGTCGAAGACGGGGACGTGCACCGGGGAGGTGTGCAGCAGGGTCAGCCCGCCGGGAGCACGGCCGCCGCTCACGGGGCGGAGTCGGCGTCCAGTTGCCGCTTCGCCGCCGCCACGACCTCCGCCGCCGGCTGGGGCGCCTCATCGGGGTGACGCGCGGCCCACTTCGCCGCGTACGGGCAGAACGGCACCACGGCGACCCCCTCGGCGGCCGCCATGCCGTAGAAGGCGCGGACGAGGTCCCCCGCGATCCCCCGGCCCTCGTGGCCCGGCTCGACCACGGTGTGCACGGCCACGAGGGCGCCCGCACCCGGCCCGGACGCGAGCACGAAGTAGGCGATCACACCGACCCGCTCCGCCCCCTCGAAGGCCCGCAGCCGCCCGGCCGCCCGGTCGTCCTTGATCTCGATCGCCATGCGGGCCGTCCTCACTTGCTCTTCGGGGTCATCTGTCGTCATCACGGTCCACGCGCGGCCCTCGGGCCGCCGCCGCGGGGTCAGATCGCGACCGCGTGCGGGCTGCGCCGCTGGTCCGTTCCCGGGACCGGGGCGGAGGGGTCCGCGCCGAGTTCGACGATCCGGTTGTCCGCGTCGACGTGCACCACCCGCGGGACGAACGTCCGCGCCTCGGCGTCCTCGAACTGCCCGTAGCTGATGAGGATGACCAGGTCACCGGGGTGCACCAGATGGGCGGCGGCCCCGTTGATCCCGATCACCCCGGAACCGCGCTCGCCCTCGATGACGTACGTCTCCAGCCGGGCGCCGTTGTCGATGTCGACGATGTGCACCAGCTCCCCGGGCAGCAGATCCGCCGCGTCGAGAAGATCGGCGTCGATGGTCACGGACCCGACGTAGTGCAGATCGGCCTGTGTGACGGTGGCCCGGTGGATCTTGGACTTGAACATTGTACGCATCATCGAGGTACCCCTGGATCTAGGCTCCCTGCCTGCGTTTTTGCAGGTCAAGGGCAGTTTCCCTACCTTACAACGAGTCGCATGTTCGGTCGGCTTTCCCCATGTTTTTGAGGACTGATGCTGACCAATTGCTGACTTTTCCGACTCACCGTCAGCTAACTTCGGAGGGGTTGAGGAGCCTTACCCACTCCCCCGCCGCGACGACGACGTCAGCCTACGCAACGACCCTCGGCAGCCACTAGCTAGGAGCCGAACGGGCGGTACTCGGTGCGGGGGCAGCGAGGGAACGTCTTCCGGCGTGCAGGACGAGGTAAGGGGGACGTCACGGTGTCGCCGCGGCTGCAGGGCCAGGTCCCCCTGGGCAGTGAGATGGCCGTCTGCGCCGACTGCCGCGCGTCCCGGGACTTGGCTCGTCCTCCCCACCCACGACCAGATCCGGCTGCGCTGCCGGACCGGTCACCCAGCAGCAGGAGATGCGCCTCGACACCGCCTGGTACAACCGGAGCGCCGGGCCGGGCCCGAGGCGAAGGCCACCTTCACCTACGCCGGCAGCAACAACTCGGAGGTCTCCGACGAGCTGTACAGCGACAGCGCGAACACGCCGTCCGACGGCATCGGCCGGATCTTCGACGCCGTGACCGGCTGTCCCACCTGTCAGCTCGGGGACGAGCAGTGGAGTCAACTCCTGACGTTCTCCGCTGGCGGGCGAAGCACCTGGTGAAGCAGACCGCGGTCCGCGACGGCAGTCTGCTGCTGCTCGTCTCGGGCTCCCCGGCCCCCGGCAACCGTCGACCGTCACCTTGAGAAGGTTCTCGCCAAGGCGGAAAAAGTCGGCTGACCGGCCTGGAGATGCTGCTGTCCCCGACCGTCGCGGTCGAGGGCAGCAGCGCGTTGGCGCGCGAGCGTTCCGTGCCTACGCAGGAGCCGCTCCTGGGTGGCCTCGGGCAGTACCTGCCGAGGACCGGTGCGGTCGAGCGGAGGGCGGTGGCGAAGGCCGCACGAGATCGTGCGGGACGCTGGCGCCGAAGGACACCGCCCACAGGCATCGAAGTTACCGCAGGACCCCACCTCGATTTACCGGCCGCGAACCGCTCCGCCACATCTGGCGGAAGACGAATGCGCGGGTCCGGCCCCGCCCTCCGGCGCGGGGACCTCGGGCACGCCGTGAGCGAGTCGGCATCGAGGGGGCTGCCGACAGCCCCCTCGCTCGAAACTATCCGCTTGCTGCGCCCTGGCTTATGGCACGGGCGCGCTCGTCCAGTTCTCGGGCGAAGCCGAGCCAGGTCTCTGCATACTGGCGCGCTAGAGCGACGACCAGATCGCCGCAGTGGGAAGGCACCACATCGGCCAGCTTGGCCCACCCCTCATCCCCGATCGCATTCCGCTGTAGCAGCCTCAGCAACTGCCGCCCTTCCTCCTTGTAGCGAAGGGATGGATCCAGCAGCAACCGGTCGACCAGAGAGCCGGGATCCGTCGCGGGCAGCCGGGATGCCGGTGCAGCGCGGCGCTGCACCGGCACCACGGCGCAGCTGTCCTGATCTCCGGTGGACACGTCGCCGGGCTTCTCGGGCACAGGCAGTTCGCCGACCTGGAGCCGCTTTCGGACGTCACTCACGGTGGCCGGGGAGATTCCGGCCAACCGTGCGATCTCGCGCAACGAAGCGTCCGGGTTCTCAGCGATGAGCTCCGCGGCTCTCCTGCGCCCCTCGACACTGTTCAGCGGTCTGACTTTCCCGTCCAGCCCGACCCTGGCGTTCAGCTCCGGTGTGCCGTCGCCCGAACGCCGACGGATCGCCGCAACCGCCCGGGCACCCAGCCCCGAGGCCCTCGCGATCGCCCGGTCCGACATCTGCGAATGTGACGCGATGATCCGCCCGGCCGCAGCCACCCGGTCCGATCGCGAAAGCGGCAGACCATGTGTCACATTTGCTTCTACAGCCCGAAGGAAGGCTTCTTCGGCAGTCCCGTCGAAAAACTCGACATTAATCGTTTCGTGACCCTTGAGGAAGGCGGCCACCAGACGGTGCATTCCGTCAATTACCTGAAGTGTGCGCCGATCGACCAGAATAGGGGGAAGCAACCCCTCAAATTCCACCAACCGCGCGACGTGATCCGCATCCTGCCCTTCAGAACGCGGCGATTCGCCCGGGAGCAGCGATGCTATCGGGAACGCCACGACTTCCCGGACGGAAGGTTCGCTGGGTGCAGTTACTCCGACTGGGTTAACAGCATGCCCATCCCGGACCAAACCAAGTGGACTGACATCTTGACGATTCAAACTCATCCCCCGTTGGATGTAAGAATCTATATTTCCCGAGAATCATAAGATCAAAAGGACTCGCGGGTTGATATGATCATACGAAGTCGACCGATGTGTGCGGCCAGGCCGATAGAGGGCATGCCAAAGGCCCCTCTCTCATCGACCCCGCACGACCTCCAACCCCGAGCGTCACACCTGCAACAGCACGTCTCATACTGGCTGTTGGAGCCGGGGCTGTCGAGCGACGCGGTCAAGTCTGGCCGAAATCGAGTCGATCTTGAGGGGTGACGCCCCGCAGACACAGACCATCGCCACTGCCGCCCGTGTTCAACTGCTGCGCTACGCCGTTTGAACCTTCCGCCAACTCAGTCGGGTGGGCGATTCCTCACGTACGCGCAGGTCCGGCTCAACTCGGCAGGTTCGCGCCATAGTGCCGGTGCCGCGCACATGCAGGGTCGCCAGCCAGCCGTCAAAATTCCGGGCGTCTCTACGTTCGCCCTCAGGGCGGCGTCCCGATTTAACTCCGCGGCAAGGGCCTGGCGGTGAACAAATGGAATCGAGGGCCTTCAGTCACGTGGGTAACAGGCTCCCAGCCGTTCTTCTGCCAACGGTACATGCTGTAACCAAGACTGACGGTGAGGCTACGGATCAGGCTGCCTCGGGCAGCGTCACACCTCACGAAATGAGCGTCGTCTATTTCCAGCAGGATCGAGGGGCGATCGCGCAGCAGGGTATGGAAAGCCCCGACGAGCGCGGCCTCGAGGTCCTCCGAGCCGAGCTTTATGAAGTTGACCTTTGTCAGCCCCACCTGCCGGCACAGGTTGTCGATGGTGCCGGGCCGCTGCCGCCCGTCTCCGGAGACCATGGCGTGCAGGGTGACGTTGCCGCAACCGAGCAAGATCGTCCCACGGGTCAGCCGGCCGATCGGTCGGAGCCGATGCTCGATGCTGTGGACCTGTCCGGTCGGCCCTGCGAGCACGGCCAGGGCCCGGGTGTACCGACCGTGCTTGGCGCGGACATCCAGACAAACGTCACCCGAGCCCACCAGTCCGGACAAGCCGACCAATTCCTGTACCGCCCATAGCCCCCCCAGACAGGAAGCCCACCGCAGAGCGGCTGCCGCAGATCTGAGGCGAATGCCAGGCCGTCGGCCGTTGTCTTCGTCGGGACGGTTCTGCCTGCCCGGGTGCGGCGAGCTGTGACCCATCGACCACCTTCCGAAAATGCGCTGCTCCGGTATGACGGCCGCGGTGATCGAAGATGCCCCGCGGCAGACTGATGCGCGCACGAGCCTAGGGGCCATGACTACGGCGGCGCATCAGCCCACGGGTGACATCGGATGACCTCCGGGCGTACCTCTTTGTCATCCTGAGGTGTACTCATGAACGAGGAGCGCAGCACGTGTCAGGTGGTGTCGTGGCTGGTCAACCGCTGGCCATGCGCCTGATGTGCCTCGGATCGGTGCGGTGACGTGGTGGCATTTCCGTGGTGGCCCGGCTCGGCTCGAGGATGCCCAACCTGCGGCCTGGTCGCAAGGTGCGCGGAGGACGGCAGCCGAAGCGTCCCCGCCGACGGCGGGAGTGGACAACTCCACTGTCTGAAGGCGAAACCACGCGCAGCCGACACGCCCTTGAGGCGGTCGGCTGCGCGCGCTGCGGAAGCGCCTACTTTCCCATCGCCGCTATCAGGCTCTTGGGGCGCATGTCGGTCCACGACTTCTCGATGTAGTCGAGGCAGTCCTGGCGCGCGGCCTCGCCGAACACCGACTGCCAGCCCTCGGGCACGTCGACGAAGACCGGCCAGAGGGAGTGCTGGCCCTCGTCGTTGACCAGGACCAGGTAGTTGGCGTCGGGGTCGTCGAACGGATTCGTCACCACGTCGTCCTTTCTCGGGGGCATGATGTGGACCGCTCGGCCCAACCGGACCCACTATGGCCCAGGCCTCTGCGGACAAGTCAACCACCGGCCAGGAGTGCTGGCTTCTCCGCGTTCAACTGTGCCGACGCGTCAGTTGGACAGCCTGTTCCGCGCGCCACCGACTCCTTGATCAGCGTGCCGCGACGGTGCGAAGGTGAGGCTCGGGTAGTGCCGTATCTCGGCCGGAACACCCCCCTCCTTCCAGCATCGGGAGACACCCTTGTCCACGACGACCGTCAGCGAGGGTGCGCCATGCCCTTCGTGAAGACCAACGGAATCCAGCTGTCCTACCAACGCGCCGGCCGCGGCCAGCCGGTACTGCTCATCATGGGATCGGGCGCGGCGGGCCATGTCTGGACCCTGCACCAGACGCCCGCGCTCCATCAGGCCGGGTACGAGACGATCGTGTTCGACAACCGGGGCATCGCGCCCTCGGACGCGCCCCCCGGCAAGTACTCGCTCGATGACATGGTGGCGGACACCCGAGGTCTGATCGAGGTGCTGGGCATCGGCCCGTGTCACGTCGTAGGGACCTCCATGGGCGCCATGGTTGCGCAGGAGCTGGCTCTTGAGGCGCCCCACCTGGTGCGGTCTGCGGTATTGATCGCCACCCGGGCGCGCTCGGATCTGGCCCGACAGGCGTTGTGGACGGCGGACCGGGCACTTCGGGACAGTGGGGTCGTGCTGCCCGCCAAGTACGCGGCCATCCGCCAGGTGCTCGAAATGCTGTCGCCCGCGACCCTGAACGACGATGGCGCCATTTCGACCTGGCTGGAGATCTTCGAGCTGACCGGTGGCGGCGCGGACGCGGACGGGCAGAGCTGGGTGGACCGGACCGGGGACCGCCGCGAGGCGCTGGGCCGGATGACGGTGCCGTGCCACGCCATCGGTTTCACCGATGACCTGATCTGTCCGCCCCACCTGGTTGCCGAGGTCGCCCACGCCATCCCGGACTGCGATTTCGTGGAAATCCCCCACTGCGGCCACCTCGGAAACCTGGAGCGTCCGGACGCGGTCAACACCGCGATCATCGAGTTTCTCGAAAAGAACTGACGGACCACCACGAGAGCGAGGCAGGTTTCCATGGCGCCAAAAGGCGGCCCGCCGCTGAGGCCATCCAGGCTGCGGATGGAGAAGAACGGGATCACCAACCAGCGGGTCAAGCCGGGTACGGTGCGGCGGATCCTGCCGTACGCCCTGCGCTACCCCTGGCATCTGACCCTGCTGCTGCTGACCACGATCGCCGACGCGGTGGCCACGGCGGCCAGTCCCCTGATCCTGAAGCTGATCATCGATGACGGCATCATGCCCGGACGCACCGGTGTCGTCGTGGGCCTGTGCGGGGTCGTGGCCGGGATAGCCGTGCTCAACGGGGGCGGCCTCTACGTCCAGGCCTGGTGCTCCGGCCGGATCGGCGAGGGCTTGGTCTTCGACCTGCGCACGAAGGTGTTCGCGCACGTACAGAACCAACCGCTGGCCTTCTTCACCCGTGCTCAGACGGGTTCCCTGGTCAGCAGGCTCAACGCTGACGTGGTGGGGGCCCGCCAAGCCCTGACCACCCTGCTCACCACAGCGGTGTCCACCGTCTTCACGCTGATCCTGATTCTCGCTGCGATGTTCTACCTCTCCTGGCAGGTGACCCTCGGCGCGCTGCTGATGATTCCGCTCTTCCTGCTGCCAGTGCGCCTGATCGCCGGCCGTCTGCAGCGGCTCACCCGGCAGACGATGAACCTGGACGCCGAGATGAGCTCCATGATGAACGAGCGGTTCAACGTCTCGGGCGCGATGCTCGTGAAGCTCTACGGCCGTGCCTCGCACGAGTCCAGCCTGTTCGCGAGCAAGGCAGGCCGGGTCCGCGACGTCGTTGTCATGCAGGTCGTCTACAGTCGGATCCTCTTCCTCATCACCTCCTTGCTCACCGCGCTCACCACCGCCCTCGTCTACGGTCTCGGCGGCAGCCTGACCATCGACGGCACCCTGCAGATCGGCACCCTGGTGGCCATGGTCACCCTGCTGATGCAGCTCTACGGGCCGATCAACCAGCTGTCGACACTTCAGGTGAACGCGATGACCGCGCTGGTCAGCTTCGACCGGGTATTCGAGGTGCTCGACCTGGAGCCGCTCATCAAGGAGCGGCCCGGGGCCCTGGAGCTGCCCCCGGCGGGGGACGGGGCCGAGGCACCGGCCGTCGAGTTCGAGCGGGTCTCCTTCCGCTATCCGAAGGCCGACGAGGTATCGCTCGCCTCGCTGGAGAGCATCGCGCACCGGCTGCCCGAGCGCGCGGACGAGACGTGGACGCTGGAGGCTCTGAGCTTCACCGCCCCGGCCGGTAAGCTGACCGCCCTGGTCGGCCCGTCCGGCGCCGGCAAGACCACCATCACCCAGCTGGTGCCCCGGCTCTACGACGCCAATGAGGGCACCGTACGAATCGGTGGTCACGACCTGCGGGATGTGACCCTGCAGTCGCTGCGCGACACCGTCGGCGTCGTCACCCAGGACGCGCACCTGTTCCATGACACGCTCCGCGCGAACCTGGAGTACGCGCGTCCCGGGGCGAGCGAACAGGAGCTGATCGAGGCCTGCCGGGCGGCGATGATCTGGGACTCGATCAGCAGCCTTCCGGACGGTCTTGACACCGTGGTCGGCGACCGCGGCTACCGGCTCTCCGGCGGTGAGAAGCAACGGATCGCCCTGGCCCGGCTGCTGCTCAAGGCCCCACCGGTCGTGGTCCTCGACGAGGCCACCGCACACCTGGACTCGGAGTCCGAGGCGGCCATTCAAGAGGCCCTGAAGTCCGCGCTGGCCGGGCGCACCTCGCTGGTGATCGCCCACCGACTGTCCACCATCCGCGAGGCCGATCAGATCCTGGTGGTGGAGGCCGGCCGGATCCGCGAGAGCGGGACCCACGAGGAACTGCTGGCCCTGGGGGGTCTGTACTCAGACCTCTACCATACGCAGTTCGCCGACCAGCGCCCCGCAGACGAAGCCGAACTGGTCACGGAACTGCGCTGAGCAGGGCGGGTCACCACCCGCGCGAACGCCGGGGGGCCGACTTCCAGTCGACTTCCCGGCGTTCGGTCCGGCCGCGACACTTCCCTGGCGAAGACGATCTGCAGGAACTGACAGACATGCGAAACGGATCCGCGGCGCCGCTCCTGATGAGCGGCGCCGCGGATCCGTTTCGGAGTGGGGTCGCAGGTCAGCGGCCCTTCCACACGGGCCCGCGTCCCTGCGCGAAGGCCCGCGGCCCCTCGATGGCGTCCTCGCTGCCACGGCGCCGTTGCTCCCAGCCGAACGGGGTGCTGAAGGCCGCCTCAAGCGGCATGTCGACCGAGCGCATCACTGCCTCCTTGATTGCCCGCACCGCTAGCGGCGCGCTGCGCAGCAACTCCTCGGTCCACTCGGCCACGCACGCGTCGAGCCTGTCGTGCGGAACGACCTCGTTGACCATCCCCCACCGCAGTGCATCGGCCGCGCTCATCCGCCGGCCCGTCAGCAGATGGCCGAGCGCCACCTTCAGCGGGACCTGCCGGGCCAGCCGGAAGGCGCCGCCGGCGCCCGGGACCAGGCCGAGCCGGGCCTCCGGCAGGGCGAAGACGGCCTGGTCGGAGGCGATGATGAGGTCACATGCGAGGGCGAGTTCGAAGCCTCCGCCGAGGGCGTACCCGTTGACCCGGGCGATGACGGGCTTGGAAAGGGTGAACCGCTCGGTCAGCCGGGGCCAGCCGGGCTGGCCCCGGCTGCCGAAGGTGGACCGCGGCACCCCCTGCTCATCGAGCCGGGCCCGCTCCTTGAGGTCCTGCCCGACGGTGAAGGAGCGTTCTCCCGCGCCGGTCAGGACCGCGACCCGGACCTTGTCATCGGCCTCCACATCGTCCCAGACCGCGGCGAGTTCCTCGTGCATCCGCAGGTCCATCGCGTTGAGCACCTCGGGCCTGTTGAGCGTCACGTGGGCTACGTGGTCCTTCTTCCGGTACAGCACGCGCTGCTCGTCCGCGTGGACCGTCACCTGTGCGCCTCCTTCTCCGCGGTGAACCGGCCGACCTTGTGGATCACATCGGAGCTGTACAGGCGTAGCGCCTGCTGGAGCGCGAACTCCGCCATGTAGCGGCGGAATTCGTACGCGGACTCCTCGGCGAGGTGGAGCATCCGCCGGTTGGCGACCACAGCCGGGCCACGCAGGCGCTCGACGCTCCGCTCGACGGCCTCGTCCAACGCATCGGCTTCGTGTACTTCGTCGACCAGCAGGCGGGCCTGCGGCTCGGTCGCCCAGATCCGGCGCCCCTCCAGGATGACCTGGCGTGACAGCCGGGTACCGGCCGCCCGGCTCAGCCTGAAATTGCCGGCGCCCGGGATGATGCCCTCCTTGGCGGCCGGGAGACTGAAGAAGGCGTCCGAGGCGGCGATCACGTGGTCGAAGACGAGAAGGAGCTGGGCACCACCGCCGATGGCGAAGGTGTCCACCACCGCGACCCAGGGCTTCTCGACGGTCCGTGGCCGCCAGGCGGCCCCGTCCTCGACCACGAGTCCCCGCAGGATCTTGTGGATGTAGCCGAGTTCCCGCCGCAGCAGGAAGTCGACCAGCGAGATGCCGCCGCCGTGCAGGGACTTGAGGTTGATGCCGGCACTGAAGACGCGCTTGCCGTGGTAGCGGGGATGGGTCATCTCGCCGCCGCGCAGCAGGGCCACCTCCACGGCCGGATCGAGCAGGGCGAGGTCGACCGCGGTTTCGATGTCCTCGATCTGCTGGTTGTCCTCAGCATTGAGACAGTCGTCTCGGCACATGGTCAGCCGCGCCACGCCGTCGGTGCGCTCCATGCGTACGGAGCCCAGATCCGCCCGGCCCGTGCGGGTGAATTCCGGCAGGATCGCCAGGGCCCGCGGGGTCGGACGCAGCATCGCGTCGAGCAGGTGAGGGCCGGCCAGCGGCGACCCCAGTACCTTCCCGAAGAAGATGCCCTGGTCGATCTCGCGCCCCTCCTTCCCGGCCTGCGCCCTGATCCCTTCCGTCTCCAGCTGGGAGGTGGTGGGCACCAGCCCGGGGAACGCTTCCGCGGCCGCCGAGGCCAGCTCGGCCACCCGCAGGTGGCGGGTACGTGCCTCGGTGAGCTCGTCGTAGACCGCGTCGACGTGCGTGTCCAGGAAGACGGCGCGCAGCGACCTGACGGAGTCGGTGGCCTCAGCGGCCGTCGCCCGTTGTTCCTGGGTACGGTGCTCCGGCGCGGGCAGAAGTCCCAGCACCTCTTCGGCGTGCACGGCAGCCGCGGTGAGCGCCGTGCGGGCACTGCCCAGGTCGGCCCGCACGGCCCGCAGGGTGTCCTGCGGGCCTGCGGCCGTCACGAAGCGGCTCCGACGGCCGCCCGGCGCAGCGCGCGGTCGCAAGCGGCGAGGTGGACTCCGAGCGCCTCCTCGAAGGTGGTGGTCGTGGCGTCCAGCATCAGCTGGCGCCGGATGGCCAGTTCGGTGCCGGTGACGGCGCCGGCCCGCTCCCCCGCCGTGGCCTGGGCGGCGGGCAGGTCCTGCACGAGTTCGTCGACCAGGTGGAGGGCGAGCGCATCGGCTGCGTCGACCGGGGTGCCGAAGAGCACCGCCCGGCGGATCGCGGCGGCGGCGACGCCGTGCTGGGCCAGCCGGTACAGCGCCATTCCCGGCCAGGTGGCCCCGTCGCCCACGGCTACGACCAGGCGCACCGTGTCGGTCGCGATGCGGTAGTCGGTGGCGAGCAGCGCCTCCAGGGCGAGTCCCCCGCAGTCGCCGTCGGCGACGGCGATGGTGGGTGCGGGCAGCCGCTCCAGGCGCCGCAGGGCCCGCTCCCACTTGCTGACCAGCGCCACGGTCAGGTCGCCCGGGGGCACCCCGTCGGGTATGCCGGACACGTGGACGATGACGCGGCTGCGGCCGGCGTGGTCCTCGGCCCGGTCACAGACCGCGCTCACCAGGGCGACGGACTCGGCCGACAGGCCCTTGCGCCCGTCGATCCGTAGGACGAGGCCTTCGCCGTCGATCCGTACGGCCGTGCTCTCAGCTTCGTTTTCGCTGTTCATCTGATTCTCCGTCACCATTGCACCAGCACGGTCTCGATGGTCGATCCAGGGCCCATGGTCATCAGGACGCCGTAGTCCCCTGCCCTGGTGGCGCCCTCCTGCATCAGCCGTTCGTAGGAAAACAGGAACGAGCCGCTGGACAGATTCCCGTAGTCCCGCAGTACTCCGGTGGTGTGCCGGACGTCGTGGCGGGTGAGGCCGAGATTGACCCGGACCGCGTCGATGACCTTCTTGCCGCCGGAGTGCACCAGCCACTGACTGATGGCGCTGCGACGCAGTCCGGCGCCGGCGAGCAGCCGGTCGACGACCTGCTCCGCGTTGGCCCCGACCACGTACGGGACGTGCGGATCGAGATAGAAGCTGAACTTGCCCTGCTCCTCGTCCCAGTCGTAGCGCATGGCCTCGATGGCGTCGGTGATCAGATGACTGGCGAAGCCCAGGATCTTCGGGCCTGCCGAGGCGGCCGGCGGGTCGGACGGGGTATGCGCGGCGTCCGGGCTTTCGGCGACGACGGCGATGGCGGCGGCGCCGTCACCGAAAAGGCTGTTGACCACTGCGGTGCGCATGGACCCGTCGATGACGTAGGCGGCGGAACAAGCTTCCGCACACAGCATGACGGCGACCTTGCCGGGGTTGGCCACGGCCCAGCTGGCGGTGGCGTTCAGGGCGTTCAGGCCCGCGTTGCAGCCCATGCCGACGACATCGACCCGGCTGGTTTTGGGCAGGATTCCCATCTCTCGGATCAGGTGCGCGCTCAGACCGGGGGTGAGGAAGCCGGTGGTGGTCGTGCAGCACAAGTAGTCGATGTCCGACAGCGCGAGGCCGGAGTTCTCCAGGCAGGCGCGCACGGCGCGTGCTCCCATGTCGAGGGCCAGCCTCTTGTGCTTGGCCAGGAGCTCGCCCTGTGCTTCGGGGAGGCAGGTGCCTTCCTCGTCCCGCGGTGGGATGGTCAGGTAGCGGCGTTCGATCGCGCTGTTGAGGAAGACCGAGCGGACCTTGGGGTCCGTGATCTTGAATATGTCGAGTAGTTCCCGCTGGGAGTAGGAGTGCCCGGAGTTGGCCGTGCCGATGCCCACGATCCGGGCGGCACCCGCGGATGGCTTCCACTCGGGAACCGCGGGGACGAGGAGATCGTTGGCCGGTGGACTCATGCTGGTGGTCATCGGAAGGTCCATCCCCACATACGGGTCTTGCTGCGGACAGGGCACACTGCAACGGACACGTCAGTCAGCCTTCCAGGTAGCCGGCAGGTGGTACCGGGGGGACGCACGGGTCAGTCCCGCAGTTCGAGCGTGCAGCACTTCACGCTGCCCCCCGCCTTGAGCAGTTCGGTCAGGTCCACACCGATCGGTTCGAAGCCGCGCGCCGCGAGCTCCTTCGCCAGGCGGGTGGCTACTTCCGGGAGCAGCACGTGGCGCCCGTCGGAAAGGGCGTTGAGGCCGAAGACGGCAGCGTCCTCGTCGGTGGCCAGGACGGCGTCCGGGAACAGCTCGCGCAGAACGGCCTGACTGCCTTCGGAGAAGGCGGCCGGGTAGTACATGACCTCGTCCTCGGAGAGCACCGACAGCGCGGTGTCCAGGTGGTAGTAGGACGGGTTGACCAGGCGCAGGCTGGTCACGGGCACTCCGAAGAACTCCTGGGCCTCGGCGTGCGAACGCGGGTCGGTCCGGAAGCCGGTGCCGGCCAGCAGGCGCCGGCCCACGGGGAGGTAGTCGCCTTCACCTTCGTTGATGTACTCCGGCCAGTGGGTCTCCTCGTAACCGTGCTGGCGGAACCAGTCCAGATACGCGGGGCCCTCGGCGGTGCGCTCCACGTGCCGGAACCGGGCGGCGAACACCTTCCCGTCCAACACGGTCGCGCCGTTGGCCGCGAAGACCATGTCGGGCAGCCCCGGGATCGGGTCGATCTCCCGGACGGTGTGGCCGAGGTCACGGTAGAGGTCGCGCAGGGTCTCCCACTGGCTGAGGGCGAGTGCGCCGTCAACCGGCTTCTCCGGGTGCATCCAGGGGTTGATGGAATAGCGGACGTCGTAGAACGCGGGGCGGCACATCAGGAATTGGCGCGGGATCGCGGTTCGGCGCCGGCCGGACTGTGCGGAGACTCGGTCGGTCATAGGTGCTTCTCCTCACGCTGATCGGGGGACCAGCGGGTGGCTCGATACGAACGGCCGTTTCCGCGTGGTCGCGAAAACGGCCGCCGTGTGGTGCTGCCGGTGCCGTGCGGCTCCGGTCAGTTCTGTGCCATGGCCTCGATGAGGCTCTTGGGGCGCATGTCGGTCCAGGTCTTCTCGATGTAGTCGAGACAGTCCTGGCGGGCGGCCTCGCCGTGGACCTTCTGCCAGCCTTCGGGCACGTCGACGAAGACGGGCCAGAGGGAGTGCTGACCCTCGTCATTGACCAGGACCACGTAGTTGGCGTCGGGGTCGTCGAATGGGTTCGTCATCGAATCGTCCTTTCTGAGGTGACAGTTGGTCCGGCCTGGGCCGCCTGCACTCTGATGAAGGCGGCCAGCCTCTTGATTCCGTCGGAGATCTCGGAATCGGTGAGGGAGCTGACGGACAGCCGCATGCCCTGCTCTCCGCCGCCCTGGGGGTAGAAGTAGGACATCGGTGTCCAGACGACACCGAATTCCTTCGCCGACCTCACCAGTGCGGTGTTGTCGGCGTGGAACGGCACAGTGACCGACAGGAAGAATCCCCCGCTGGGCTCGTTCCAGCGGATCCCGAGTTCCTCTCTTTCGCCGGCCGGGAAGTTCTCGTCCAGCTGCTGCAGCGTCACCTGCATCGCGTGTCCGTAGTAGGCGGCCGTCTCGGTGTTGAGCTGCGATGTGCGCCCGTCCGCGGCGAGCAGCATGCCCGCCACGACGGCCTGGCTCACCGCCGATGTGTTCACCGTGATCATGCTCTTGATCTTGGTGAGCTCATCCGCCAGCAGGCCGACGGTTCCGGAGCTGTCGGTCACCGGCTGGTCGGCGACCGCGTAGCCCACCCGGGCGCCGGGGAAGAGAGTCTTGGAGAAGGAGCCCAGCTGTACGACCCGGTGTTCGCGGTCGAGTGATTTGAGGGTGGGCAGCTGCCGCCCCGGACTGACCATCCGGTAGGGGCTGTCCTCCAGCAGGAGGATGTCGTGGCGGGCCGCGAGTTCGAGCAGCTCGTGCCGGGTCTCCAGGGGCATGGTGGTACCCGAGGGGTTCGAGTGGTCGGGGATCACGTAGAAGGCGCGGGGGCGCCGTCCCCGTGCCCGTTCGGCGATGATCGCCGCCTCCAGGTCGGCGCAGCGGAATCCCTGCTCGCGCTCCGCGACCGCGGTCAGCTCGACGTCCAGCAGGCGGGCCGCGCCGGTGATCCCCACGTAGCAGGGGCTGGAGACAAGCAGCACGTCGTCGGGGCCGGAGATGAGCGCCCGCACAGCCAGGAACATCGCCTCCTGGCAGCCGACGGTGACCACGATCGACTCCGGGGGCACGTCGACGCCCTCGTCCTTGCGCAGCGAGTCCGCGATCAGCTCTTTGATGTGGCCGCTGGTCGGGCCGTACTGGAAGAGCATGGAGCGGATACGGCTGGGCGTGGCCCCGCCTGTCTCCAGGTGGTCGAGGTAGCGGCGCAGATGGTCGAAGATCTGACCGGTGTCGAAGAAGCCGTCGTACGGACGGCCGGGCGCGAACGAGATCGCCTCGGGGAACCGGTGGGTGATCTCGTTGAGGAAGTTCATCGTGTCCAGCACCGGATCACGCAGGCTGGCGTGCAGTTCCTCCCTGCGCAGCGGCCCGCTGGGGTGCGGGGCCGGGCTCCGGGGAGCGGTCCGTACGGCCGGCTCCGCATACGGCTGCGGGGTGACCGTGTGAGACTGCACCAGTTCTGGTCCGGCGTCGGCTACCAAACGCGTACCCGTCAGCATCATCGCCTCGGTCAGTCCGTCGGTGATGATGTCCAGCACGCGTGCCACGCCCTGCTCCTGGCCCAGCGCCAGGCCGTCCAGTACAGGTCGGCCGAGGAGCGCTGCGTCCGCGCCGAGCGCAAGGGCGGCCAGTACGTCCGAGCCGCGCCGGATCCCTCCGTCGACGAGGACCGGGCAGGCGCCTGCGACGGCCGTCGCGATCTCGGGCAGCACCTCGAGGGTCGACGGAGCACCGTCCAGCTGCCTGCCGCCGTGGTTGGACACCACGATGCCGTCGACACCGGCCTCAATGGCCGCTCGTGCGTCGTCGGCTGTGAGTATGCCCTTGACCAGCACGGGAAGCGAACTGACGGACCCCAGCCATTCGATCACGGACCAGTCCAGGCAGGCATCGAACTCGGCCAGCGCGTGGGCGCTGGGCGAGGAGAATCCTCCGCCGACGAGGTTGGCCGGCTCGATGCCCGGCGGCAGCCTGAAGTTGTTGCGCAGGTCGCGCGTCCGCCGACCCAGCCGTGGAGCATCCACCGTCAGGACGAGCGCCTCGAATCCGGCCTCTTCGGCGCGTTCGATCAGCGCGCGCGTGGTTGCGCGGTCGCGGAAACAGTACACCTGGAGCCAGAGGGGGCTTGAGGCCGCAGCGGCGATGTCCTCGAAGGTGCGGCCCGCGAAGGTGCTGACGATCAGGGGGACTGCGGCCCCGCCGGCAGCGCGGGCGGTGGCGACCTCACCCAGCGGGTCGGCCAGTGTGTGATAGGCCATCGGTGCGATGGCGACCGGCGCACCCCAGGTCCGGCCGAGGATCTTGGTCTCGATGTCGGGCAGACCGAAGCCGGCCAAGACGCGTGGCCGCAGTTTTATCCGGTCGAAGGCCTCTAGATTGGCCGCGAGCGTCCGTTCATCGCCTGCGCCGCCCGCCAAGAAGTCCCAGACTGCGGGGGCCATGCGACGGCGAGCCAGGTCGGCGCAGTCTGCAAGGGTGTGGAACGTGTCCGTCACGGCAGTGAGGGGTTCGTTTCCGGTCATCGGGCGGCCAGCCGGTCACGCTCTACCGCTTCGTACAGGGCGCGGATGTTGGCGCTGCCGAACCCACGGGAGCCGTTGCGCTGGATGAGTTCGAAGAACAGGGTGTTGCGCTCGAACGGCGACCGGCTGAAGAGCTGGAGCAGATGACCCCACTCGTCGCGATCGGCCAGCACCTGGGCCTCCCGCAGCTGTTCGATCTCCATCCGCAGGCCGGCGAACCGCTGGGCCAGCAGGTCGTAGTAGCCGTCCGGGGTGCTCAGGAATTCCACACCGCGGCCACGGAACTCGTGGACCGCGGGGATGATCTCCTCGACGAGGAAGGCGATGTGCTGCACGCCAGGACCGGCGTTACGGGTCAGGAAGCCGTCGAGCTGGCCCGGTTCCTTGTCCGGGTCCGGTGCGACCAGGGTGAAGGTGACACGGTCTGATGCACTGCGGACGACTATGGAGTCCATGGCCTGACCACCGACGGCCACGTATTCGGCCGACAGGCGGGAGAAACCGAAGGCCTCCTCGTAGAAGTCCGCGTGCGCGGCGAGGGTGCCCCCTTCGAGGCAGACCGCGATGTGGTCCAGGGCCTGGATCAGGCGCTCGGCCCCAGCTGACGTGCCGGGCGAGGGGGTCCACCGGCGGCCTGCGGGCAGCACCGTTCCCGGGTGCTCCGCGGTCTGCGGCAGCAGGGTGTGCGTGACGTCACCGAAGGCGGTCACGGCCGGGCCCTGTCGTAGGGAACCAACGGGTTTGGCGCCGGCTGCGATCGCCGAGTCTCGGCTGGCCGCGACATCATCACAGGTCAGCGCGATGTCGGCGATGCCCTCCCCGTGGTCTTCCAGAAACCTCCAGGTTCCTGGTCCTGACGTGACGACCACCTGGGTGGTGCCCTGCCGCAGCAGAACGGAGCTACGGTCGACCTCAACCGAGTCCGCGACCCGAGTGAAGCCCATGGCTGACTCGAAATATTCGGCCATAGCCAATTTGTCCCGGGTGTACAACTCGACGAACGCTATGTCCTGAACAGCCATGGAGTACCTCCTGAGGATGGCCAAGAGACGGTCGGTGCCTGTCGGCCGGGCCCGCCGCACAGGGGGGACACGCCTGCCGCCCGTTCTTCGCGACTTCCGTGCACCGCCCTGGGCGACGCGCCCGTACCGCTAAGCGGCGCCTACCAGCGCCACTCCTGCTGCTTGAAGAGGTGGCCGGCCTTGATGCCGCGGTCGGCACACCACTTCATGAACTCCTCGATCTGCTTGATCTGGTAGGTGTCCTCGTGGTAGGTGGTGGCCATGACGTGGCCGAGCCAGTCTTCCTCGCCCATGGCATAGACGTACGCTTCCGTGGCGCCCAGCTCGGTCATGATCGCGGCGGCCTGCTCGGCGTTGGAGCCGGACAGCTTGCGCGAGTTGCTCATCTTCTTGGTGACCGGGATGGTGAGCAGGGCCTGGTAGAGCCAGGTCAGGGGGGCGCCGTCACACTCCATACCGAGGAAGGCGATGTCGGCGGTGCCCAGGTGCTGCTTGATGTAGCGGTAGAGCGAGGGCTCGATACCCGAGGAATCTGCGCCGATGAAGACCTTCTTGCCAGCCAGCTCGGCCCAGTAGGTCGACTTGGCGCGAATGTCGAGGTCGCAGTGCTCGCCGAGGAAGGGGGTGGCGGTGATCTTGCCCCCGGGGAACTCGACTTCGTCGAAGTCATCGACCTCGATCACGTTGAAGCCCTGGTGGCGCAGCATCAGTGCCATCGAGGGGTCGGCCAGGTTTCCGCGCGAGGAGCGGGGGACCACGATCGCCCCGAGGCGGCCGCGCAGCTGGAGCAGCGTCTCCAGGACGATGTGGTCCTGGTGGCCGTGGGTGATGAGGACCAGGTCGATGTAGTCCGGCAGGTCGTCCAGGGTGTAGCGGTCACCGGCTGTGCTGTCCGCGCTGATGAACGGGTCGGTGACGATCGCGGCCTCGGGCGTCTGCAGTACGAGGCAGGCGTGGCCGAAGTAGCGGATGCGGCCGCCGCCCTCGATGTGACGGTCCTCGGCCAGGCTCGGACGATCAGTCAGCATGGTGCGAACCTGGGCGGCCTGGGCGTCGTTCAGTTCCAGCGCCTCGCGCAGGTGGGCCAGCGTGGTGGGATTGACCCGGGACTTGAACAGCTCGGCCAGGCCCTCGTGACGGAACGGGATGTTCAGTTCCAGCACGTCCGCCGAGGGAAGGCGCGGCGTGCTCAGGATGAACGGACGCTCGATGCCGGTCTCGAAGGAGAGCTGCACCGACTGGCGCGCCTCCTGGTAGACGTTGCTCTTGTAGACGACGGGCTCCATGAAGCGCATCTGCGCCTGGTTGTCGGTGTCGTAGGCCAGCTCGACCAGACCGCCCAGCTCCGGCGGGAGCTTCGGGTACAGCGGGGTCAGGTCGAAGCCGGTGGCGTTGGCGCGCAGCAGCTCCTGGCCGGCGGCGATCGCCTCCGCGAAGCGCAGCATGTCGGCCCGGTCCCGCTTGATGGCGGCCAGCAGGTCACGCACCTCGTCGGCGCGCTCCTCGGGGATGTTGATGAAATAGCCGCCACGAAGTTCGGGGTTGTTGCTGGCGGCGATGTGGACCTGCGGTGACTGCAGGTACGACTCGAGCAGGGGAACCTGGAGGAATGCCAGATTCATCGCCGCCTGTACCGGCGCAATGGTGTACGGCCAGGCGAAAAACCTGTCCACCAGCGGCTCGATAATAACTTTGGACCGCAGAAACAGCTGCTCTTCAGACATCTGCGCCCTCCCTCCAGGAGAAATGGAAACAATGGACCGATCCGGGGCACGCACGTGTGCCCGTAGCCCTTTTCAGGGCAGCAGATGGTGGAGAAACAAAGAGCCACAGCGAATGGCAAGGCCCTGAAGTTCGAGGCGCCGACGACAACGCCGGCCTCCCGAAGGAGGATGGCCCGGAGACATGTGTTTGATCAATACTCCCCGCGCCTCGCGGCCGTGCACAGGGCGACGGCCGGCGGCCGAGCTGTACTGCTCTTGTTCAACTGCTTTGACGCGACAGTTGAACACTGGTGGGCCGGGCGGCGGCTCCGCCCGCCCACACCATCAGGCGGCTATCGGCGCGACGGCCGGCCTGGCGAGAGCCAGGTAGTCCGAGACGGCGAGCGCAAGGGACAGGTCGAGCCGTCCCGCGTTGAAATAGATCTCATCGTTGGCCAGCAACCCCTCGTCGACGAGCAGCTCCAGCTCGGGCGAGAACGCGAACGGGGTGATGGAACCACTGACGCTGCCGGCCAGCCGTTCGGCGACCTCTCGGGCCGCGAACGCGGCCTCGCGACCGCCGTAGCGGTCGGCCAGCGCGTCCAGGTCCACCTGACGGTCACCGGGGACCACCGCGAGCACGTAACGCCGGGCACGCTTGCCGAGGGCGACCCGGACCACCATGCATTTGGCGGCCTGTTCCAGCGGGTGCCTGCGCAGGAGGCTCGCCGCGGCGGTACGGCCCTCGGGTTCGTGCGGAATCATCCGGTAGGACGCGGAGCTCGCCTCCAGCAGGTCGATCAGCTTCCCCAGGACGTCGCGGCCGTCAGGCATCCGCTGATTCCGGGAGATGGGGGACGGCGGACCGGGAGTGGAGCGGTCGGCAGGCCATGGCGCCTCGCAATCAGGAGGAGGGATACCTGGAGCCGGGGTGGCCCCAGGAGGCACGGCGCGGGATCGGTCCGCCTGCTCGCGCCCGTGCGCGTACGGCTCATGGGGTACGCGGAGATCTTGAGGTGCCCCCATAGTGACCGTGCGGTCAGCTCGCCGTCACGTGGACAGCCCGCTCAACACCCGTCCCCCGGTGGCCGCTCCCGACGCCTGCACCGTTGGTGCCGGAACCCGTCAACGCAAGTACCCCCCTGCGGCCGACGCTCGGCGCCGACAGCAAGGGGGTACTGGTGGTGACCTCTGGAAGTCGATGACACCCTGTCGTGTCTGTTCGGCCCGCCGGGGCCGTGCCCTCACACGTCGCGGCGGGAGGGGACCACCACGGTGAGCACGGCGGCGATCAGCGCCCATACGGCGTAGACGATCCATGCTCCGGCGACAGTCGTCGGGTAGGCGTACTGGGCCCAAGTGATGTTGTCCCCCTCCATCAGGTGCGTCCACGCGTAATGGGGCGTGGCGTGACCCAAGAGGGCCGTCCAGTAGTGGTCGCCACTGAGGCTGATCGGCAGCATCAGCAGGATGGCGACGCTGGTGACGATGGTGGTCGCGCTGTGCCTGATGATCGCGCCCAGGCCCATCCCGACCAGTGCCGACACCGGTGCGAGGAGCGCGGCGCCGGCCATGGCCCGCAGCGCGCCGGGGTCGGTGATCGACATTCCGGCATGCCGCCCCGACAGGATCGCCTGGGTCAGGAAGAAGGACGCTCCCGCGGACAGCGCGCCGTATCCCGTGGTGACCACCGTGACGACGATCACTTTGGCCACCATGACAGAGCGGCGGACGGGTACGGCCGCAAAGGTCGTACGGATCAACCCCGTGCTGTACTCGCTGGTCACGGTGAGCGCGCCGATGGCACTGATGGCCAAGATCACCCCGTTGCCGGCGAAATTGGTGAACGCGTCGCGCAGGGCCCAGCTCGGGATGAACTCGGCCCTCGTCTCCTCGCTGTAGCCCGGCCAGTTGCTGTAGTCGGCGTACGCCGCGTTCACGTTGAAGAGGACGATGACCACCGCGGCGGCCACGAAGGCCCATACCGTCGAACGCAGCGACCACAGCTTGATCCACTCGGCGGAGACAAGGTCGCGGAACCGGGCGCGGGGCTCGTCGATCGAGACGTTGACCGGCGCGTCCAGCGTTGTGGTGCTCATCGGTGCTCTCCTGCGAGGTATTCGACGCTGTCAGCGGTCAGTTCCATGAAGGCGTCTTCCAATGTGGCGTTCCGGGTGGTCAGTTCATGCAGCAGCACGCGGTGGTTGAAGGCCAACTCGCCGACCTGGGCGGCCGTGAGGCCGGTCACCGTGAGCAGCGTGCCATCCGCCTGCACGGTCGCGCCCTGGGCGCTCAGCACAGCGGTGAGCGCGGCCGGGTCGGGGGTGTCCACCGCCACGCTCAGCCGGGTACCGCGGGCGGCGAACTCCGCGAGGGTCTCGTCGGCGATCAGCTCGCCTCGGCCGATGACGATGAGGTGGTCGGCCGTGGCCTCCATCTCGCTCATCAGGTGGCTGGAGACGAACACGGTTCGGCCTTCGGCGGCAAGCCTGCGGAACAGGCCGCGGACCCACATCACGCCCTCCGGGTCCAAGCCGTTGAGCGGCTCGTCGAAGAGCATGACCGGCGGGTCGCCGAGCAAGGCGGTGGCGATACCGAGGCGCTGGCGCATACCGAGCGAGTACCCGCCGATCCGGCGGCCCGCGGCGGCGGTCAGGCCGACCTCTCCCAGAACCTCGTCCACCCGGCTGCGTGGAATGCGGTTGCTCACGGCCAGCGCGGTCAGATGGGATCGCGCGCTCCGCCCGCCGTGGACGTCCCCCGCGTCAAGGAGGGCGCCGACGTGGCGCATCCCGCGCGGGAGATCGCGGAACGACCGGCCGTTGATGGTGACGCTGCCGCTGCTCGGCTCGTTCAGTCCCAGGATCATCCGCAGCGTGGTGCTCTTGCCCGCGCCGTTGGGGCCGAGGAAGCCGGTGACGTGGCCGGGCCGCACGGTGAAGGTCAGC
This sequence comes from Streptomyces sp. NPDC006529, assembly GCF_040611795.1. Lineage (NCBI taxonomy): Bacteria > Bacillati > Actinomycetota > Actinomycetes > Kitasatosporales > Streptomycetaceae > Streptomyces > Streptomyces sp. NPDC006529. The sequence continues at coordinate 6,847 of NZ_JBEXPB010000056.1, read as the reverse complement.
CCGTTGACGGCGGTGGTACCGCCGTAACGCTTCGTTAGTCCGTTCACTTCGATCATGTTCCGATGGTTCCGCAATCCGCCCCCCGAGCACATCGGACGGGCGGCTGACCTTGTCCTCCGGCACTGTCGACCGCGGGTGTACACCCGTGGTTCGACGTCCCCTCAGAGGTCGGCGGATACCATCGTGTCCATGTCCGCCACGCCACCTCTTCCGCTGCTGAAACGCCTGTCACCGGAAGCCTGGACGGCTCTGACCTGGTGCGCGGCCACGGCGTACTCGATCCTCGTGCACGTCAGGCTCCCGGGTGGGCAGGACCCGATGAGCCCCGGCTCCAGCCCCCTGCGCTACACGCTCGTCATCGCCGCGGCCACCGTCATGGCGCTGCTCGCCTGCGCGCTGATGCGCCACCGGCCCCTGTCGGCCCTGGCGCTACTGCTGGGCGGTTCGGTCGCTGCCTCGACGACGCTGAGCGTGCTGGACATCCCGCTGGCCCAGTTCGTGGCCTTCGACGTCGCGCTCGGCTGCATCACCGCGACCCAGCCGCGCCGCACGGGTCGCGCCGCGGCCGGATGGGCCCTCGGCATGATGTCCTGCTACTTGCTCACCCGGCTGCTGCTCGGGGCGAGCCTCGGCGCCTCTGCCGTACTCGTCATGGTGCTGGCCTCCGTCGTCGCCTGGCTGATCGGGCGTTCGGTACGCGAGGACCGCCGGCATGCCCAGGCACTGCGCACCCAGCTGACCACCCAGGCGGTCACCGCGGAACGACTGCGTATCGCCCGCGAGCTGCACGACATGGTCGCGCACAGCATCGGCATCATCGCCCTGCAAGCCGGTGCGGCGAGCCGGGTCATCGATACCCAGCCGACCACCGCCCGTGCCGCATTGCAGGCGATCGAGGCCGCCGGCCGGGAGACCCTGTCGGGCCTGCGCCGGATGCTCGGCGCCCTGCGTCAGGCGCAGCCGGGGGAGCAGGCGGAGACGGCACCGCTCGATCCGGCGCCCGGCCTCGCGGACATCGACCGGCTGGCGGAACGGACAACGAAAGCCGGGGTACGGGTCGATGTCCGCTGGTGCGGCCAGCGGCGGCAACTTCCCCCGGAAATCGACATGTCCGCCTACCGGATCATCCAGGAGGCGGTCACCAACGTGGTGCGTCACGCCGCGGCGGGCTCCTGCCAAGTGTCCATCGACTGTCAGGACGACGAGCTCTCCATCGAGGTCCTGGACAGCGGGCCCGGCCGCAGCAACAGCTCGGGCTCCGGTTACGGACTCATCGGCATGCGCGAGCGAGTCGACTTACTGCACGGGGACTTCCGTGCAGAACCACGCCCAGAAGGCGGCTTCCGGGTCGCTGCCCGCCTCCCCGTACCGTCAGGAATCTCATGACCATCCGTGTTCTGCTCGCCGACGACCAGCCGCTCATCCGGGCCGCCCTGCAGATGGTCATCACCGACTCCCCCGACATCGAGGTAGTGGCGGAGGCCAGCACCGGCATCGAGGCGGTCGAACTCGCCGTGAGTGCCGACCCCGACGTGGTGATGATGGACATCCGCATGCCCGGTATGGACGGCATCGAGGCCACACGGCAGGTCATCGCTGGGCCCAGCAGGGCGCAAGTCATCGTGCTGACCACCTTCGACGACGACGACTACGTCTACGGGGCGCTACGTGCCGGCGCATCGGGGTTCCTCGTCAAGGACATGGCGGTGGACGACATCCTCTCGGCGATCCGGGTGGTAGCTGCGGGGGACGCGCTGATTGCTCCGAGCATCACTCGCCGCCTGATCAAGCGCTTCTCCGTGGGCACCACGGCGGCGCCCAGGAAGCGGCGGGAACTGACCGCCATCACCGACCGGGAACGCGAGGTGCTCAGCCTCGTCGGCACCGGCCTGTCCAACAGCGAGATCGCCGCCCGCCTGTTCATCAGCATCGCGACGGCCAAGACGTACGTGACCCGGCTGCTATCGAAGCTGGAGGCCCGCGACCGGGTCCAGCTGGTCATCATCGCCTACGAAAGCGGCCTGGTGGAGCTCCCGAGCTGAGCGGCCAACCCCTTTGTCTTTGAAGGAATTACCACTTCCAGCTCGGACATCGGTGCGAACATTCCGCTGGGAGAACCTCCATGCCAGGATGACGGGCATGTCTGCGGCATTCGCAGATTCGCCCTCATAAGGAGCCCTCAGTGGGTCATGCATGGACGCGGGAAGAATTGGCCATTTCGCCGGGCAACGAGATTCCGCAACTCACCAGCATGGACATCGATCGTGCCGCGGACCGCCTGGCGGGTCGGGTATGGCGGACCCCTGTAGTTCGCTCCGACCATTTGGACGCTCTGTCGGGCGCCCGTTTGTGGCTCAAGGCCGAGAACCTCCAGCGCGGGGGATCGTTCAAGGTACGCGGCGCGCTCCTCGCGGTCGGGCGACTGGCCTCAGAGGGCAGCCGCGGGGTCATCGCTCAGAGCACCGGGAACCACGCCATCGCCGTGGCGCTGGCCGCCCGCGAGCACCGGCTCCCGGCCGTGCTGGTCCTGCCCTCCGACGCGGCACCGATCAAGGTCAGGCGCATTCGCGACAGCGGAGGCGTGGTGGTGCTCGCAGGTACGGTGCTCGCCGAACGTGAGGCGGTGGTCGAGGAGCTGCGCGAGCTGCACGGCCTGGACGTAGTAGACCCCTACCAGGACCCCGATGTGGTTGCCGGTCAGGGCACTGCCACCGCGGAGCTGATCAAGCAGGTGGCCGCGGAAGGCGTGAGCCTGGATTCCGTGGTGGTGCCGATCGGTGGCGGGAGCGCGATCGCGGGCGCCTGCCTGGCGGCCTCCGGGCAGGGCCTGACGGTGGTTGGGGCGGAGCCCGCGTCGGTACCGGCGTTCGGCGCCGCTCTTCGCGCGGGGCAGCCGGTGACAGTGTCCGCGCTCGAAACCATCGCCGATGGACTGCGGCCCGACCGGATTGGCAGTCTGCCCTTCCACCTGGCGCGTCGGAGCGTATCCACCGTGATCACGGTCGAGGAATCTGCCATAGCCGATGCGCTGCGCGTCGCCTTCCTGCACGCCCGGCTGGTGATCGAGCCCGCGGCGGCCACCGCTCTGGCCGCCGCGCTGCAGTACTCCGCCGGCCGTGGCACTGATGTCGGGGTACTGCTGAGCGGCGGCAATGTCGAACCGAGCCTCATATCGGCCGTCCTGGATCCGGTCTGAGCCTTCCGCGCACGCATAGGGTGGTCGCCCCGAGGGGTGGCCACCCTTTTTCGCGCGCCTGCTGCCCTGCCGCATCCGGCATGAACGCGGCGGGGCGGCCCAACGGCACGAAGCCGTCGGACCGCCCCCGCGGTCGGTGGATCAGCCTTCCAGGCCGAGCCACTCCGAGATCGCTTCCCACACTCCGGCCAGGCTCTCGGGCTTGGCCAGCTCGTGGTGTGCGCACTTCATACCGGTCTCCACGATTTCACCCGTCACGTACGGCTTCCAGGACGCCCCGGCGGCGAAGTCCTCGGACTTGCCCTCCTCCGCCACGATCAGCAGCGCGTTGCCGTCGAACCGTCCGTGCTCGTGCTCCCGCTGGATCACACGGTGGTTGAGGACGATCCGCGCGATGGTCCGGTACTCCTCGTCGGTCGTCGCGCCGAGCGTGTCGCCGGCCTGCTGCCGTACGAATTCAGTGAGCCGCTCCAGGCGGGTCTCCTCGTCGTCCGGCTCGGGCTCGGCGGCCTCGTCCCGGTGGGCGGACTCGCCGTCCGCGTCGGTCGAAGGCTCCGGGTCCGGCTCCCACGGGTACTGGTCGAGGATCACCAGCGCCGCGACCTCCTCGCCGGCGTCCTGCAGCTGGACCGCCATCTCGTGCGCCGCGACGCCGCCGAAGGACCAGCCGAGCAGGTGGTACGGACCGTGCGGCTGTACGGAGCGGATCTGCTGGACGTAGTCCGCAGCCATCTCCCGGACGGAGCCGACCAGTTCGGTCGTGCCGTCCAGACCGCGGTCCTGGATCCCGTACAGCGGGAAGTCGGCCGGAGCGAACCGGGCCAGCGGCATGTAGCACCAGCTCAGGCCGCCCGCCGGGTGGATCGCGAAGAACGGCGGCCTGGCGCCCTCGGCCCGGATCGGCAGCAGCACGTCGAGTGCGTCGCGGACCGACGACAGGCTCATCCGCTTCATCAGCTCGGTCACCGTCGGGGCAGCGAACAGGTCGCGGACCGCAACAGACACGCCGCGCTCCCGCAGCCGGTCCACGAGCCGGACGGCGAGCAGGGAGTGCCCGCCCAGCGCGAAGAAGTCGTCGTCCACGCCGACCGTCTCCACGCCGAGCACCTCGGCGAACGCCTCGCACAGCCCCTCCTCGAAGGAGGTGACCGCACGGCTGCGCGGCTCCTCCCCCGCCGTGCTGTCGGGAGCGGGCAGCGCCTTGCGGTCCAGCTTGCTGTTCGGCATCAGGGGCAGTTTCTCGATCACGACCACCGCCGAGGGCACCATGTACGCCGGCAGGCGGTCCTGTACCAGCGCTCGCACCGCCTGGCCGAGCCCGTCGAGCTGCTCGGTCGCCGCGTCCCGCTCCGGCACCACATAGGCGATCAGCCGCTTGTCACCGGGGGTGTCCTCCCGTACCAGCACCACGGCCTGGGCCACCGAGGCGTGCGCGGACACGACCGCCTCGATCTCGCCCAGCTCGACGCGGAACCCGCGCACCTTCACCTGGTCGTCGGAGCGGCCCACGTACTGCAGGTCGCCGTCCGCGGTCCAGCGCACCACGTCCCCGGTGCGGTAGACCCGCTCGCCCGGGGCGAACGGTGAGGCTACGAACCGGCCTGCCGTCAGAGCGGGCCGTCCGAGGTACCCGCGTGCCATGCCCTGACCTGCGATGTACAGCTCGCCGGCGACGCCCGTCGGCACCGGGGCCAGCCGCTCGTCCAGCACGTACACCTGGGTGTTGCCGATCGGGACGCCGATCGACGACGCGTCGGCCGAGTCCCCGCTGAGCTCCTTGGCGGTCGACCAGACCGTGGTCTCGGTCGGGCCGTAGAGGTTCGTCAGGGTCGGCGTCTTGGCGAGCAGGATGCGGGCCAGGTCGCTGGGGAGGGCCTCCGCACCGATCAACGCCCGCACCTTCGTCCAGTCCACCTCGTCGCCGGTGTCGGCTGCCAGCCCACGCCACAGGCTCGGGGTGGCGTGCACCATGGTCACCCCGGCGGAGCGGATCAGCTCCCGCAGCGCCCACGGGTCGAGCACCTGCTCCTGCGCGGCGAGCAGCAGTCGCGCACCGTTGACCAACGGCAGGTAGAACTCGAAGCCGGCCATGTCGCAGCCGTGCGTGCTGACGGCGAGCAGCCGGTCGTCCGCGCTCAGAGGGAACCGGTCCTGCATCGACTCCAGGAAGTTGACGATCGCCCGGTGCTCCACGAGGACACCCTTGGGCCGGCCGGTGGAACCGGATGTGTAGATCACCCACATCGGGTGCTCGGGCAGCAGGGCCCGGGTCCGCTCGCTCTGGGCCACGACGCCGTCCGGGAAACCGGCCAGCTCATCGGCCACCACCGGGTCGTCGAGGAGTACGACCGGTACGGAAGTCTGCTCCGCGCTCCCCACCTCGAACTCGCTCAGCCGGTCGCGCATGCCCTCGCAGGACAGCAGACAGACCGCGCCCGAGTCCGCGATCACATAGGCGATCCGGTCCGCCGGGTAGTTGGGGTCGATCGGCAGGTATCCGGCCCCGGCCTTGATCACGCCGAGCAGCCCCACGACGAGGTCGACGGTGCGCTCGAAGACGACCGCGACGATCGACTCCGGCCCGACGCCGCGCCCGATCAGGTATCGCGCCAGGCGGTTCGCCCTCGCGTCCAACTCGGCGTACGTCAGCTGCACGTCACCGAAGGTGAGCGCGACCTCGTCGGGCGTACGGGCGACCTGGGCCTCGAACAGCTCCACCACCGTCGTGTGCGGCACCTCGAGGGGGGTGTCGTTCCACTCGGTGAGCATCCGCCGGCGCTCGTCCTCGTCCAGGACGTCCACCGCGCTGACCCGGACTCTCGGCTCCGCGGAGACCGTGGCGAGTACTTGTACGAGGCGCTCGGCCATCCGGGTGACCGAGGCCGGGTCGAACAGGTCCGCCGCGGCGGTCATCGCGCCGTGCATCCCGGCGGGCGCGCCGTCGCCGTCGAGGAGCTCGACCATGTTCACATCCAGGTCGAACTTCACGATCGAGGTGCCCGCCGGGTCGCCGGCCGGCGCTGCTCCGGGGCCCCGGCCGATGCTGAGACCCGGCATGTCGAGCACCGCCTGGGCGGTGTTCTCGAGCAGCAGCATCACCTGGAAGAGCGGGTGGCGGGCCATCGAGCGGGCCGGGGACAGCTCCTCGACGAGCTTCTCGAAGGGTACGTCGGGGTGGGCGAACGCACCCAGACCGGCCTCCCGGACCCGCGCGAGCACGTCCTGGAAGGTGGGGTCGCCGGACAGGTCGGTGCGCAGTACGAAGGTGTTGACGAAGTAGCCGACGAGGTCGTCCAGCGCCTCGTCCGTACGGCCGGCGTTCGCGGCGCCGATGGGGATGTCGGTGCCCGCACCGAGCCTGGACAGAAGTACGGCCAGACCGGCCTGGAGGACCATGAACATGGTCACCCCCTCGGCACGGGCGACCTCTCGGAGCTGCGCGTGCACGCCGGCGGGAATCACCAGCGGCACCCGGTGACCCCGGTGGCTGGCTATGGCCGGGCGGGTCCGGTCGAAGGGCAGTTCCAGCTCTTCGGGCAGGCCGGTAAGCGTCTCGCGCCAGTAGGCGACCTGGCGGGCGGCCAGACTGTCGGGATCCTCGCTGTCACCGAGTACTTCGCGCTGCCACAGCGCGTAGTCGGCGTACTGGAC
>NZ_JBEXPB010000055.1:0-36799 GCF_040611795.1 Streptomyces sp. NPDC006529 | reverse complement strand
ATGTACAGGTAGATGTCCTTCTCCGGCTCGGCGGCCAGGAGCAGGAGCTGCGCCGTGATCTTGTTCGCGATGTCGTCGTCTACCTGCTGGCCGAGGAAGATGATGCGCTCGCCGAGCAGCCGGTTGTAGACATGGTCGCCGAGGCCGCCACCGATGGACGGCTCACCCGCGGCGTAAGGCTTCAGATTCGTCACGTATCCACCTGCTCGTCTCCGACGGCTAACGTGCCGTCTCAGCGTCTCTTTCAGGGGCCGCGGCTCGGCCGGCGCGGACCTGTCCGCCGGTGTCCGGGTACTCCCGCAACCCTCGTATTCATGGACCCTAACGCGCAGGTCGGACAACGCCATCCCGCTTCCCGAACTGTTCGCTCGGAGCGCAAGGTACGAAGCCGGTGCCCGAGCGGTGTCCGGGCGGTGCGCGGCCTCCCGCGGGGCGAAGCCGAAGGGCCCGGACGCGCGTGCGTCCGGGCCCTTCGGATACCGCTCAGGGGCCGTGCGAGGAGGCCGTCGCCGGCCTCCCGCCTGGGCTTACTTGGCCTCTTCGGCCTTCTCCGCGTCGGCCTCGTCGGCGTCGGCGGTGACGGTGGCCTCGGCCGCCTCGGCGGCCTGCTCCTCGTCCTCGTCCTCGTCCGTCAGGTCGACCTCGACACCGTTGGTGTCGGTCACCTTGGCGGCCTCCACGACGACCGCGAGGGCCTTGCCGCGGGCGACCTCGCCGACCAGCATCGGGACCTGGTTGCCTTCGACGACGGCCTGGGCGAACTGGTCCGGGGACATGCCGGAGGACTGCGCGCGACGCATGAGGTGCTCGGTGAGCTCCTCCTGGTTCACGTTCAGCTTCTCCTTGTTGACCAGCTCGTCGAGCAGGAACTGGGTCTTGATGCCCTTGACGGCCTGCTCACGGGTCTCGGCGTCGAACTCCTCGACCGTCTTGCCCTGGATCTCCAGGTACTTCTCGAGGGTCAGGCCCATCTGGCCCAGCTGGTGGTGCTCCAGGCTGTGCTTGCGGGTGTTGACCTCGTCCTCGAGGAGCTTCTCGGGGATCGGGACCTCGGCCAGCTCCAGGAACTTCTCCAGCACGCGCTCCTGGGCCTGGGTGGCCTGGTCGTACTGCTTCATGTTCTCGAGGCGCTTGCGGCTGTCGGCCTTCATGTCCGCCAGCGTGTCGAACTCGCTCGCGGTCTGGGCGAACTCGTCGTCCAGCTCCGGCAGCTCACGGGCGGAGACCTTGGTGACCTTCACGGTGACCTCGGCGTCCTTGCCCTCGGCGGAGCCGCCCTTGAGCTGGGAGGTGAAGGTGGCCTCGCCACCGGCCTCCAGGCCGGTCACGGCCTCGTCGATGCCTTCGAGCAGCTCGCCCGAGCCGATGGTGTACGAGACGTCGGAAGCGACACCGTCCTCGAGCACCTCGCCGTCGACCTTGGCCTCGAGGTCGATCGTCACGACGTCGCCCTCGGCGGCGGCGCGCTCGACGACGCTGGTGGTCGCGAAGCGGCCGCGCAGCTGCTCGATCGACTTCTCGACGTCCTCGTCGGTGACCTCGACCGCGTCGACCTCGACCTCGATGCCGGAGTAGTCCGGGATCTCGACGGTCGGGCGGATGTCGACCTCGGCGGTGAAGGCCAGCAGTTCGCCGTCCTTCAGCTCCGTGATGTCGACCTCGGGCTGACCCAGCGGGTTGACCTCGGCTTCGTTGACCGCCTCGGTGTAGAACTTCGGGAGGGCGTCGTTGACGGCCTCCTCCAGGACAGCACCGCGGCCGAAGCGCTGGTCGATGACTCGGGCCGGGATCTTGCCCTTGCGGAAGCCCTTCACCGTGACCTGCTGGTTGATCTTCTTGTACGCCGCGTCGAGGCTGTCCTTGAGCTCCTCGAAGGGCACCTCAACAGTGAACCGAACCCGAGTAGGGTTCAGGGTCTCCACGGCGCTCTTCACGGTTAGGTCTCCTTGTGGCTGACTGCTGGGGTTCTGCTGTCGCTGCGATTCAGCGGTTCAGCGGATCGGGCCCGGTACATCAGACACACGGGCACGCAGCTTGCATAGTAACCGCAAGCGGTCAGCAGCCCACAACGCGATCATCAGGTCGACGGTGACGGCGGTCGACGGTGAGGGTGGGGCGCGCGTGACGGTGGAGGCGGAGCGCATACGCCGGCGGTCCCGCCGGACCGGTCCCGCGGGGGCCCGCCGGCGACGGCGCCGGAGGTGAATGTGCGGCGGTGCCGCGTGATGCTGGTCGGGGTGGCCGGATTCGAACCGACGACCTTCCGCTCCCAAAGCGGACGCGCTACCAAGCTGCGCCACACCCCGTCGGTGCGACACGTAGGGTACATGCCCGGAGACGTTCCGACACGCGCGCGTGAAGGAAGCGGGCACCGCGACGCGGGACACCCGCCGGGATCGCCGCGCGACACGGACCCGGGAATGCGGTGTGCGCCCGCCCACCGGAACCCGCTAGGATGCTGCGTGTGCCACGGTCTGCGACCTGCGGCACGCGCTGTGCGGGCGTAGCTCAATGGTAGAGCCCTAGTCTTCCAAACTAGCTACGCGGGTTCGATTCCCGTCGCCCGCTCTGAAGCACGAAGGGCCAGGTCAGAGGATGCTTCCTCCGCCTGGCCCTTAGTCGTTCCCGGGGCTCCGATCAGCCCGGCGTGCCCCCTGCGTGCCCCTTGCGCTGTGGATCTTCCTTCGTGCCCTTGGCTCTCTTGCGGCCCTTCTTCACGAGGCCGCTCAGCGCGTCGGCGATCAGCCGGTCCCGGTCGGCGCTCGCGTGCTGATAGATCAGCGCGGCGCGGGCGGTGCTGTGACCCATCCGCGTCATCAATTCCCGCGTACTGGCCCCCGTCGATGCGGCGGGCGTGTTGCCCGTGTGCCGAAGGTCATGGAAGTGCAGCCCCTTGACCCCCGCCTCGCGGCACGCCTTCTGCCACAGCCGGTTGAAGTGGTTCCGGCGCGGGGTCGCCCCCTTTGCCCCCACGAAGACACGCCCGTCGGCGCCCGGCTCGGCGAACCTCTTCAGATGCTCGTTGATGTCCGGAAGGATCACACCGGGGATGGAGACCGTCCTCTTACCCGCGGCGCTCTTCGGCGCCTTGATCTCCCGCTGCCCGTTGCTCAGCTCGGCGACGGCCCGCCGGACGCGCACGGTCCCGTGCTCCGTGTCGACATCCCGTCGGTGCAGACCGATCAGCTCGCCCCAGCGCAGCCCCAGAAACCCGGCCATGAGCACGAGGGCCCGATAGCGCGGCTGGATCGCGTCGGCCAGCGCGTAGACCTCCTTGACCGTGGCGGTCGGCCGCTCCGGCGTATGGACGCTGCTGGCTCCCTTGACCTGGCAGGGATTGCGCCGGATCAGCTCGTCGGACACGGCCGTCCCGAGGATGGCCCGGAGCAGGGCGTATGCCTTGGCCACGGTGGTGGGCCCGGTTCCGCCGGCCAGCTTGTCTGCACGCCAGCTCCGCACCAGGGGCGGCGAGATCTCCGCCAGGTGGACGGCGCCGAGGACCGGCTCCAGGTGGTGCTTGAGGAGCGAGCCGTAGAGCTGCCGCGTGGTGCTGGTCAGCTCGCGCTCTTTGATCCAGGCGACGGCGTACGGCCCGAAGGCGACCTTCCCGGCGTCCGGATCCTGCCAGTCGCCGCGACGCATCTCGGTCTGCTTGTCGGCAAGCCAGTCGTCGGCGTCCCGCTTCGTCCGGAACGTCTCGGGGGCGGGACGCAGCTGCCCGTCCGGGCCGAGGTACCGGGCCTGGTACCGGCCGGAGGGCAGCTTGCGAACCCGACCGAACGGGCGGCGCTTGCCGGCCATCAGGCAGCCACCCCCATCCGGCGCCGACGCGGCTCGACGGTGTTGGCGACGAGGTACTCGCGCACCGCGCTTTCCGGGATGCGGACGTGACGTCCGACCTTCACGTAGGTGATCCGGCGCTCTTCCACGAGGCGTCGGGGGAACCGCACGGTGGTGCCGAGCAGTTCGGCGACCTGGACGACGCTGAGGAAACGCTCATTCATGCTGCTCTCCTTGCAGGGCTTCGCGGGCGGTCTGGCGGTTGAGCTGAATTCCGTGGGCGATGGTCGCGGCGAGGACCGACTCCCCCGGGCTGTGTCCGTGCCCGGCGTACTGCCAGGAGGCGAGGACGAGCACGGTGTCCGGCTCGGCGTCGGCGAGCCCGCGGGCTTCGCGTTCCTGGGCGGCGCGGTAGTCGGCGCGGGTCTGGCGCAGGGCCCCGAGGGTGGTGGAGTACTGGCGAGATTTGGTGGAGAAGTGGCCGCGGAAGCCGAGCATGTGGGCCCAGCGGGCGAGCATCCGATCGGGGTAGAGGGGTTGGAGGGTGGCGCAGGCCGTCATGAGGCGGCGGGCGTGCTCTGGAATCGCGAGTTGGGCCAGGTCTTCACCGAGGCCCGTCCCGCGGCAGCGGGTGCAGCAGCTCAAGGTGGAGCCGGGGTGCGGGTAGCGAGTGGAGAGGCCGGCGCCCCGGCACTTGCGGCAGTGCACGGGGGTGTCGGTCGCTCCGGTGGTCTCAGCGGCTTTGGTGGCGTACTTGGCCACGTACGAGGCGACTGCCTGCTCGGTGACGTCGGACCCGTCTCCGAAAGCCTTAATGGGGCGTACGTCGAGTTGGGTGCCCCAGCGGAGGGCACGAGCGGGATGGTCGCCAGCAGCCGGGACCCGCACCGAGGTGTACGCGTGGACCATGGCGGCCCGGATCGAGGCGTCGAGGAGTTCCGTCGTAGCCCAGGCGGGCGGCGAGGTGTCCGGCCCGACGGGGCCGTCGATGCGGATGACGGCGTGGAAGTGGATGGCGCCGCGCTTCTGGAACTCGGCAACCTTGCCGTAGGAGATCCGGGCGACCTCGATCAGCTCGCGCTGTGTCAGTCCGGCGGAGGCGGCGATCTCGCGGCGCAGCCGGGTCGTGAAACGCTGCCAGAGCTGTCCGGCGTGGTTGTTGAAGAGGACGGCGGCGGCGTAGTCGTACGTGGCCGGGTCGAGGGCGGTGCCCAGTTCGGAGGCGCCCTCCTGGTGGTGCTGGCCGCAGCGGCAGGCACGGCCGGTGGGGCGGTTGTGGACCGGGCCGAAGGACGGGGCCGTGAGGGTGGCGAAGACGCGGGGGTGTTCGCGGACGGTGGCGGGGATTGCCCGGCGGTCGTCCCCGGCCAGCCCTGCGCGGATGAGGTGGTACGTGTCGCCGGAGTACGTCCAGGCGCAGGCGGGGCAGCGGGAGGCGCGGCGGTTGCCGCAGGCGATCCGGAGACGGGCGCCAGGTTCGTGGCCGGTGGAGTAGCGGTGCAGGACCTCCCCCGAGGTCTTGTCCTTGGCCACAGTCCACCCTGTGATGTGGATGGGGTCGGAGCAGCCGCCCGTGCGGCGGATCTGATCCTCCCAACGGGCGTAGTCGGGGGCCGCGGCCACCTTCAGCATTTCGCCGAGGAGGCCCGGGTCGGGGTGGTGCCGGGACATGATGGTGCTTCCTTCCGGGTCTTTTGGTTCGGGCAGGAGCACGGCGCCGGGACGGCGGAGACTTGGCGGTTGAGGCCGTCCCGGAGCCGGTCAGCGGTGGTTCTGGCCGTTGAGGAGCGAACGCAGGACGACGGCGCAGACGGCGACCGAGGCGCCGGTGATGGCGACGGCCAGCAGCATCGAGACCAGGACCGCGCCGACGACGAGGACCAGGCCCGTGCCACCGGCAACGGCGGCGACGAGGCCAGCCGGAGTGAGACGAACAGCGGGCAGCTGCACGCGGGACGCCGGCTGAACCGGGCCGTGGTGGCAGCCGCAGGCCGGAGCCACGCCCGTGCGGGGCTCGTGGGGCTCCACGGCGGCGGTCGGCTGGTCGAGCGGGATGACGAGGCCGGTCGGGAGCGGGTTGACCGGGAACTTGGGCCGGATCATGTGGTTCTCCTTCCAGGGCGGTTACTTGTTGATCGCGGTGTCGATGGCCGGGGCGAGGAAGCTGTCCGCGAGGAGGAAGCCGCCGAGAAGGATCACGGCGACGAGCCACCAGGGCGGGCGGATGAGCTTCACGCCGAGGACGCCGACGGCCAGGAGGGCGAACCAGAGCGGTACGTCCATGGCGGTGGCCTTTCGGGTCAGTTGACGCGGCAGCGGTGGGAGCGGGCGGCGAGCTGGGCGGCGGTCGAGGAGCTGTAGTCGGAGGACCAGCCGCAGGAGTCGGTGGTGCAGACGGCGGCGTCCTTCGTGCGGCCGTGGCGGTCGCGGTAGGTGCCGATCTGGACGGGCCCGATCTTCATGAGCGAGCGGAAGTTGATCCGGGCGGGCATGGCGGTCTCCTGTCGTCAGGCGAGCTGGGCGGCGATGGCTTTGGCGAGGGGGTGCGGGACACCGAGCCGGGCGCGCAGGGTCTCGGTGTCGATGACCGAGCCGGTTCGGGCGCGGTGGTCGGCAGCGATCTTCTGGGCGTGGGCGACGAGGGCGGGCGGAGCGGTCACCGCAGGTGCGGGTACAGAGCCCGGCGCGACGGGGGCCGGGGCCGACACGACCTGTACGCCGGGTTCTGTCTCCTGCTCGACCACGGGTGCGGGCACGGCCGCCGGAGCAGCAGCGGGTTCCGGGTCGCTGGGCGACGTAGGCCCGTGGGCCAGGAGCGTCCCGCCGAGGAAGGCGAGCGCGGGCCATCCGGCGACGAGGATCCGGAGCCAGTCCGGGACGTCGCCGAGGTCGAGGAGGCCGGCGGTGGCGACGTTCGCACCGAGCGAGGCCACCAGGGCGACGGCGAACCAGGCCCAGGCCGAACGCGAGGGCTCCCCCGCGTCCCGCAGGGTGCGCAGGCGGTGCCAGGCGGCGACGAGGAGCAGGTCCACGCTGACCGGGTAGGCCCAGGCTTTCCAACCGTGTTGCCCGGCGGCTTCGGCCAGGTCGTGAAGGTGGGCGAAGGAGAGCGCTCCGGCAATGACGGCCTGGACGAGGACGGCGTCCGGGCGGACCAGGCGGGTCACGGTGTTCACCTCCTTCCGGGCATGGGTGGGGTAGGGACCTGGCGCGATGAGGCCGCGCCGACCGGGTGGGCCAAGTGCTTAGAAGGCACCTGCTGCGGCGGCCCTGGGCTGGACCTTGCCTACGAGGACACGTACCGGGAGCGCGGGCCGGAAGGGCTCCAGCTCCGGGATGGCCGGGGTGCGGTGCGCGTGGGCGTTGCAGGTGTCCACGGCCTGGCGGAGCGTGGTGTGCGGGGCCCGGATGCGGTACCAGCCGCCGGAGGAGTCACCGGCCACAGCGGTGCCGGGGCGGTCCTTGTCGATCTGGACGGCGGCGAGGACGGCGTCCGGGGAGATGTCCCCGAAGGCCATGTTCGCCGAGGTCTCGTCGTTCACACGGTGGGCGGTACGGCCGGTGAGCTGGGCGCGGAGCATGGTGATGCCCTTGCCGAGTTCGGAGCCGAAGCGCTGGCCGCAGATTTCCAGATAGATACCGGCGGCCCGGCCCAGCTGGGAGAGGCGGACCAGGTGGGTGACGATCTGATCCCGCCGATCCTCATCTGCCCTGCTCGCGGCGAGGGCCAGCTCCGCGACCTCATCCACGAAAAGCACGACGGGTACGGGGCGCAGGTGCGCGGGCAGGTCCCAGATATCGGCGGTGATCTCCGTGTCCGGGAGACCGACACTGATGCGCTGCTCGCTCCGGACGAGTTGGTAGACCCGGCCCATGTACTCGACGAGCGCGGCCAGAAGTGCAACCGCGGCATCCGGGTTGTCCGCCATGGCAGTCAGCCGGGCGCCCAGTGGAGCGAGTTCCACCCCGTTCTTGCAGTCGATACCGACGAGGGCGACGTTCTGCGGCGCGAGCCCGGCAACGAGGGTGCGCTGATAGACGGACTTCCCCGATTGCGTCGCGCCGACGTTCAGGGCGTGCGGAACCTTCCGGTAGTCCCGGTAGTGCACCGCCCCGTCCTCCCGTAGAGCGACCGGCACCCGCAGTTCCCCACCGGGCACGGTGGCCGCCGCGGGCATGCGCACCCGCTTGAGTACGTCGTAGCCGGTCATCCGCAGCTCGACCACGCCGGAGCGGATCTCGCGGGAGACGACGTTGTGGAGGGCGAAGGAGTGCCGTAACCGGTCGGAGGAGGCGGTGAAGTCGAACGCGTCCTGCCCGGGCCGGAGTTTCAGCCGCAGCACCAGGCCGGTCGAGGTGGGGCGAAGCCGCAGGATGCGCGGCGAGCGAACTTCGGGCCCGGGGCGGTTACTGACCCGGGCGAGCGCCAGTCGCCAGCGGGCGGGCGGGACGGTAAGCCCGCAGGCGTCCATCACCGAGCGGTAGCGGATCAAGACGCGGACCGTCGCGAAGGTGACCCCGAAGGTCACCCAGTACCAAGTGGGCCGCAGCCGGCGCAGGATGAGCGCGGCGGCCAGGAGCACCAGCAGCGTGATCCATAAAGCGTTCATGCTCAGCCCGCCTTGGCCAGCGAGGTGACGGCGACGGCGCGGAAGCTGATCCCGTTGCGCTTCTGGCCGTTGAACTCGTTCTCCCACGGCCGGGCGACCAGGCCGGTCAGCGCGACCGGGGTACCCAGGGTCAGCTCTCCCGAGACGCCGGGCTCCGCCACGGTGATGGACACGACCTCGGCGCTTCCGTTCATCACGAACAGCACGTCCACGGTCATGAGGTTGTTGCCGGTCTCGTTGTCGACGGCGACCTGTCCGGTCTTCTTGTCGCGCAGCTTGAGCTGCGGGGGCTGGGCGACCATCACGGTCGCGCCGGTGGTGTCGACAGGAATCTGACGCACAGCGGATCACTCCCCTATAGAGGTTCAACTCCTGCACTCATGTACATGAGTTACATGAAGAAGAGTGCCTGACTCCTATACATGAGTCAACCCGCTACGAAGAGAAACTCGCAGCGGGCTGTGGGGAGTTGAGCGGGCGTCAGTCGACGTCAGTCGCGCGCAGGGATCCGGTACTCGAAAACGAACTGGTCAGCGGCCATGAGGGTGTCGCAGACCTCCACCACGCGCCCCTCTTCGGTGACGGCGTTGCGCAGCAAGTGCACCACCGGAGCACCGGGGCTCAGCGACAGCTCGGTCGCCTCGGCCTTGGCAGCCGGCCGGGCCTGGAGCGTCTCCACGAACTCGGCGAAGACGTGGCCGTGATCCTCAAGCCGGGCATAGATGCCACCCGGGCCCGGGTTGTCCGCGAACAGCTCCGGGATGTCCTTGGCGACGTCCCACGGCAGGTACGAGGTAGCCGTCTCGACCGGCGTCCCGTCCCGGAAGTACAGCCGCCGACGCGCGAGCACCTGAGTCCCCACGGCGACACCGAGCCGCTCCGCGATCCCTTCCGGAGCCTCCATGGGCCCGCGGAACAGCATGCTGACCGACGCCTCGGCCCCGGACTGCGCGGACTCGGCCAGGTACGCCGCCTTGCCCTCCTGCCGGTGCGTACGCCGGAAACGGTCCGAGGACCGGTGCCGTACGGGCGGCCGGGCCTTCACCAGCGACCCCTTGCCATGCCGGGTCTCCACGAGCCCGCTGGCCCGAACCTCCACCATGGCCTTACGGATCGTCCCGCCCGCGACTCCATACCGATCCACTAGCTCGGACTCGCTCGGCACCATGTCGCCGGCCTTGAGTACCCCCGCCCGGATCTGCTGCACGATGTCGTCGGCGATCTGCACGTAGCGCGGCACAGCCCCTCGGCCACCTCCCACTGCGGTTCCCATAGTCCTTCTCTTCCTCCTATGCTCCTGTACATGAGTACGGGTTCCCCGCAGCACAAGTCAACGCCACTGCACTCCGTGTCCGTAGCCGGGGCAGTACTGCGCGAGGACGGCCGACTCCTGGCGATCCGCCGAGCGGACAACGGGACTTGGGAACTGCCGGGCGGAGTCCTCGAACTCACCGAGTCCCCGGAGGCCGGCGTCCGCCGCGAGGTCCTGGAGGAGACGGGCATCCGCGTCGAGGTGGACGAGCTGACCGGGGTCTACAAGAACACCGCCCGAGGCATCGTCGCTCTGGTCTTCCGCTGCAAGCCGTCAGGCGGCACGGAGCGCACCTCGGCGGAATCGACCGCGGTCGCCTGGCTCACCCCGGAGGAGGTGGCCGCCCAAATGTCCGAGGTCTACGCGATCCGCCTTCTGGACGCCCTGGACCACGCAGGCCCCCACGTCCGCAGCCACGACGGCCGCCAGCTCACCTCAAGCCCGCACTGAGGAAACGCTCATGCCAGAAGACGTCGATCTGCACTTTGACCGTGTCCGTACGCGAGGTGATCACAACGATCTCCGACTGCGCATCGGCCCTCACCGGCAGAAATGCGACTCGTACTACTTCGCGCTCGATGACTCCCCTGAAGCTCCAGGCGGCTTGGGGCCAAAGCTCGCTCGCCTACTCGACCAATGGAGCACCCAAGTAACCGGGCTGACGCATGGGGGCGGCACCGCCTACCTGCCGTACGACTTCTCTGATCAGTGCACGGCATGGCTACGAGTGTCATCCACAGACGGCCAGAACGCCGAAGTTCAAGCTGGATGGAGCCTCATCGAGGGATGGCGGATCGAACCCTCCGACTACCTGACCACAGCACCCGAGGTAACGGACTTCGACCCGATCGCCGGCGCCAGCACCGAATGCTCACTGAGCGAGCTGGTAGCGCACATCGAGGCCAACCGAGCCGCTCTTGCTGCCACAGGGCCATAGTGCGGTAAGAGTTTCCCTACTTCATCAAGGGCGCTTCCGCCGCCAAGGCGGCGTCGCGCGCCCGTCGCCCCGGGCCTGCGCTCCTGTCTGCGCCCCGCTCCAGCCCGGAGCGCCGGCCGCGCGCCAATGGCTCAGGACTTGATGGGCTGGACGAGCCCGGCCTGATCGGTGAACCGCCCGTCAAGACGATGCCTCCGGCGGGGGCGCTCCGACTCCGGGATGGCGGGGGCGCCGTACGCGGGTGCCGGCCCGTGGGTGGCTGGGGCGGGGAACTCCCATCCCGTCCGCCATCGACCCAGGACAAGCCGAGCAGACACGGCACCGGGCGTCCAGGTCGTTCGTACAGTGGCGCGCTCCACCTGGACGCCCGGCACCGCGTCCGCTCCACATGCGTGTGGGTCGACGGCGGACGGGATGGGAGTTGGGGGCGGCTGGCGGGCGAAGCTGGTCCACTACCAGGCCGCTGACTCTACGACGGCAGCTCTGTGAAGCCGTCGCCGTTCGCCGAGAACCCGCAGACATCGTCAATGGGTTGCCCAATAATTAGGCGATGAGTGAGCTGCGATTCGAGCCCCTAACTGGTGCACGCCCCAAAGCAGGTGCAACCGACCATCGGGAAGCCGCAAGCTTCGTCCAATCCGGCACGCAAGTGCTGAGGGCAGATCTCACTTGGTGCCGTGCCGACGAACTCAGGGCGGGGGATGGTGTCGTCTCCTTCGATGAGGAGACAGTCAGGGTGGGGAACGCGAACGGTGGGCGCAAGTACCGCCACGGCGTCGTTTTGGGGAGCCAGATACGCCAGCATGCTTCGTGTGAAGTCAGCACTGCGCAGGGAACAGTGACCACTTCTGCGAGTCATCTGTGGCTCGTTCGCCGAACGAACGTGAACCGGGGGCCGCGCCTTGCATGGGTACCGAGTGCGGGCTTGGAGCCCGATAACCATCGGATCATCAGTCTTGGTGTCCCGTGGGAGGCCGAAGACACTCGAATAGCAGGATGGCTAGCCGGCGTCCTGGACGCTGACGGCCACGCTTTTGCTGGGGGAAGGAGCGGGTCCTGGGTTGGCTTTGGGCAGGTAGATGGGGCCGTTCTCGATCTCTTCCTCACCGAGTGCGAGCGTCGAGGCTGGCCTACTTCCGTTACTCGTAGAGACTGGACCAAACGGCGTAGTTTCGCGGAACGTCCAAAGGACTTCACCGACATACGAATCACGGGCGGCATGTGGGCTAGTTGCCGAGTTCTAGGAACACTCCGTCCAGAGCGGCTCCTGCCCCGTGCGGCGGAAATGTGGAACGGCTCAGTAGTTGGCAAGACCACCGGTGACGTTGAGGTTCTGAGCATCCAGCATGTAGGCGACCAGCCGATGACTCATCTCACCGTTGACGCTCGCACGTACGTCGCCGATGGACTCCTCAGCCACGATGGCCAGCACGTTTCTGAGACACTCGCGGTTAGCTGAGCCTGCTGCACAGCTGGGGGTGTAGTGCTAGATCGCGGCTAGATTTCAGACCGCCGTTTAGGATCCCAGTGTGGCTGCCTGTCGGAGCACACCATGGCCTGCACCAACCCCCAGTGCGACGCCGGCATCATCCCAAATCCGTAATCCGATGACCCTGAGGACTTGACCCTCTGCCCGGCCTGGAACCACGGCTACGACCCTCGCGAGTACATAGACTGACTGTCCCAGGGCCCCGGCGGAAGTCGGGGCCCAATCCGGCTGGGCGCCCTAAGTGGAAATCCGAGATCGTGCCTTCCACAGCTGCCCGACGGGTGACGGGATAGGAACTGAAGAGGCGGGCGTCAGGGCGGACACGATGTAGGCCCAATTTGGCTTACCAGCCTACTGCTCGTCGGCTACTCCCGGTCGGTACTGCCAACCCCGCTTCTCGGCTTTGTCTCGGAGATTAGCGCCGCGTCTTTCTCTAGAGCCCTTGGATGTGAGGTGCTTGAAATCGATGAAGGAATGGCCAGGGGGACGCGTTTCGCCATCCTCCACCATAGAATCATCGACGGCGCGAAGACCCTCACCGCGTACCTCGTCGACGTCGACTGAATAGACGCCGACGGAGTTAAGGTTCAGGATGCGTGTGTAGTAATCGTAGGCTTCCTTGGGAGTCACTTTCGACTGCCGGGTTACCGACAGCTCTCCGATATCCTTGGGGGTGGGCTTGAATATCTGGCTAGTGACTCGGCCATCGTGCACCCATGTTGGAGTCACCTGACGCCAGAGTTTCTCTTTTCCGCCCTCTATGAGAAACTCGCCCTCACGCAGCCCTGAGTTTTCATCCTGCATAGTCGGCCATCCCCCCGAGTACTGAAACGGCGATTTCATGGAGCTGACGCCAATCGAACTTTTCGAGCCGTTCCCGCTCATCAGTCTTTGAGAATGCCAGGACCTCAACGCTGCCGTCGGGGAGCACGTGCAAATTCACTTCGCCAGTGGAAAAGGGCCACTCAAACTGCACTCCGCCCTCTTCGGTTGGATAGATGTACGGGCGTTCAATTCCCTCATCCAAGAATTCGAGAAGTAGGGACTCCGCCTCCCGGAGAACCCTTCTTGTGACTTGAAGGCCTACTCCGCCGAGCCATCCGGGTTCCAAGGATTGCAACTCTGCAAGTCGCTCAGACCACTCTGATGGCAGGACTGGTTCCACAGCGAGAACGTCCTGGATTTCAATCACTTCCTCATCCATAGATTGAATGAGGACGGCATTCATAGCCACGGTCGGAGCCATTGAAGAGCGGTCGAGGTATTGCTTAAGGTCACTTACGACGTCATCCGATTGAAAGTGTCCGTTTACAACCTTGCCGCTGCGAGACAGCCTGAACTCAAAGGTTCCCTTGTCGGCGTGAAGGGCAGTAACTTGCCCCGTAATTAGCGCCTCGATTTCGAACTTATCAAGTCTGGCTTGCTCATGGATAAGCCGTCGGATGGATTGAGAGTAGCTTGCTGCTTGAGGGGTTCCTTCGTCGAACTCGATAGTCTCATTCGCTTGGAGACTGCGACCGAATCGGGAAAATTCGCGCAGGGCGTTCACTGGGAAATCCCCGGGGATACCATCCCCTTCTCCAATTGATTTCAGTGCGCGCTGAATCACCAGGCGAGCTTCTTCGAAGATCCCCGAGTCGTCGTCATCGAAGAGAGTAGATGAGTCCTGAGGCGCAACCTCTAGGACGGGGATGACGCTTCCGCGGCGCACCTCTGAAAGGCGTAGCGAAAAAGAGGAAGTGAACCCGCGCGGGACGCGCTGCCTCATCGCATGGCGGCGCTTGTAGATCCCTTTCGCGACGTCTATGACGAGACGCTCGTAACGAGCAAACTCTGACAGTACTTCCACAGGCAAGCCGCGTTGTTCGTAGCGGCCGCCCTTCAGGTGCCAAGATCCAAAACCACGAGCCTCTGTCCCCATGCCCCTACCCTACTGAGCCAGTATGCCTCTGCCCGCTGGATTGCAAGCCTGGCAGAAACGAATCTTGATGCCTAGCCCATCAACAGCCGCACACTCAGGCGATCCAAGGCCGACGTCGCTGCCGGGCCTCTGCCGGGAGGGCTAGGGCTCAAGTGAGCTTGCCCCTGACATCCACGGGTGACATCAACGGGAGAGGACGCCGGGAGCGCTGGGCGGTCGTTGAGAGACCTTCTGGCTTGGATTGAGTGGGCGTAGGGCGAGGGTCGGGCGAGCTTACAAAGCAGATGTCGGCGGTTCGAAAACCTCCGTACCCACCAGAGCGAAGCCCCCGCCGATCCCGGTGGGGGCTTCTGCATCCAAATCTGACATCAACGGAAGCGCCTACCCCGCCCTGCACGGAGCCGGAGCCGCAAAGGTGCTCTCCCCGTTGAAGACGCGGCGTGCGGCTGTGGTCATTCTGCTGACCGCCTCCAGTCGAGCACGCCCAGCTTGCCCAACGGCTTCCCAAGATCCCTGAGCTTGACGGTGCGCCAAGATGACAGCCAGCTCGTGGTCGAGGCTTCGGCGCGCTTGATGAGCCGCAAGAGCGACGCCTTCCGGTCCTTCGACGCTTACGATCGCCTCATGCTCGATGACCTCATGTAGAGCTTGTTGCGCGCTCTCACGGCGATCTCGGCACTCATCCTCGGTGATGCCCGCCTCGCTCACGAGGACAAGCAGCCCCGCTGTGCGCACAGCAGCGGAAATGAACTTCGCGTACGCCTCCCGCCTCGCTGCACGGGCCTCAGACTCTCGTTGCGCGGCTTGGGTACCAGTCGCTAGCGCGTGCTGGGTGTTCGCCTGATGGCGTACCCCTCGCACGGCCAACCAGGAGGCAAGGCCCGCAGCCGCAAATGACGAAGCCGAGGGGATGATGGTCTCTACTACTCCACTCACCCTCAGATCACACCAAACCTTGGCCTACCGGTGCAGCCGAACATCAGAATCGGGACTCTCCCAGCCGCCGTGGGGCCGTCGGGTCACAGACCGGCGGCTAACACTCCTACCCCGCCAGCTCTGCGGCCTATTCGTGGACTGGCGAGGCGGCGGATGTCGCCTCCAGGCCCTTGACCTCGCTATACGCGTGGCGCACACGGGGCCTCCGGAGCCGTGTGCGCTGACGCCAGAGTGGCCCCGAAGTACTTCGGGGCCACTCTGGCGTGTTGGGAGGGTGAAGTCAGCCGAGGGGTATCGGCAGTCGCGGGGTGTGTTCGCCTTCGCCCCCTTGGGCCGTACGCAGAAGGCGGTGGCCGCGGCTGGTTGCTGTGCGGAGTGCGGCTCGTAGGGCGGCAGTTAAGTCCGCTGCCACGAGATGGAGTTCGTGCGGATCCGTCTCAGGGTCGGTCAGCACGTCGAGGGCCTGGTCGAGGAGTTCGGACGCTGACTGGAGCTGCGCCTCCTCGGTGATGTCAGCCAGGCGGGAGAGGAAGCCACCGCTGTTGTCGGTGCTCAGGAAGCACGGCTTGTCGTCGGGGCCCGACCAAGGGAGGAGGCGAAGTTCGTTGGTTGAGGTCATCGCTTCTCGCCCCTCCCCTCGGTCACAGCTCGGGTAGTGAAGAGCGCGTTCGCTCTGTCTCCCGGGAGCAATAGGAGGGCCGCCTCGACTACGCGGCCGGTGGTGTCGGTCGCCACGCGGGTGAGGGAGAGGACTGCTAGGGACGTGCTGATCCGTAGGGCAGTTGCCTCCTCCTGGGTCGGGAGGCGGGCGCTGACCTTCTCTTGGACTTCGGCCAGCGGCGGGCGGAGTTTGGCCAGGGCCAGTGCCGTCTTCTTGGGCGAGGTCACCCCTCTGGTCAGGTCGGGTGGTACCAGGTCACTGGGGACGTAGACGCGGGCCAGGCTGTGCGGCACCTTGCCTTCGTGGGCGACGAGGAGGATTTCCGTCAGGGGGCTGCGGGGCGGCACGTTCAGCAGGCCGGTGAGGTGGTCGTCCGACCAGAGGTTCTTGGCGCGCGCGGTTACCCGTAAGGGCTCTGAGAGGGCGGTGCAGGCAGTCACCGTGCCCGCGCCCCCGAGATAGGTGATGGGGTGGCGGTGATGGCGGACAAAGTTTCCGAGGCCGTGGATCTTCTCCACCAGGCCCTCGCCCTGGAGTCGCGCGAGGGCGGTTCGTAGCGTCGGGGTGCTGACCGTGTAGCGGGCGGCGAGTTGGGCTTCGGACGGGAGGCGTTCGCCGGCCTTGAACGCGCCGGTCGTGATCTGGTGCCGAAGGTCATCGGCGATGGATTCGCGGAGGGAGGCCACAGGGCGGGTCACCACTTCCTCGTCAACCGGAGGGCGGTGAGCCGGCTTCGGGCGTGCATCGTCAGGACTTCGCCCGACTCGAACAGGAGGCGCTTCGCACCAGCGTGGAGCTGAACGAGATCGGCCACGCGGCACGGCCGACCGCCGACCTGGATGACGTCGCCGCGCCGCACGTCGGCCGATGTGATCTCGATCTGGGCGGCAAGTGAGCCCCTCGGGGTCCGTCCCTTCACGGGTTCACCTGCTGTGGTTGCGGCTGGGCGCCCGGCTCGTGGCACGGACAGTCGCAGGCCTCGTAGGTCACGGGGATGCCGACCGGTGCCGCGGTGGGGGACGAATAGGCGCACTCGTGGTGCGTGCCGATCGCGCACGCGCTGGACCGGTAGGTGGTTCGGGCGTGCGTGGCATAGGTGAGTGCGGGGAGTTGCAGCCCACTGGTGGGGGCGGCGGCAGTGCCCTTACGGTTGAACACGCTGATCAGCTCCTATTGCTGATGGCCAGGTCCCCGGACATCGCCTGTCGCGGGGACCACCTTGCCTACGGCCGCCCACAGAGTGCGGCCGGTCAAGCTGCTGGCGAGGAGACCGAACCGATCGGCCTCCGCCACCACTTCCAAGACCGCGCGCCACGTCTCGGCGGGCAGAGCCTCCGGTACCTCCGCTTCGATCGACGTGTAGGTGGGGTGTTGCTCCACTCGTGTGGTCAAGCCCAGGGCGGACAACCGGGCGGCGAGATCCTCGGCCCTTGCTTCCGAAGCGGGCACAGAGGACCTCCGTCGCCGATCAATCACGTTGAGTGAAGCTAGTTAACTAGATTAGAGCTAGTGGACTAGATTTTCCATATGCCTGAGCAGCCGCCTTATCTCCGCGTCGCCGACGTCCTGCGGCAGCGGATCGCGGAGCACGTCTGGACGGTCGGAGACCGACTCCCCTCCCGGGCCCAGCTGGCCGAGGAGTGCGGCGTCGGCGAGAACGTGGTCCGCCGGGCGCAGGAGCTGTTGATCTCCCAAGGCGTGCTGGAGGGGCGAGCTGGTTCGGGGACGTACGTCGCCGAACCGCGGAGGCGCGTGCGAGTGGTCCGGTCCTCGGCGCGCGAGCAGCCGGGCGGCTCCCCGTTCCGGGCGGACATGCAGGCCTTGGGCAAGCAGGGTGACTGGGAGAGCCGGACCGAGGCGAAGGTGCCGGCTCCGGCCGAGATCGCGGCGCGGCTCGGGATCGCCGAGGGCGACCTGTGCGTCCGTACCGTCTACGAGTTCCTTGCCGACGGTCGGCCGGTGCAGCTGTCGACGAGTTGGGAGCCGTACGAGCTGACGGCCGGGACGCTCGTCGTCCTGCCCGAGGGCGGGCCGCACGCCGGGGTCGGCGTGGTGAACCGCATGGCCGCGATCGGGGTCACCGTAAGCCATGCCGTGGAGCAGCCGGAACCGCGGCAGGCGAATGCAGAGGAGGCGTCGCTCCTCGGGATCCAAAAGGCCGCTCTGGTCACGCACATCCGGCGGACGTACTACAGCGACCAGGGACGGCCAGTGGAGACGGCGGACATCGTCATTCCATCCGCGCTGTGCGAGATCGTCTACGAGATCCCGGTCGGTCGTTAGAGCCGTCGGCGGAGAAGGTGGGTATCGCTGTGGACGCGGAGCGAGAGGCACGCATAGCCGAGGTGGCTGCGCGGGCGCGGCCGGTGTGGGCGGAGCACCACGACGGCAGGGCGCTGCAAGATTTTCTGAAGGGAATCGACTGTCACGGCGTGGACGCGGTCTTGGTGACCCGACAGGTGGCCGGATGCGGTCTCGGCGAGGCTCAGGAGATGTTCCTCACCGCGCCCTGCCGGACCGCCGAGCTGGCCTTCCACAATGCGCTCATGGAGGGCCTTGAGCGGTCTCAGGGCGATGTCTGACCGACGGGTAAAGGGTTGGGCTGGGTTGGGCGCCGCTTGCGCTGGTATGCGCCGGTGCAGGGCACAAGTGCGCGACAAGACACCCCAACGCCG
Organism: Streptomyces sp. NPDC006529; assembly: GCF_040611795.1. Classification (NCBI taxonomy): domain Bacteria; kingdom Bacillati; phylum Actinomycetota; class Actinomycetes; order Kitasatosporales; family Streptomycetaceae; genus Streptomyces; species Streptomyces sp. NPDC006529. The sequence goes on along the minus strand of NZ_JBEXPB010000055.1, from coordinate 18,478 downwards.
TTAGCGTCCTCAGCATGACCAGCAACGAGCCGACCTGTCCGGAGTGCAGCCGAGTCATGGAGTTCGGCGGATTCGTGCTCTGCCGGAGGAAGGACGACGACAAGCGCGTCTGTCGGGGTGTGTGGAAGTGCCCGGCGCCGCATGTCTGGTGGAACTGGGCCGACCGACCGCACGAGACGTTGGAGCGGTGTCCGATGCCGGACATGTTCCGCTGACACTCGTGTCTGCACGCGTGCCCTCCGTGTGCCCGATCAGACGGCGAGTGGTGGGGAACCACGGTCATCTGCGGTGAGCGCTCGCCTCGTGTGCAGGTCAGGGACTTGGCTGGTGAGGGGGTAAGCGCGTACGCGATCTTCCAAACTAGCTACGCGGGTTCGATTCCCGTCGCCCGCTCTTGATGGCTCAGGGCCAGGTCAGAGGATGCTTCCTCGGACCTGGCCCTGAGGCGTTTCCTGAGAGGGACCCATGACAGAACACGTCGCTCTGCATTTCGAGCGCGTCCGTACCCGAGGGGCTCATAGCGATCTCCGGCTGCGGATCGGCCCTCATCGACACATCTGCGATTCGTACTATTTCGCACTGGACGACGCCCCTGAGGCGCCGGGCGGCTTGGGGGCGAGGCTTGTGCGCCTCTTGGAGCAGTGGAGCGCCCACGTGCGCGGGCTCAGGGACGGCGGCGGCACCGCCTACCTGCCGTATGACTTCTCAGATCAGTGCACGGCATGGCTACGGGTGTCATCCATAGACGGGCAGCGAGCCGAAGTGCAGGCCGGGTGGAGCCTGATCGAAGCCTGGGGGATCGCACCCTCCGACTACCTGGCCACGGCTCCGGAGGTAACGGACTTCGACCCGATCCCCCGTGCCCGCACCGAGTGCTCACTGACCGATCTACTGGCACGCATCGAAGCCGACCGCATCACTCTCGCCGCCACGGGGCCGTAGGCCGTCGCACGCAGCTGCGCTGGGCCCGGCCCCGGTTTCGGGGGGCGGCGGCGGTGCGTAGGGAGGATGGTGGGAGGAGGCGCTGTGCGCGGCGTCGGTGTCGGCGGTCGGCTCGGTGGCCGGGCGCGGGCGCGGTACCCATCGGAGGCACGTCATGCGCAAGGTCATCGACTGTCGGGACTACCCGAGTGAAGCCAAGTGCAGCCTCGCCATCTCGGGCGAGGCGGATGAAGTGGTGCGGGCGGCGGCGGAGCATGCCGTGTCCGTGCACAGTGAGGTCGACACGCCGGAGTTCCGCGCGACGCTGCGGACCCTGCTGAAGGACGAGGCGCCGCAGCACGCGTGACGGCGCCGGTCCGGGCGGAGGAGGCGGGCTACAGCTTGATGCCCGCGATGGTGTCCGCGAGGGAGTTGAGGAAGCGGTTCACGTCCGGTGCGATGGAGCTGGACGCCAGGAAGAAACCGAAGAGGACCGCCACGATCGCGGGGCCCGCCTTGATGTGGTTCCCGCGGATCAGCACCACCAGGATGACCGCCAACAGAACCACCACTGACAGCGAAATGGCCACTACTGATCACACCTTCGGTCGTCCCCTGGTCGGCCCGGGGGCGCACGGCCACGTGCGTCCCCAGGAACATCGTGCCACCAACGGAGCCCCGCTATCCGCCCGGTGACGGCCCTTTCTGCCAACCGGGCTCGTTTCAGAGGCCGAGCAGGGAGCGCACGCGGGCATATTTGCCGGTCAAGCGCCGCCGGGTGGGCTCGTCCAGTACGGACAGCCGGGCCGGGTCCGCGTTGTGGGCGAGGTCCGCTTCCTTGACGAGCAGGGCCCCCGGGGTGGCCAGGATGCGGGCGGTGTACGCCTCGACCGGTTCGCCCGGGCGTTTGGTGACCGCGAGGACGATGTCCTTCACGGACTGCGGGAGGGCGGCGGAATCCAGCCACTCGCGGCTGAGGGCGTCGTCCTCGACCGCGTCGTGCAGCCAGGCCGCCGCCTGTTGGTCGGCGCTGCCGCCGCGGACGCGGACGCCTTCCGCGACAGCGGCGAGGTGCTCGGCGTACGGGCGGCCGGCCTTGTCGGTCTGCCCCTCGTGCGCCGCGCGGGCCAGGGCCTCGACCTCGGTCAGGGTGAGCGGTGGGCGGCGGTCGGTCATGCGATCCCCTCGGCGGCGCGGCGCAGGGCCCCGGCAGCCCGCCGCACATCGGCGGACGTGGTGCGCCAGTTGGAGAACGCGGCGCGCAGGGCGGGGGTTCCCGCGTACACGGTGGGGGTGACGAAGACCTCGCCGTTCGCGGCCTCGCGCAGCGCGGTCAGGCGGGCCGGGGTCGGGTCGGCGGCGAGGGTGAAGCAGACGACGTTCAGCCGGACCGGCGCGAGCAGCGTGAAGGCCGGGTCCGCGTCCAGGGCGGCGCCCAGTTCCCGGGCGCAGGCGATGTCCCGTTCGACGATCTCCCTGTGGCCCTGGCGGCCGTACGCGCGCAGCGTGAACCAGGCCGCCAGGGCGCGCAGCCGGTGGGAATTCTCCGGGGTGAGGTGGACGAGGTCGGGGTGCTCGCCGAGGGGGCCGAGGTAGGCGGCGGCGTTCTGGAAGACGCGGGCCTGGAGGTCGCGGCGGCGGGTGAAGAGAACGGCGCTGTCGTAGGGGACGTTGAGCCACTTGTGGAGGTCGACGGTGACGGAGTCGGCGGCGTCGAGGCCGTCGGTGAGCGGGGCGTGCTCCGGCGAGAGCGCGGCGAAGGCGCCGAACGCGGCGTCCGTGTGCAGCCAGAAGTCGTGGCGTGCGCGGAGTGCGGCGACGGCGCGCAGGTCGTCGAAGTCGACGGTGTTGACGGTGCCCGCGTTGGCGACGACGACGCAGGGGCCGGGGGCGTCGGCGAGGGCGCTGTCGAGGGCGGCCGGGTCCACGGCCTCCCGGCCGGGCAGGGTCGGTACGGGCACCAGGGCCGCGCGGCCGAGGCCGAGGACGGCGAGGGCCTTGGCGATGGAGGAGTGCGGGGCGCCGGAGAGGACCCGGACGGGGCCGAGGGCGGCCACGCCGTCCTGGGCCGGGGAGACCCCGGCGCGCTCCCCCAGCCATTCGCGGGCGATGGCGAGGCCGGTGGTGTTGGACATGGTGGCGCCGCTGACGAAGACGCCGGTGTGGGCGTCGGTGAGGCCGAAGAGGTCGCGGAGCCAGCCGGTGGTCTCGCGCTCCAGGTCCTGGCCCGCCGGGTCGAGGGCGGAGTTGGAGTTCTGGTCGTGCGCGGCGGTCAGCCAGTCCCCGGCGAGGGCGGCGGGGGTGGCGCCGCCGGTGACGAAGCCGAGGTAGCGGGGGCCGGCGGAGGCGGAGAACCGCGGGGCCCAGTGGTCCTGGAAGGCGGCGAGGGTGTCGGCGAGGCCGGTGCCGCGGGTGGGGAGACGGGCACCTGCCGGCAGGGGTGCGGTGGGGTCATCTGCCGGCGGGGCGGTGGGCGTTGCGGTGGCAGGCGGTGCGGTGGCGGAGTGCGGTCCGGTGGTGGGCGGTGCGGTCCGCTGTGCGACGGGTGGCGGTACGACGGGACGTTCGGCCAGGGTGGCCAGCGCGTCGGTGGCTGCGCGGCGGGTGGCGTCGAGCAGGGCGGGGAGGTCGGCGAGATCGGCGGCGAGCGTGCGGTCCATGGGGGCACGCTAGGCCGGTCCGCGGCGCGGGGCCCCGGCCAATCGCCGCGGAGTGGCCGGGCGGGGCCCCTCGCCGGGGGCGGGGGCCGTTGCCGGGGACGGGGGCCGTTGCCGGAGTGCGGCCGTCCCCCGGGGGCCACTGCGGGGCCCCTCGCCGGGGCGGGGCCACCGCCCGCCCTGGCCGCGGACCGGGGTGCCGGGGGCCGAGAGTGCCCGAGGACCCGGGGGGTGTCCCCTGAGGTCGGTTCCACGGACGTTGAGAGGGGCGGCGCGGTCCCGGCCTCGGGCCGGGCTCCGGGCCAGGAGCCCGGCTGCGGCGCGCGCTCGGCCCGTCGTAGGGTCGCCGCATGACGGGGAACGGGATGCGGGGCGTGGCGGGCCGAGCGGCGCGGGGTCGGGCGCGGGAGCGGGTGCCGGGGTGGGCGCGGCGGGCGGGGGTGCGGGGCGGGGCGGTCGCGGTGGTGGCCGGGGTGGTGCTCGGGGGGTGCGCGACGCCGCCGGCGCCGCCGGTGGCGCCCGGGCCGACCGGGGTGCCGACCGCGGGGTTGCCCCGGCCGACCGGGAGGCCGAGCGGGGTGGCCACGCACCCGGGGAAGCCCCGGCTCACGGACGTCCCGTCGGCGGATCCCGGCGAGGCGTGCCCCGAGGGCGGGATCCGGCTCGTCGAGGAGCAGGGGGACGCGGCGATGGGCCTGCGGGCGGGAGGTGTCCGTCTGGTCAACTGCGCCGCCGGAGCGTACCGGTTGGAGGGGTACCCCGAGGTGCGGGTGCTCGACGCGGAGCAGCGGCCGGTGCAGGTGGCGGTGGTGCACGGGTCGGGCGGGATCGCCACCGGCGTGGCGGGCATGGACGGGCCCCCGCAGGCGCTGGAACTGGCGCCCGGGGACGCCGCGCGGGTCCCGCTGCTGTGGCGCAACACGGTCACGGACGGGGCCGCGGTCGAGGGCCGGTACGTGGACGTGGTGCCGCGGCCGGGGGCGGCGGCCGTGCGGCTGAAGCTCGTCGAACCCCTCGACGTCGGGACGACCGGGAAGCTCGGCATCGGGCCCTGGCGGTCCGTGCGGAGCGCCCCGTGATCGTCTGGCTCAACGGCCCCTTCGGCGGCGGGAAGACGCAGACCGCCCACGCGCTGCTGCGGCGGCTGCCCGGCAGCGTGCTGTGCGATCCCGAACACATCGGCTTCGGGCTGCACCGCGCGCTGCCGCCCGCGCTGCGCGGGGACTTCCAGGATCTGCCGGCCTGGCGCCAAGGTGTGTTCGAGGTACTGGACCTGGCGGCCGGGCGCCACCCGGGGGTGGTGCTCGTCCCGATGACCGTCACGGAGCCGCGCTACTTCGCCGAGACCGTCGGCCGGCTGCGCGAACACGGCCACGACGTCCGGCACTTCGCCCTGCTGGCCGACCGCGAGACCGTGCTGCGGCGGCTGCGCGAGCGCGGCCTGGGCCGCGGACTGAAGCGGGAGAGCTTCGCCGTCGCGCGCCTCGACGGCGCCCTGGAGGCCCTGCGCGCACCGGAGTTCGCGGAGCACCTGTGGACGGACCGGCTGCCCGTGTCCCGGGTCGCCGACCGGATCGCCGCGCACGCGGGCCTGGCGCTGACCCCGGACACGGACGGCCCGCTGCGCGGACGGCTGCGGCGCACGCTGATCGGCGTACGCCACATCCGCTTCGACTAGGGCGTGCTCCCTCCAGGCCGCCGCAAGGCGTGGCGGGCCGGGAGGGACGTGGCCAGGAGGGTGAGGGCCAGGGCGCCGACCGCGAAGGAGCCGTAGACCAGCGGGGGGACGTACGGCGCCTCGCCGGTGAGGGCCTTCGCCATCGGGATCAGGGTGGCGGCGGCGATGGCGGTGCCGAGGACCAGGCCCGCGCCGCCGATCAGGAGGGCTTCCCAGCGGATCATGCGGAGCACCTGGCGGCGGGTGGAACCGACCAGGCGCAGCAGGGTCAGTTCGCGGCGGCGGTCCAGGACGGTCATGGTCAGGGTGTTGGCGGCGGCGAGGGCGGCGAATCCGCCGAGGACGGCGGCCATGACGGTATTGGCCCAGGCGCCGAGCCGCCGGTCCAGGCCCTGGGCGGTGGCCCAGCCGCTCTTGTCGCTGACCGCGCCGCCGAGTTCCGCGAGGCCGGGCGAGGAGCCGCGGACCAGGAGTTCGGTGGCGGCGGATGAGGTGCGGTGTCCGGCGAGGTCGGCGGCCGGGAGGGTGACCTCGCCGAAGCCGAGGCCGCGGCCGTAGACCGCGACGATCTCGGGGGTGACCCGGACGCCGTCGGGCAGCCGCAGGGTGATCCGGCCGCCGAGGCGCGCCCCGGCGGCTTCGGCGAGGCCCTGGTCGACGGCGACGGTGCCCGGCCGCAGGGCGGCGAGGGAGCCGCCGCGGACGGCGAGGTCCTGTACGGGGGTGAGGTCGCCGCCGGTGACCTGGGCGGGGGCGCTGCGCAGTTCGGCGCCGGATCCGCTGCCGGTGGGCACGAGAACCGTGGTGTGGCCGACGGGGACGGCGGCGGTGACGCCGGGCAGGGCGGCGGCCCGGGCCGCGGCGTCGGAGGGGAGGCCGCCGGATCCGGCGGGGGCGGTGACGATGCGGTCGGCCAGCAGGCCCGCGCTCTGCTGGTGGCCGGTGGCCCGGTCCGTGCTGGTCTGGAGGAAGACCAGGGTGGAGGAGAAGGCGACGGCGAGCACGATGGGGGTGAGGGCGGAGGCCAGTCTGCGGGCGTTGGTACGGGAGTTGGCGGCGGCGAGGGAGCCCGCCGGGCCCGCGGCGCGCAGCGGGAGGCCGAGGACGGCGGCGCAGGCGCGGGCGATCAGCGGTCCGAGCAGGGCCACGGCGAGCATGAAGAGCATGACGACGCCGGGTCCGGCGGTGGCGGCGGCGGTCACGGAGCCGCCACCCGCCAGGCCCGCGCAGGCGAATCCGCCCGCCAGGGCGGCGATGCCGAAGGAGGTGCGGATCCGGCCCTGGCCCGGGCGTTCCACCGCGGCTTCGGCGAGGGCCGCGCCGGGGCGGGTCTTCGCGGGTCGGCGGGCGGCGCAGCGGCCCGCGAGGAGGGCGGTGCCGAGGCCGACGGCGACGGCGGCCGCGAACGGGATCCAGGAGGGGCGGAGCGTGAGGGCGGCCGGGACGGCCCCCTTCTCCTGGAGCGCGCCGAACCACCACTCGGCCAGGAAGACGCCCGGTACGCAGCCCAGGGCGCCCGCGAGGGGAGCGACCAGGAGCGCTTCGGTGGCGATGGAGCGGCGGATCTGGCGCGGGGTGGCTCCGACGGCGCGCAGCAGGGCGTATTCGCGGGAGCGCTGGCCGACGCAGAGGGCGACGGATCCGGTGGCGGTGAAGACGGCGACGAGGGTCGCGACGCCGCCGAAGGAGCCGCCGAGGCCGATGAGCACTTCCCTGGCCGAGGCGAGCGGCGCGTCCAGGACGCGCGCGTCGCCGGTGAGGACGCGGGCCCGGTCGCCGACGGCGGCGCGCGCCCGGTCGGCGAGGGCGGTCGCGGCGCCGGACCCCGCCCGGTCCGCGCCGGGGGCGGGGAGGAGCGCGATGGCGTCGAGGGCCAGAGGGTGGCCGGAGAGGGTGCGGGCCTGGTCGTCGGAGAACCAGGCGCCGGGGGCGTCCGTACGTCCGGAGACCCGGAACTCCCGCTTCCCGGCCGGGGTGTCGAGGGCGACCCGCTCCGGGCCGCCGCCGGTGTCCGCGCGCGCGGAGGCGGCGCCGCCGAGGACGACCTCGCCGGGCCCGGGCGCACGGCCCGCGGTGAGCCGGGCGCCGGTGAAGGCGGTGGAGCCCCAGCCGTACGCCGTCAGCGCGCCGGCGCCGGACCGTACGGGGAAGGACACGTCGGGCACGGCCCGGCCCAGCGGGGCGAGCGCGCCCAGCAGTGCGGCGTCCACCCGGGCCAGGTCGGGGACCGGGACCGAGAGTTCCTCGGCGTCCTCCCCGCGTCCGGCGGTCATGCGGATCCGCTGGTCGGCGGCGATGACGACGGGGGCGTCGGCGTACCGGGTGGGCGGGACGGAGGCGCGCAGTCCGCCCTCCAGCAGGATGCCGCAGGCGCAGACGATGGCCACGGTCATCAGGAGGGCGAGGAAGGTGCCCGCGAAGGCGGCGGGTCGGAAACGCACCGCCGCCCGCGCGAGGCCGTTGGTCCGGGAGGGGCGGAACATCAGGCGGCCGCTCCCGCGTACGCGGCGTCGCCGGTGGTGGGGACGGCGGCGGTCGTCGGGGCGCTGCGGCGGCCGGTGAGCGTGGCCATCCGGGCGGCGACGGCGTGGGCGGGGCTGCGCGGCAGCCGGTCCGCGATCAGCCCGTCGGCGAGGAAGAGCACCTGGTCGGCGTGGGCGGCGGCGGCCGGGTCGTGGGTGACCATGACCACGGTCGCGCCGAGGCTGTCGACCGCGCCCCGGAGCAGGGCGAGCACCTCGGCCGCCGTGGTGGTGTCCAGGGCGCCGGTGGGCTCGTCGGCGAAGACCACGTCCGGGCGGGTGACCAGGGCGCGGGCGATGGCCACGCGCTGCTGCTGGCCGCCGGAGAGTTCCCCGGGGCGGCGGTGGCCCTTGCCTTCGAGGCCGACCTGGGCGAGGAGGGCGGCGGCGCGGGCGGCGCCGTCCGCGGTGACCCGGCCGCCCGCGAGGCGCAGCGGGAGCAGGACGTTCTCCTCGACGGTGAGGGAGGGCAGCAGGTTGAAGGCCTGGAAGACGAAGCCGAGGCGGCTGCGGCGCAGCACCGTGAGCTGGTTCTCGTTCATGCCGGTGATCTCGGTGCCGCCGAGGCGGACGGAGCCGGAGCTGGGGTGGTCCAGTCCGGCGGCGCACTGCAGGAAGGTGGACTTGCCGGAGCCGGAGGGGCCCATGACGGCGGTGAAGCTGCCGCGCGGCAGGCTGAGGTCGATGCCGCGCAGGGCCTGGACGGTGGCGGAGCCCCGCCCGTAGGAGCGGCGTACGTCGCTCAGCTGGACGGCGGGCGCGGTGGCGGCGTAACCGGCTCCGGATGCGCGACCGGCGGCGGCCGCGGCTCCGGACGCGTCCCACAAACCCTGCCCGCCGCGGGACCGGTCGTCGCTCCCGCCGTGCCCCTGCTGCCGCTCCCGCTGCTGCCTGCCGCGCCCGAACCCCATGGTGTGCCGCCTTCCGCGTCTGCCGTTCCTGCTCGTGACCTTGACGCTACGGAGCGGGGGGCCGGGCGGGCCATGGTGGAAACGGGCCGGTCAGGGGTGGGGTAAACCCCACCCGGCGCCTTCCGGTGGGATGCGGGAGGGTCAGGGCGAGCGGCGGATCAGCAGCAGCGCGCGGTCGTCGTTGACGTCCTTGGCGACCTTCTCGATCAGGTGCCAGGTCGAGCCCTCCCAGCCGGAGGTGACGTAGCGGTCGGCTTCGCCGGTGAGCCGGTCGATGCCCTCGCTGATGTCGCGGTCGGCCGTTTCGACGAGGCCGTCGGTGAAGAGCAGCAGGACGTCGCCGCGGCGCAGGTTGCCGTGGGCGGCCTCGAAGGCGGCTCCGTCGTAGACGCCGAGGAGCGGGCCCTCGCCGCTCCTCTCCTGCCAGCGGCCGGTGCCCGCGCAGAGCTGGAGGGCGGGCAGGTGACCGGCGGAGAGGAGGTCGTAGTCCCCGGTCTCCAGGTCGAGGACGAGGTGGATCGAGGTGGCGAAGCCCTCGTCCCAGTCCTGGCGCAGCAGGTAGCCGTTGGCGGCGGGCAGGAAGTCCCGCGGGGGCAGCGAGCCGAGCAGTCCGCCGAAGGCGCCGGAGAGGAGCAGGGCGCGGGAGCCCGCGTCCATGCCCTTGCCGGAGACGTCGGTCAGGACGACTTCGAGGGTGCGGCCGCCGTTGGTCCGGGCGGCGACCACGAAGTCGCCGGAGAAGGACTGGCCGCCCGCCGGGCGCAGGGCCATCTCGCGGTGCCAGCCGCGCGGCAGGGCGGGCAGCTTGCTCTGCACCCGGATGCGTTCGCGCAGGTCGAAGAGCATGGTGCCGCCGCGTCTCCAGGGCACGCCGACGCGGCTGCGGAACTGGGCGATGACCAGGCCGAAGAACCCGCAGGCGGCGACCACGAGGATGGTGCCGGGAGTGACCCGGGCGGGGCCTTCGGTGTAGGGACCGAGGGCCAGCGCCTCGACGATCAGCGCGGTCGCGGCGGCGGCGTAGAGGGCGAGCAAACTGGCGGGGCGCAGCAGCAGTCCGCCCGCGACGATGGGCAGGACGAGGGCCGACGGCGAGAACCAGACGGGCAGCAGGAGGGTGCCCCAGGTGATGGCCGGGACGGTGAGGATCAGGCCGCCGAAGGCGAGCCAGTCGGAGGCGTCGCCGCGGAAGTAGTCGACGGCGGATTTGCGCAGCGCGGTGCGGGCCCGGTGCGAGGTCTTCCGCAGCCGTGCCGTGAGGGTTTCCATCCGTGCTCCGCCCATTGTTCCGGGACCCTATCCATCCTGACTGTGAGCGCGCAGGGGTACCCCCGGACCGCATGGAGATTTCCGGACCAAAACGGGTCGACCAGGATGGATTGCCCTGATAGGGATGGCCCCATGGCTCATGAGACGAGGGTGCTGCGGCCCGAAGAGTGGGATGCCTGGTACGACCATCTGGAACTGGCGTTCGGCGGTGTGCCGGAGGAGGAGGAAGAGCGTGAACTCTACAAGTCCCTGACCGAGGCGGAGCGTTCGCTGGGGGTCTGGGACGGGGACATCTGCGTGGCCTCGGCCGGCGCCTTCACCTTCCGGGTCACGGTGCCCGGCGGGGCGCTGGTGCCCGCCGCGGGCGTGACCATGGTCGGCGTGACGCCGACGCACCGGCGCCGGGGTCTGCTCACCGCGCTGATGCGGCGCCAACTCGACGACATCCGGGCGGGTGGCGAGCCGGTCGCCGTGCTGACGGCGTCGGATCCGGCGATCTACGGGCGGTTCGGCTACGGCACCGCGGCGTACTCGCTCGCCGTGGACATCGACACCAGCCGGGTCCGGCTGCGGCTGCCGCCGGGGGCGGACGGCGTGCGGCTGCGCCTGGTGGATCCGCAGAAGGCGCTGACCGCGTGCGAGGCGGTGTACGCGGAACTGGTGCCGCGACGACCGGGCATGACGGCGCGTCAGCCCGGCTGGGAGCGGCAGGCGCTGCTCGATCCGGCGTCGGGGCGTGCGGGCCGGTCCCCGCTGAAGTGCGTGCTGGCCGAGCGGGAGGCGGACGGGCGCGTGGTGGGGTACGCCCGCTACCGGGTGCGGCCGGGCTGGGAACTGAGCGGCTCGGCCGGGGTGGTGGAGGTCGAGGACCTCGACGCGCTGGACCCGGCGGCGTACGGGGCGCTGTGGGCGTACGTGTTCGGGATCGACCTGACCTGGACGGTACGGGCGCGCAAGCGGCCGGTGGACGATCCGCTGCTGCACCTGGTCAGTGACGTGCGCCGGGCCCAGCCGCGCACCCGGGACGCGCTGCACGTGCGCCTGGTGGAGCTGGGGGCGGCGCTGGAGGCCCGGACGTACGGGGCTCCGGTGGACGTGGTCTTCGAGGTGGCGGACGCCTTCTGCCCGTGGAACGCGGGGCGCTGGCGGCTGACCGGCGACGCGAAGGGGGCGTCCTGCGTGCGCACGGAGGATCCGGCGGAGCTGGCCCTGTCGGTGGCGGAGCTGGGCTCGGCGTACCTGGGCGGGGTCACCCTCGCGTCGCTGGCGGGCGCGGGCCTGGTCACCGAACTGCGCCCGGGCGCCCTCCAGGAGGCCTCCCGGGCCTTCACCTCGGACCTGGCGCCCTGGCTCCCGCACGGGTTCTAGGCCGGCGCGGTTCAGCGGGGCTGGCAGCCCGGGCACCAGAAGAGGTTGCGGGCGGCGAGGCCGGCGGTGCGGATCTCGCCGCCGCACAGCAGGCAGGGCAGGTGCGCGCGGCGGTACACGTAGACCTCGCCGCCGTGGTCGTCCACGCGCGGCGGGCGGCCCATGGCCTCGGGGGTGTGTTCGGGGCGGACGGTGTCGATGCGGTTCAGCCGGACCCCCTCGCGCATCAGCGCGGCGAGGTCGTGCCACATCGCGTCCCATTCGGCGCGCGCGAGGTCCCGGCCGGGCCGGTAGGGGTCGATGCCGTGCCGGAAGAGGACCTCGGCGCGGTAGACGTTGCCGACGCCCGCGACGACCTTCTGGTCCATCAGGAGGGCGGCGATCGTGGTGCGGGAGCGGGAGATCCGCGCCCAGGCCCGGTCGGGGTCGTCGTCGGGGCGCAGCGGGTCCGGGCCGAGGCGCTCGTGTATCGCCTGCTTCTCGGCGCCGGTGATCAGCGCGCAGGTGGTGGGGCCGCGCAGGTCGGCGTAGTGCTCCCGGCCGACGAGGCGCAGACGCACGGTGTCCGTGGCGGGCGGGGCGGGGACGGGGCCGAAGCCGTACTTCCCGAAGAGGCCGAGGTGGATGTGGATCCAGTCCCCGGCGGGGCCGTCGAAGCCGAGGAAGAGGTGCTTGCCGTGGGCCTCGGCCGTGTCGAGCTCGCGGCCGTCGAGCAGGGCGGCGCTCTCGGCGAAGCGGCCCTGGGGGCTGCTGACGCGCAGCGGCCGGCCCGCGAACCGTTCGGCGTGGTCCTGGGCGAGGCGGTGGATCGTATGCCCCTCGGGCACGGCGCTGCTCCTGGTGCGGTCGGGGCCCGTCGCGTGCGGACGCGACGGCGGCGCCGGGGGTCCCGGCGCCGCCGTCGTACGTCTCGTGTGCGGGGCGGGGGTGTCAGCCCTGCGGGTGGTGCGCCGGGATCGGGGGCAGCTCGCCGGTGGTCTCGTAGGCGGAGAGCATCTCGATCCGGCGGGTGTGGCGCTCCTCGTCGGAGTACGGCGTGGCGAGGAAGATCTCGACGAACTTGGTCGATTCCTCCACCGTGTGCATGCGGCCGCCGATGGAGAGGACGTTGGCGTTGTTGTGCTCGCGGCCGAGGGCGGCGGTCTGCTCGCTCCAGGCCAGCGCGGCGCGGACGCCCTTGACCTTGTTCGCGGCGATGGCCTCGCCGTTGCCGGAGCCGCCGATGACGATGCCGAGGCTCTGCGGGTCCGCGGCGGTCTTCTCCGCGGCGCGCAGGCAGAACGGCGGGTAGTCGTCCTGGGCGTCGTAGATGTGGGGACCGCAGTCGACGGCCTCGTGGCCCTGGGCCCCCAGCCACTCGACGAGGTGGTTCTTCAGTTCGTAGCCGGCATGGTCGGAGCCGAGGTAGACGCGCATGGGCACGAGTGTGACACGAGGGGCCCGGGCGCCGCGCAAGGGGTGCCGGGGCGATGTCGCGTAAGTCACTTCTAAAGCTCAAGTAAACCCAAAGGACGCAGTTGGGGCGGGGTGCAGCGGTTCGGGACCTTGGTCCCGGAGGTTCGTCCGACGGACACGATCCGGATTCAGGTCTTCCGTCTTACGTTCATCCCGGGTTTGAATGCCGGAACTCGCAACCCGAGAACCTAAGGATTCGTCCATGAGCTCCACGACGACCCTTCAGAAGTCAGGCGGCCCCACCGGTGAACCCGATGGCACCCAGCCCTCCGACGGTCTGAAGGCCGGTCTCAAGAACCGGCACCTGTCCATGATCGCCATTGGCGGCGTCATCGGCGCCGGCCTCTTCGTCGGTTCCGGCGGCGGCATCGCCAAGGCCGGTCCCGCCATCCTGATCTCCTACGCGCTGGTCGGCGCGATGGTGGTCTTCGTGATGCGGATGCTCGGCGAGATGGCCGCGGCCAGCCCGAACTCCGGATCCTTCTCCGCTTACGCCGACCGGGCGCTCGGCCGCTGGGCCGGCTTCTCCATCGGCTGGCTGTACTGGTTCTTCTGGGTCGTCGTCCTGGCCGTCGAGGCCACCGCGGGCGCGAACATCCTGGAAGGCTGGGTCCCGGCCGTCCCGCAGTGGGCCTGGGCGCTGATCGTGATGGTCGTGCTGACGGTCACCAACCTCGGCTCGGTCGCCTCGTACGGCGAGTTCGAATTCTGGTTCGCGGGCATCAAGGTCGTCGCCATCGGCGGCTTCGTGATCGTCGGTCTGCTGGCCGTCTTCGGCGTGCTGCCGGGCTCGGACAACCCGGGCGCGGGCTTCGCGCACCTCACGGACACCGGCGGGTTCATGCCCAACGGGGTCGGGTCGATCCTGACCGGCGTCCTGATGGTCGTCTTCTCCTTCATGGGCAGCGAGATCGTCACCCTGGCCGCCGGTGAGTCCGAGGACCCGCGCCGCGCGGTCACCAAGGCCACCAACTCGGTGATCTGGCGCATCGGCATCTTCTACCTCGGCTCGATCTTCATCGTGCTGACCCTGCTGCCGTGGAACGACAAGTCGATCACCGAGAAGGGCTCGTACGTCGCCGCCCTCGACTCGATCGGCATCGCGCACGCGGGCCAGATCATGAACGTGATCGTGCTGACGGCCGTGCTGTCCTGCCTGAACTCGGGCCTCTACACCGCGTCCCGCATGGCGTTCTCGCTGGGCGAGCGCGGCGACGCCCCCAAGGCCTTCGCGAAGGTCTCCAAGAACGGCGTGCCGGTCGCCGCGATCCTGGGCTCCGTGGTCTTCGGCTTCGTCGCCGTCTACTTCAACTACGCCTTCAAGGACACGGTCTTCAGCTTCCTGCTGAACTCCTCCGGGGCCATCGCGCTCTTCGTCTGGCTGGCGATCTGCTTCACCCAGCTGCGGATGCGCGCGATCCTGCTCCGCGAGGCGCCGGACAAGCTGACGGTGAAGATGTGGTTCTTCCCGTACCTGACCTGGCTGACCGCCGCGATGATCAGCTTCGTCCTCGTCTACATGCTCTTCGACGACGACAACCGCGAGGTGGTCCTGCTCTCGACGCTGGTCGCCGCCATCGTGATGGTCATCGGCACGGTGCTGGACTTCGTCCGCCGCAGGAACGCCGCGCGCGCCTGACCGTACGGAGGAACACGGCGGCCCCGGACCACGCGAGTGGTCCGGGGCCGCCGTGCGTCGCGGTGGGGTCAGCCGCGGCCGGCCAGCTTCCAGGCGGCCGGGAGCAGCCCCATGGCGAGGAGCGCCTTGAGCGCGTCGCCGATCAGGAACGGGGTCAGGCCCGCGGCGACGGCCGCGCCCGACGACATCCCGGTGGACAGGGCCAGGTACGGGACGCCCACCGCGTAGATGACCGCGGAGCCCGCCGCCATCGTCAGGGCGGTACGGACCACCGAGCGGTCGGCGCCGCGGCGCGCGAGGGCTCCGGCCAGGGTGGCGGCGAGCAGCATGCCGAGCACGTAGCCGAAGGAGGCCCCGCCCGCGCCCGAGGTGCCCTGGGCGAACCAGGGCATCCCGGCCGCGCCGGCCAGGGCATAGAGGGCGAGCGCGAGGAAGCCGCGGCGGGCGCCGAAGGCGGTGCCGACGAGCAGGGCGGCGAAGGTCTGCCCGGTGACCGGGACCGGCGAGCCGGGGACCGGTACGGCGATCTGCGCGGCCAGGCCGGTCAGCGCGGCGCCGCCCACGACGAGCGCGATGTCGCGGACCCGGCTCGCGGGCAGCAGGTCGGCGAGGACGGCACCGGGCCGGAAGGCGGCGGTCGTCGGGACGGAAGCGGTGCTCATCGGGACTCCGGAGGGTCGGGTGCTGAAGGGCGGGGCGGAGGTCGGGTCGCGCGGGGCGATCACGGGACGGGGTGGCCGGACGGGCCGGACAAGGCGACGTTAGTCCCGGCCGGCGGGCTGTCCGGCGTCGCGCGGAGACAAAGCGGTGATCCCCCGCGTGGTGGGGATTCCACAACGAAAGGGCTCCCCGCATCCCGCCGCGGGGCCGAAGTGACCTGGGTCACCCGACGCTTTGGCCGTCGGTCAGGCGTTTTGCGTCGCCGCGTCCCGCTCGGGGAGACTGTGGAAATGTCACAAGCACCCCTGCCGGAACTCGCTCCGGAGCCGGAACCCCTGGGTCACGGGCTCAAGCAGCGCCACCTGACGATGCTGGGTCTGGGCGGCGTGATCGGCGCCGGGCTCTTCGTCGGCTCGGGCGCGGGCATCACCATCGCCGGGCCCGCGATCGTCGTCTCCTACCTGCTCGCGGGCACCCTCGCGCTGCTGGTGATGCGGATGCTGGGCGAGATGTCGGCCGCCCTGCCCGCGTCCGGGTCGTTCTCGGTGCACGCGGAGCGGGCGCTGGGCCGCTGGGCCGGCTTCTCGGTCGGCTGGCTGTACTGGTTCCTGCTGGTGGTGGTCCTCGCGGTGGAGGCGACCGGCGCGGCGAAGATCGCGAACGGCTGGGTGCCGGGGATCGCCCAATGGGCGTGGGTGCTGATCTTCATGGTGGTCTTCACCGCGAGCAACCTGGCGGCCGTGCGGAACTTCGGCGAGTTCGAGTTCTGGTTCGCGACCCTCAAGGTCGGCGCCATCGTGCTGTTCCTGGTGCTCTCCACCCTGGCGATCTTCGGCGTGCTGCCGGACACCGATCCGGTCGGAGCGGCGAATCTGACCGGCCGGGGCGGATTCGCCCCCAACGGCCTCGGCGGGGTGGTCGCGGGCATGCTCGCCGTCGTCTTCGCCTTCGGCGGCCTGGAGGTCGTCACCATCGCCGCGGCCGAGTCCGACGACCCGGCCCGCTCGGTGGCGCGCGCGGTGCGCAGCGCGGTGTGGCGCATCCTCTTCTTCTACATCGGCTCGATGCTGGTCATCGTGACCCTGCTGCCCTGGGACTCGATGAAGGCGGGCGCGAGCCCGTACGTGGCCGTCCTGGACTCGATCGGCATCCCGGGGGCCGGGCAGATCATGAACATCGTGGTCTTCGTGGCGCTGCTGTCCGCGCTGAACGCGAACCTGTACGGGTCCTCGCGGATGGTCTTCTCGCTGGCCGAGCGCGGTGAGGCGCCCGGGGCGCTGCTGAAGGTGTCGGGCGGCGGGGTGCCGCGGCGCGCGGTGTTCGCGTCGGTGGCCTTCGGCTTCGTATCGGTGCTGCTGAACCTGCTGTGGCCCGACACGGTCTTCCTCTACATGCTCAACGCGGTCGGCGCGGTGCTGCTGTTCGTGTGGGCGCTGATCGCGGTCTCGCAGCTGAGGCTGCGGCGCCGGATCGAGCGGGAGATGCCGGAGCGGCTGACGCTGCGGATGTGGTGCTTCCCGTACCTGACGTGGGTGGCGCTGGCGGGGATGGCGGCGGTGCTGGTGCTGATGCTGTTCGACGATGCGGCGCGGCCGCAGCTGCTGTGGTCGGGCGGCGCGGCGGTGGTGGTGCTGCTGGTGGCGTGGGTCCGGGAACTGCGGTCCTCCCCCGCGGGCGGATGATCACTTCGCGTGAAGGAGTCGTCCGCATGCTGGACGGGAAACGTCCGGTAATCGGACGGTAGGCAGACTGGTGCGCCGCACCCCGTCCACCCGCACACCGGACAGGCACACCTTCATGAGCCAGCGCACCGCCACCCCTTCCGAGCACCAGCAGCAGGGCCCGGCGCCCGGGGACGGCCCCGGATCCCCCCTCGGCAACGGCCTCAAGCAGCGCCACCTCTCGATGATCGCCCTCGGCGGGGTCATCGGAGCCGGCCTCTTCGTGGGCTCGGGCGCGGGCATCGCGGCCGCCGGTCCCTCGATCGTGCTCGCCTACGCGGCGTCCGGGCTGCTCGTGATGTTCGTGATGCGGATGCTCGGCGAGATGTCCGCCGCGAACCCCGCCTCCGGCTCCTTCTCCGTGCACGCCGAACGCGCGATCGGCCCGTGGGCCGGTTTCACCGCGGGCTGGATGTTCTGGATCCTGCTGTGCGTCGGCGTGGCCATCGAGGCCATCGGCGCGGCGCACATCGTGACGGGCTGGCTGCCGGGCACCCCCTCGTGGATGTGGGTGCTGATCTTCATGGCGGTGTTCTGCGGCGCGAACCTGGGCGCCGTCTCGCACTTCGGCGAGTTCGAGTTCTGGTTCGCCGCACTGAAGATCGCCGCGATCGCCCTGTTCCTGGGCCTGGGCGTGCTGGCCGTCCTCGGCCTGCTGCCCGGCACCTCCTCCCCCGGCGCGGCGAACCTGCTGCACGACGGCGGCTTCCTGCCCAACGGGACGGACGGGCTGCTCGTCGGCCTGCTGGCCTCGGTCGTCGCCTACGGCGGGCTGGAGACGGTGACCATCGCCGCCGCCGAGTCCGAGGACCCCGTCCGCGGCGTCGCCAAGGCCGTGAAGACCACCATGTGGCGGATCGCGGTCGTCTACGTCGGCTCGATGCTGGTGATCGTGACGCTGCTGCCGTGGCACGACCCGGCCGTCACCGGCGAGGGCCCGTACGCGGCCACCCTGAACCGGCTGGGCATCCCGGCCGCCGGCGAGGTCATGAACGTGGTCATCCTGATCGCGCTGCTGTCCGCGATGAACGCCAACATCTACGGCTCCTCGCGCATGGCCCACTCCCTGGTCTCGCGCGGACAGGGCCCCCGCGCGCTGGGCAGGCTCACCCGCGGGGTGCCGCGCCGCGCGGTCCTGGCCTCCTCGGGCTTCGGCTTCGTGACCGTGCTGCTGTCCTACTGGTACCCCGAGACCCTGTTCGCGTGGCTGCTGAACATGGTCGGCGGCGTGGTCCTGGTGGTCTGGGGCTTCATCGCCGTCTCCCAGTTCGTCCTGCGCCGCCGGACCGAGCGCGAGGATCCGGGGAAGCTCGTCGTGCGGATGTGGGGCTTCCCGTACCTCACCTGGGTGTCCCTGGCCGGGGTGGCCGGGGTCCTGGCCCTGATGGCGGCGGGCGAGGACACCCGGGTCCAGGTCCTGTTCACCGGCGGGCTCGCGGCCGCCCTCGCGGTCACCGGGTACGTCCGCCAGCGCGCGGCGGCGGCGCGCACGGCGGCGTAACGACCCTTCACGCACCACCCCGGAGGCCGGGTCCGCGCAGGTCGCGGACCCGGCCTCCGGGGCCCCCCGGGGGGGCCGGGGGCCGGGGGGCCCTTGGGGGCCCGGGAAAACACTAAATCGATAGGTCGCGTGCGCCGTTGTTTGGAAAATAAACTGATGGGGACCGGTTAATATGT
>NZ_JBEXPB010000054.1:0-37728 GCF_040611795.1 Streptomyces sp. NPDC006529 | reverse complement strand
TTTTTTGTGGGCCCCCCCCCTGTCGTGCGTGTTTGTTTTTGGTTGTGGGGGCGGGCGGGGCCGCCCCCCCCACCACCATGTCCGGGACCTCTCCCCCGCCCGTCCCGCTACAAGGCCTGCAAGTAGACCCGGGCCCGGCCCCCGCCGAGGTCCTGCGTGAAGATAGTGACGGACTGGACGCCGGGCCTCCGCTCGTCCTTGACGCACGGCGGGCAGACCGTCCCCGTACGCACCTTGTCGCCGGTTACCGGCTCCGGCAGTCCAAGGTGCGACCACGGAGCAGCGGCCGGACGCGCATGAACCGGGACGCCTCCAGGTCGCCCTGTCCGTTCACCCAGACCGGCCTACCGCCTTCCCGGGCCCGCGGCAGACCGCCCTCCGCGCCACTTTCTCGCTTCACCTGTCCCCCCTCGCCGTCGGTCCGACCAGCAGCAGGGGGAGGCGACGCCCCGCGCGCACACCGGGAGCCGCGCCTGCGGTCACGCAGACGAGCGCTTCTGCGGGGTGCTCGTGGCCTTCTTCGAGGTCGTCGCCTTCTTCGTCGATGACGCGGTGGTCTTCTTCGCCGCGGTCGACTTCGTCGTCGTCTTCTTGGCCGCCGCGGACTTGGCGGTCTTCGCGGTCTTCGCGGTCTTGGCCGTCGTCTTCGCGGCGGAGCCGGTGGGGGTGGTCTTCTTCGTCGTCGACGTGGACTTCTTGCCGGTGGCGGCCTTGGGGGCCGCCGCTGATTTGGGCGCGGTCTTGCGGGCCGGCCGGCGCCGGATCGGGGTCACCTCGGCCACGTCCGCCGCCGCCTCCCCCGCCTCGCCGGACTCCTGCGGCTCCGCTTCACCGCGGGACGCCTTGGCCGCCCGTACGCTCTTCTCCAGGGCCGCCATCAGGTCGATCACCTGCGCGTTCCCGGTCGGCGCCGGGGTCTGCTCCGGGGTCAGGCCCGCTCCCGACTCCGACTTCGCGGCCAGCATGGCCTCCACCGCCTCGCGGTAGTCGTCGTGCAGGGAGTCGACGTCCACCTCACCCAGCGTGGCCATCAGGGCGTCCGCCAGGTCCAGTTCCGCGTCGCGGATGGTGACCTCGGTCTCCGGGGCCACGCCTTCCGGGGCCCGGATCTCGTCCGGCCACAGGAGGCCGTGCATGGCGATGACGTCGTCGACCACCCGCAGCATCCCGAGCCGCTCGCGCCCGCGCAGGGCGAACTTGGCGATCGCGACCCGGTCGCTGCGCTTGAGCGCCTCCCGGAGCAGGGTGTAGGGCTTGGCGGCCGGGATGCCGCTCGCCGCGAGGTAGTACGCGGCGTCCATCTGGAGCGGATCGATCTGCGAGGCAGGGACGAAGGTCACGATCTCGATCGTCTTCGCCGTGGGCAGCGGCAGCGCCGACAGGTCCTCGTCGGTGATCGGGATGACCGAGCCGTCCGCCTCCTCGTACCCCTTGCCGATCTCGGCCGAGGTGACCTCCTCGCCGTCCAGTTCGCACACCTTGCGGTACCGGATGCGGCCGCCGTCGGCGGTGTGGATCTGGCGGAAGGAGATCGAGTGGTTCTCGGTGGCGTTCACCAGTTTGATCGGGATGCTGACCAGGCCGAAGGAGATGGCCCCGTTCCAAATGGATCGCACGGTTCCTCCTGATTCGTGGCAATCTCATCGTATGACGCCGATCACAACGGTGGAGGGGCGTCGCCTCGCGCTCAGCAATCTGGACAAGGTCATCTATCCGGAGAACGGTTTCACCAAGGGCGAGGTGCTGCACTACTACGCCACCGTCTCCGGGGCCCTGCTGCCTCACGTCCACGACCGGCCGGTCTCGTTCCTGCGCTATCCGGACGGGCCGGACGGGCAGCGGTTCTTCACGAAGAACCCGCCGCCCGGCACGCCCGAATGGGTGGAGACCGCGCGGGTGCCCCGCTCCGAGGACCAGCGCGCCGAGCAGGTCGTCGTGGCCGACCTCGCGACGCTCATGTGGGCCGCGAACCTGGTCGTGGAGTTCCACACCCCGCAGTGGACCACCGCCCGGCCCGCGGTGGCCGACCGGCTGGTCTTCGACCTCGATCCGGGCGCCCCGGCGGGCGTGGTGGAGTGCTGCGCGGTCGCGCTGTGGCTGCGGGAGCGGCTGGCGGCGGACGGGCTGGAGGCCTTCGCGAAGACCTCGGGTTCGAAGGGGATGCACCTCTCCGTGCCGGTGGAGCCGACGCCGTCCGCGCGGGTGTCGGCGTACGCGAAGGCGCTCGCCCAGGAGGCGGAGCGCGAGCTTCCGGAGCTGGTGGTCCACCGGATGACGAAGGCGCTGCGGCCCGGGAAGGTGTTCGTGGACCACAGCCAGAACGCGGCCGCCAAGACCACCGCCGCGCCGTACACGCTGCGGGCGCGGGCGCTGCCGACGGTGTCCGCGCCGGTGACCTGGGCGGAGGTGGCGCAGTGCGGGGACCGCGGCGACCCCGCCGCCCTGGTGTTCGTCGCCGACGAGGTGGTGGCGCGGCTCGCCCGGGACGGGGACCTCTTCGCGCCGCTGACCGACCCGGCCCGGGCGGGGGCGCTGCCGGGCGGTGGCGCCCGTACGGCGGGTGCGCCGTGATCCGGGTCGCGCTGGCCGCCGCCGTGCGGGAGCTGCCGCGGGGGGCGGGGCTGGCGTACGAGCCGAAGTTCGACGGGCACCGGCTGGTGATCCGGCGGACCACCGAGGACGTGGTGCTCCAGGCGCGGTCGGGGCGGGTGGTGACGAGCGCCTTCCCCGACCTGGCCGCCGCGGCGCTGCTGCTGCCCGCCGGCACCACGCTCGACGGCGAAGTGGTGGTGTGGCACGCGGGCCGTACGGACTTCGCGCTGGTGCAGCGGCGGGCCGCGGCGACGGCCGCCCGCGCCGCCGTGCTCGCGCGCACGCTCCCGGCCTCCTACGCGGCCTTCGACGTGCTGGAACTGGCCGGGCTGGACCTGCGCGCGCGGCCGTACGAACGGCGCCGCGCGCTGCTGGTCGACCTGCTGCTGCCGCTGGGCCCGCCCCTCCAGCCGGTGCCGATGACGACGGACGCGGAACTGGCGGCGACCTGGTACGAGACCCTGCCGGCCAGCGGGATCGAGGGGCTGGTGGTCAAGCGCCTGGACCAGGCGTACCCGACGGGCCGGCGCGGCTGGCAGAAACTCCGGCACACGGACACCCGCGACGCGGCGGTGATCGGGTACACGGGGACCGCGGCGCGGCCCCTCGCCCTGGTGCTGGTCCTGCCGGGGGACGGGGATGCGGGCGCGGAGGCGGGTCCGGGGGCGGGTCCCGGGGTCGATGCGGGTACGGACGGCGCACCGCTGCCCGGGGACCCGGCCGAGGACGCCGACCCGGACCCCGACGCGCCGATCGTGTCGAGCCCGCTGGGCCCCGCGCTACGGGCCCAGGTGGCGGCGGCACTGGCCGGTGCGGGTTCCGGGACCGCGACGGCGGGTCGGACCGCCGCCGAGAAGCCGGGTACCCGGACCGTCACGGCGATCGGGCTCGGCGAGATCGCCTACCACCCGGTCGATCCGCCGCTGACGGCCGAGGTCCGCAGCGCGTCCGGCCGCCACCCCCCGCCGGAGGTACTGCGCCTGCGCCCGTCGTGGTGAGAGCGGCCCGGCCCGGTCAGACCCGGGCCCAGGTGTTCCGGTCGCGGGCGGCTGCGAAGAGGGCTTCGACGTCCGATGGTTTGAGGGCGGCGGGGGCGCGGGTCAGGCGGGCGGCCGCCGTGCCCGCTTCCAGGACCACGACGTCGCGCAGGGACGGCGCAGCCTCCAGGCGGGCCGGCTCCACCACCGCCAGGGCCGGGGTGACCGCGGTGACCAGCGCGTGCGCGGCGCGCTCCGCGGCCCGCCGGGCCCAGCGGACGTCCGGCCGGGGCTCGGCGCGGCCGACCGCTACGAGCAGGTCACCGACCTGGACGCGCTGGCGCCGGCCCGGGACGGTGCGCACGCACCAGACCCCGCCGGGCCCGATCAGCAGGTGGTCGATCCGCCCCGCCCCGGGCAGCGGTACGGCGTGCAGCGCCCGCCAGCCCGCGCCCTCCAGGGCGTCCAGCTCGGCGCCCACGCGCTCCTGGGCGAGCAGGTCCGGCCGCATGCGGTGGCGGGTACGGGCGCCCGCGGCGCCGTGTTCCAGTTCGCCCAGCAGCGCTTCGCCGGGGCGGTTCGGGGCGAGGTCGTCGTCCGGGTGGAGGGACAGCCGGGCGAGGTCCGCGGCGCTGGGCACGGGGGGCGGCCCGACGGTCCAGCTTCCGGTGAGGTACGGACGTAACACCGCGAGCGCGGCCTCCCGGTACCGCTCCGAGAACACGCTGACCCGGCCGACCGTCCTGTCGTACCAGGCCACACCGCGTCCGTCGGGCAGACTGACCCACAGGCGGCCACGGTCGGGCAGCACCTTGAGTCCGAGCCCGAGGCCGTGTTCCCGTTCACGATCACGCATCTCCCTCACCCCCGCCGTCCATGGGAGCAGGCGCGGCCGTGTGCGGCAATCCCCCGGTCGGACCGCACGCCGGGCCGCGCGTCGAACCCCGCGGCGGTCCGTCGGTTGTGTAACGACTCCGCCGGGACGTTGCGGCCCCGCTGTTACACAGCCACCGTCGAACCGCAATGGCGGCCGCCTACGTTGGTGCCACCTGGGCACCCCAGGCTCCGACCGGCACCGAAGGACCTCCCGTGAGCACCGTCCGCCGCACCCTCGTTCGCGCCGCCGCCGTGACCGCCTGCGCCGGAAGCCTGCTGGCGCTGCCCGCCGTCACCGCCCTCGCCGACGGGCTGCCCGCGGCGGCCGCCGCGCAGACCTCGGCGCCCGCGCGCGCGGCGTCCGCGCCCCGGACCCTCGTCAAGAGCCTGACCCTCGCGGACGGCGTCTCCTCCGCGCGCGTCTACCGGGTCGCCGCGGGGGCCTACCAGGCCGACGTCCTGCGCGACGGGGTCACGGTGGCCAGCCTGACCAGTCGGGACGGCGTCCCGGGCTACGGCCGTACGGACGCGCTGCATCTGGCGCTCCAGCCGGACGGGCGCCTCTCCTCCTGGTCGGCCGATACGTCGGCGAACGGATCGGGGAACGGATCGGCGAACGGGTCCGCGGACGGCAAGGCCCTCGTACCGGCCGCGCTGGCCGCCGGCGCCGACGGCCACAAGACGGCCCGGCGGACCGGCTTCGCCGACGCGGCGCTCACCGTCCCGGCCGCGGGCGGCGGCACCATCGCGCCCTCGACCATGGACCCGGCCGCCGACCGCACCGTGGCGCTGCGGCTGGGTACGCTCGCCGGCGGCCCCGACGACGGTGTGCTGATGATCGCCGCGGGCGGGGGCATGGCCGCGGTCGGCGCGGCGGGGCTCGGCTTCGCGATGCTGCGGCGCGGACGCACCGAGGCCTGACCGGACCGCCCGCGCCGGCGGCCCCCCGGGCCCCTCACCGGCGGCGCTCCCCCGGCCTCCATTGCAGCGTGCCCGGCGTTTGAGGGCCCGCCGGAGGCGAGTCCGGCGGATGGCGGGATACGGCCAGTGGTGCCGTGCGGCGCTCATGCCCTCCGGGGGCGCCTCAAACGCCGGCGAGGCTGGAGTTGGCCGGGCGGAGTGGCGCCGTCCCGGCACGTTCAGCCCGCCCGGCGTTTGAGGGCCCGCCGGAGGCGAGCCCGGCCGGTGGCGGGATACGGCCAGTGGTGCCGTGCGGCACTCCTGCCCTCCGGGGGCGCCTCAAACGCCGGCGGGGCTGGAATTGGCCCCTCTGCGCCGCTGGTCCGCGGGGCGGACGGCCGCGCAAAAAGGGCTTACCTCTGCATAAGGTTGACGGGACCGGTTCGGGCGACAATCGGCGGGTGGCGCACCCGCCGCACCGCGCAGGGGACAGGAGGACGCAGGGGCCCGTGAAGACGCTCCCTCCGCGCGCCCGCGCCACGGCCCTCCTTCCGCCGCCGGCCCTGCGCGCCGCCGCGCTGCTGGCGGCCGTCCTGGCGGTGGCGGGTTGCTCCCACACCGGTGGTCTGGCCGGCGCCGGGGCGACCCCGACCGCGAAGGGGCCCGTACACCTGTGGCCCGAGCGCAAGGGCGCCACCGTGCCGCCCGCCGATCCGGGCGGGGCGCCGCCCGAGTACGTCAAGGGCATTCCGCCGGTCAAGGACGGGAACGTGCACGGCGTGGACCCGGTCGCCCTCGTGCAGGCCGAGGTCCGCAACCACCAGGGGGCCGCCGTCGGTCCCGACGGGATGCCGCGCGAGACCGCGGCGGCAATCCTCGCGTGCCCGACCGGGGAGCGGCCCGCCGACCCGGGGACCGCGAAGCCGGGGCGGTGCCCGGTGCTCACGCCGTACTACCGGGACCTGACCGGCAACGACCAGGACGAGCTGATCATCGGGTTCGAGCTGCCGGACCACCAGATGTCGGTACGGGTCTACACCGCCGACCCGGACGGGCGCCTGAACCGGATCATGGCCACCACCGACTCCGTGATCAGCGTCGAGCTGGCGGGGCGCGACGTCGTCCTGCACGTGCCGAGCGCGAACCCGGGCTACGAGCTGAACACCGCCTGGTCCTGGGACGAGAAGCAGCGGACCATGCTGCCGACCCGGGAGCAGATCATCCGGGTGCCGCAGCGGCCCGGCGCCGCGCAGAGCCCGCGTCCGCTGCGGCCCCGGCGGGCCGCGGACGGCGGCGGCCCGTCGTGACCGCGCCCCGTACGACCGGCCCGCGGAGCCCGGCGCGGCCGGCGCGGCTGCCCCGGTGGGCCCGGATGCCCGCCTGGACGGCCACGCTGACCTGGAAATCGGCCTGCTTCATCGTGGTGATGTGCTGCACGCTGGCGGCCGTCCTGGGGGCGCTGGTGCACGTCGCGGTCACCCGGCAGACGGTCGCGACCGCCCGCGAGAAGGCGCTCGGGAAACTGCACGACGCCGCCCGCTCCTACGAGGCGGGCGAGAACCTGCCGCCCGATTCCGGCATCGATCCGGCGGGCCTGCCGGCCTCGCTGCGCGCGCTGGCGGTCTCGGGCAACCGGGGCACGATCGTCAGCGACTACCGGGGCCGCCCGGTCATGTGGGCGGCGGCGCCCGCCGACGGCCGCGCCCTGGCGACCGCCGTCGACTACGGCCAGAGCGCGCGCACGATCAACGGGCTGGACCGGGCCATCATCGGCTCGTCGGGGCTGGCCATCGGGGGGACGCTGCTGGTCGGCGCCTTCGCCGTCACCCGCGTGACGCGCAGGCTGCACCAGACCGCGACCGTCGCCCGCCGGATCACCCAGGGGGACCTGGACGCCCGGGTCGGGGACGCCCGTACGAAGGATCCGGCGCGCCGCCAGGACGAGGTGGCGACCGTGGCCGCGGCGCTGGACACGATGGCCGGGAGCCTCCAGTCGAAGCTGCTGAGCGAGCAGCGGTTCACGGCGGACGTGGCCCATGAGCTGCGCACCCCGCTGACCGGCCTGCAGGCCGCCTCGGAGCTGCTGCCGGAGGGACGTGCGACGCAGATGGTGCAGGAGCGGGTCCGCACGATGCGCCAGCTCACCGAGGACCTGCTGGAGATCTCGCGGCTGGATTCGGGCAGCGAGCGGGTGGAGACGGACCTGCACCGGCTCGCGCAGGTGGCGGAGCGCGCGGTACGGGCCTCGGGCACGGTGACGGAGGTCGTGGTCGCGCGCGATCTGTACGTCGAGACGGACCGGCGGCGCCTGGAGCGGGTCCTCGGGAACCTGATCGCGAACGCGCACAAGCACGGGCGGGCCCCGGTGGTGCTGACGGTCGACGGACCGGTGGTGACGGTACGGGACCACGGGGACGGTTATCCGGAGTACCTGGTGGCGCACGGCCCGCAGCGGTTCCGTTCCGGGGCCGGCGGGGGCGGCGGCCCCCAGGGGCACGGGCTGGGGCTGACGATCGCCGTCGGGCAGGCGGCGGTGCTGGGCGCGGAGCTGGTGTTCCGCAACGCGGGGGCCGGGGAGGTCTCGGGCGCGGTGGCGGTGCTGACGCTGCCGGTGCCGGTGCCTTCGGCAGGGGCCGGGCCCCCGCCCTGATCCGGGTCCCCGCCCCGCACCCGCGCCTCGAACGCCGGCCGGGCCGGACATGCCCGGCTGCGGCTCAACCGTCGGCGGGGCCGGGGGTGCGCGGCGGTTTCGTCCAGGGCCAGCGGACGGCGGGCTTGCGCCCCGTCGGCTCGTAGGCGTACTTCCAGCCCTTCTGCAGGTGCAGGCGCTTGGTGTAGCCGGCCGGGACCCGCTGGTAGAGCAGGACGGTGGGCGGGCCGCCCGCCGCGTCCGGGACGGGGATCTCGTACCACTTCGGCGGGTGGCCGGTCGGGCCGAGCAGGACCGGCAGGACCCGGCCGTCCATCGGGCCGCCCTCGAAGGGGGTCGGTTCGCTTCTCACCCCACCAGTGTCACAGCAGGTGGGCGGCCTCGGAGACCACGGGGATCACCCGGCGGGCCAGGACCCCCACCGGGCCGTCCGCGGTCTCCGTGGCCAGGGCGGCCCGCGCGGCGGCGGCCGTCTGCGGGTCGGTGGCGGCAGTGGCGGTCAGCAGGGCGATGAACTGGTCCACCAGCCAGTCGCGCAGCTCCGCGACCGGCGGCTCCTTGCCCTCGTCCAGCCAGGTCAGCGAGGCCGCCTC
The DNA here is from genome assembly GCF_040611795.1 of Streptomyces sp. NPDC006529. Taxonomy (NCBI): domain Bacteria; kingdom Bacillati; phylum Actinomycetota; class Actinomycetes; order Kitasatosporales; family Streptomycetaceae; genus Streptomyces; species Streptomyces sp. NPDC006529. Next base: position 29,140 of record NZ_JBEXPB010000054.1, on the reverse strand, counting down.
GACGGCCGTGATCCAGGTACGGACCATCATCCGCAGCCGGGGGCCGGGGTCGGGGACGTTCAGGTGGAAGAGGATCTGGCCCGCGGCGGTGCGCCGGATGCCGTCGACGGTGGCGGTCGTGCGGGAGGTCTCCACCACGCTGCCGCCCTGGAGGAGGGCGCTGAAGCCCGCGTCGTGTTCGTCGACGAAGGCGAGGTAGCGGTCCAGGGCGCGGGAGAGCCGCCGGGTCAGCGGTCCGGCCTGCGCTTCGGCGAAGCAGAGGCCGAGGACGTCGGCCGCCGAGCGCAGGGCGGCCTCGTACAGCTGCTGCTTGCCGCCGGGGAAGTAGCGGTAGACCAGCGGGCGCGAGACCCCGGCGGCCTCGGCGACGTCGTCGAGGGAGATGTCCTCCGGGGCCCGGTGCGCGAACAGCGACAAGGCCGCGTCGATGATCTGCGCCCGCCGCTCCTCGACGCTCAGGCGGCGGTAGGCACGCGGGGCCGGGGCCGCCGGCGGGGTCCGGGTCATGTCCGCAGGGTAACCCGGCGCACCGGCCCGCCGGCCCGGCGCGGGACACGCCGCCGGGAAGGGCGTGTGAACGGCGCCGGGCAGGCCGGCGGGCGGGAGTCGGCCGGGCCGTCAGGCGAGCAGTCCGCTGCTCTGCCACAGCTTGCGGCCGACGCCGCGCAGCACGCCGATGTCGTCGAGGAAGTCGGTGAGCCGCTTGGCTCCGGCCTGCATGACCTCGCGGCGGTGGCCGCTCGCCCTCACCTGGGCCGTCGCCTCGGCCCGGTCCAGGCCGATGTTCTCGTACACCTGGCCGTTGACGAAGGCGAGGGAGAAGACCCGGGCGGCCTCGCCACAGCTGATGCGGGTGAGTTCGCGCTCCCAGCGCGGGGCGGTGATCATCTGGCGGCGCAGCTCCTCGCGGGCGTACCGGACGTGCCGGGCCTCCTCGATCACGTGGATCCGGGTGACGCCGCGCACGAGCGGCTGGATGCGCTCGTCCGGGAAGGTCAGGCGCTGCATCCAGTCGAGGATCTCCTCGCCGAGGAGCGTGCAGGCGAAGGAGCCGGGGGTGGTGGAGACGGTCTTCAGGACGCGCGCCAGGTTGTGGTTGAAGCGGGAGACCGGGTACTCGGGGGCGCCGCCCTTCTGGATCATGCGGGCGAACATCATCGAGTGGCGGCACTCGTCGGCGATCTCGGTGAGGGCGTAGCGGACGTGACTGCTGGTCAGCGCCTTGTCGTAGATGTGCCGGGTGAGCAGCTGCATGAGGATGATCTCGAACCAGATCCCCAGCGAGGCGAGCGCGGCGGCCTCGTGGCGGGAGAGTTCGATGCGCTGCTCCTCGCCCATCTTCTTCCAGAGGGGGGTGTCGTAGAGGGAGAGCAGCTCGGGCGGCCAGTAGTACTTGCCCTCGATCATCGGGGCGTCCCAGTCCAGTTCCCGGTCCGGGTCGAAGGAGTGCTTGGCCGAGGATTCGAGCAGCCGCTCGGCGACGTGTTCCCGGTCCTTGAGGAGGCCGAGGGCGTCGCGCAGCTCCGCCCTTTCGGTCACGGTCGTCATGGCTCTGACACCTCTCGCAGGGGGGTCGGCGGTGGGGTTACCAGCGGTCACCTCTTATGAGACTGCTTGTCAGCAAGCTCGTCAATCCCCTGCGCCCGACTTGTTGACCGGCTGTCTACCAACGTGTGACGCTGCCAACTGTCCAGTCCCGCACGGCAGTCCACACACGCGCACCCAGGGGGCGTTCATGTCGACACACCCGCTCTACACCACGGACCCGGGCGACCCCGTATGGCAGGTTCCGGCTTCCGGCGCGGCCCGCTTCAGCTGGGAGTACGACGGCGGGCGCGAGCGGCTCCTCGCCCTCTACCAGAAGGGCAAGGACAAGCAGTGGGACGGGGCGACCCGGATCGACTGGCACCTCGACGTCGACCCCTACGACCCGCTGGGCACGCCCGACGACGTCCTGACCCTGTACGGCACGCGGCACTGGGCGAAGATGACCGAACGGGACAAGGGCGACCTGCGGCGGCACTACACCTCCTGGCAGTTCAGCCAGTTCCTGCACGGCGAGCAGGGCGCGATGGTCTGCGCGGCGCGCATCGTGGAGTCCGTCCCGGACCTGGACGCGAAGTTCTACTCCGCCACCCAGACCATGGACGAGGCTCGGCACGCCGAGATCTACGGCCGCTTCCTGCACGAGAAGATCGGCATGCTCTACCCGGTCAACGACCATCTCCAGGGCCTGCTCGGCGACACCCTGCGCGACTCCCGCTGGGACATGCCCTACCTCGGCATGCAGGTCCTCATCGAGGGCCTCGCACTGGCCGCCTTCGGGATGATCCGCGACACCACGGACAAGCCGTTGCCCAAGCAGATACTCGCGTACGTCATGCAGGACGAGGCGCGGCACGTGGCCTTCGGCCGGATGGCGCTGCGCGACTACTACAAGCAGCTGACGGACGCCGAACTGCGCGAGCGCGAGGAGTTCGTGATCGAGGGCTGCTACCTGATGCGGGACCGGCTGCGCGGGGTGGAGGTACTGGAGAACTTCGGCATCCCGAAGCGGGAGGCGGCCGAGCTGAGCGAGCAGTCGGAGTTCCTGCACCTCTTCCGCAAGCTGCTGTTCAGCCGGATCGTGCCCTGCGTGAAGGACATCGGGCTGTGGGGGCCGCGGCTCCAGAAGGCCTACCTCGACATGGGCGTGTTCGACATGGGCGATGCCAACCTGGACCTGCTGATGGCCGAGGACGAGGAGATCGCCGAGACCCTGGACCGCGAGCGGTTCGCGCGGGAGGAGCGGCTGCGGGTGGCCGAGGTGGAAGCGGCGATCGCGGACGGCTCCTGACCGGCTCGGGCTGCGGCTCCGGGTCCCGTTCCTGGCCCCGACCCGCTCCGGCTCAGGGAGCCAGGGCCGCCCGCATCACCTCGCGCGCGATCGGCGCGGCCGCGCTGTTGCCGCTGATGTCCCCGCGGTCGGCCGCCGCGTCCTCCACGACCACCGCGACCGCCACCGCGGGCCGGCCGCCTGCCGCGCCCTCGGCCCACGCGATGAACCAGGCGTACGGGGTGCCCGCGTTGCCCACGCCGTGCTGCGCCGTGCCCGTCTTGCCCCCGACCCGGGCGCCGGGGATCGCCGCGTTGCGGCCCGTCCCCTCCTCGACCACCCTGACCATCAGCTGCTGGAGCCGCAGCGCGGTCTCCGGGCTCATGGCGCGGCCCATGCCGTGCTGGTCGGCGCGGCGGACCGGATCGCCGTCGCTCTGGGTGGTCCGGTCGATGAGGTAGGGGCGGCGCAGCTCGCCGCCGTTGGCGACCGCGCCCGCGACCATGGCCATCTGGAGCGGGGTGGCCGTGGTGTTGAACTGGCCGATGGCGGACAGGGCCAGCTGGTCCTGGCTCATGTCGGTGTCGAAGTTGGAGCGCGAGACCCATGCCGGGACCCGCAGCCCCTCGTCGTTGAAGCCGAACCGGCGGGCCGCCTCGGCCATCCCGCGCAGCCCCACCTGGACGCCGATCTTCGCCATGACCGTGTTGCAGGAGAACTGCACGGCCTCGGCCATGCTGGCGTCCCGGCAGCCCTCGGAGGCGTTGGGCAGCAGGGTCGTGGTGCCGGGCAGCGGGTAGGGGTCGGGGGTCTGCGTCGGCGCGTCCACGTCGGTCACCACGCCCGCGTCCAGCGCGGCCGCCGCCGTCACGATCTTGAAGGTGGAGCCGGGCGGATACGTCTCGCGCAGCGCCCGGTTGAGCATCGGCTTGGCCGGATCGGCGTTCAGCCGGGCCCAGGCGCTCTTGACCCCGGCGCCCGTACCGGAGAGCAGGCCCGGATCGTACGAGGGGCTGCTGACCAGGGCGAGGATCTTCCCGGTGGCGGGCTCGACGGCGGCCACCGCGCCGCGCTTGCCCGCGAGGCCGGTGTAGGCGGCGCGCTGCACGGCCGCCTTGAGCGTGAGCACCGCGTTGCCGCCGTCCGGGCGGCTGCGGGCCAGCTCGTGCCAGAAGGGGAACGCGGTCAGCCCGGGGTCGGTCCCGGCGAGCACCGCGTCCTCGGAGCGCTCGACGAAGCTGGTGCCGTAGGTCTGCGAGGCGTAGCCGGTGACGGGCGCGTAGAGCGGGCCGTTGGCGTACGTCCTTTCGTAGCGCAGCAGTTGGCGGCTGTCCCGGGAGCCGGTGATGGGACGCCCGTCGACCAGGATGTTGCCGCGCGGCTGTGCGTACCGCTCGATCACCGGCCGCTTGTTGGCCGGGTTGTCCGCGAGGGAGCGGGACTCCCAGACCTGGACCCGGGCCACGCCCGCGAACAGGGCGAGGAAGAGCGCCGCGCAGAAGTAGCCGCACCAGCGGATGTAGCGGATCACGGAGCCCCTCCCCCGCCCGCGGTCCCGGCTTCGCCCGGCGCGCCGTCGCCCCCGGGGCGCGGGCGGCGGGCGCTGTCGCTGAGCCGCACCAGCAGGGCCACGATGACCCAGTTGGTCACCACCGAGGAGCCACCCTGGGCCAGGAAGGGCATGGCCATGCCGGTGAGCGGGATCAGTCCGGTGACCCCGCCCGCGATGACGAAGACCTGGAGGGCCACGATCGAGACGAGCCCGGTGGCCAGCAGCCGCCCGAAGGGGTCGCGCAGCGCGAGCCCGGCGTGGAAGCCGCGGGAGACCAGCAGGCCGTAGAGGACGAGGATCGCGCAGAGCCCGGCCAGGCCCAGTTCCTCGCCCGCGGTGGCCAGGATGAAGTCCGATTTGGCGGCGAAGCCGATCAGGAAGGACTGGCCGTGGCCGAGCCCGGCCCCGAGCACGCCGCCCGCCCCGAAGGCGAAGAGCGACTGGGCCAGCTGGCCCGGGCCGCGCCCCTCCTCGATGGAGGCGAAAGGATTCAGCCAGTCCTCGACCCTGCCGTGGACGTGCGGTTCGAAGGTCCCGACGGCGTACGCGCCCAGCCCCGCGAGCAGCAGCCCGACGGCGATCCAGCCGATCCGGCCGGTGGCGGTGAACAGCATGATGACGAACAGCCCGAAGAACAGCAGCGAGGTCCCGAGGTCCCGCTCCAGCACGAGGACGCCGACGCTCAGCAGCCAGATCGCGAGGATCGGCCCGAGCACCCGGCCGGGCAGCATCCGCAGCTTCCAGATCCGGCGGCCGGTCAGGGCCAGGGCGGTGCGGTTCGCGGCCAGGTAGGCGGCGAAGAAGACGGCGAGCAGGATCTTGGCGAACTCCCCCGGCTGGAAGGACAGTCCGGCGAAGCGGACCCAGATGTGGGCGCCGTTGACCGCCGGGAAGAAGACCGGGACCAGCATCAGCGTCAGCGCCGCGGCCACCGCGAGGTAGGCGTACCGCTGGAGCGAGCGGTGGTCGCGCAGCGCGGCGACCGCGACCACGAAGAGCGCCACCCCGAGCCCGGACCACAGCAGCTGGTCCCCCGCGGTGAGGTGGGCGGGGGTGGTGAGGTCGAGCCGCTGGATGAGGACCAGGCCGAGCCCGTTGAGGAGGAAGGCGATGGGCAGCAGCAGCGGGTCGGCGTAGGGGGCCCGCAGGCGCACGGCCAGGTGCGCGAGGAGCGCGGCGGCGGCGAGGCCGGCGGCGTGCCGGGACGAGTGCGGCGGGAGGTGGCCGACGGTCGCGAGGCCGACGTAGAGGTGGCCGAGGACGCAGATGCAGACGGCGCCCGCGAGGAGGGTCAGCTCGACGCCCCGCCGCCGGGCGTGCGGGACGCCGGGGGGCGGAGCGGGCTCCGTCACCTGTGCCGTCAGTGCGGTCATGGGGGCAACGTAGCAAGCGGGGGTAGGGTATGTCCGTTTATGTCATAGTGAGCCGAAGAGTCGTCACAGAGTGACCGAAGAGCCGTCAGAAGTGATCGGGCGCGCACGCGCCAGTCGAGGAGTCGGGGTCATGGGGCCTGTGGAGTTCATCGTCCTCGCCTTCCCGGAGGAGCAGCTGCGGGTCTCCGCGGTCGCGGCCGTGATGGGCCTGCGCAAGAGCGGGAACGTCCGGCTGATCGACGCTCTCGTGGCGACGAAGACGGCGGCGGGCGAGGTGCTGGCCGCGGAGTTCGACGAGTTCAGGGAGCTGAGCGGGCTGCTGAGCGGCCGGGAGGCGGCCCGGCTCATCGGGCCCGAGGACGTCCGCGAGGCCGCCGACCTGCTGGACCGGGGCAGCTGCGCGCTGCTGGTGCTGGTCGAGCACGTGTGGGCCGAGGACGCGGCGATCGCCGTACGGGCCGCGGGCGGGCGGATCGCCGGCTCGGTCCGGATCCCCGCCGACCGGCTGCCCGCGGACGCCTCGGGGGTGGCGTGATGTTCATCCGACCGGTGCACGCGGCGGCCCGTCCCGCCGAACGCCCGCCGGGCCGCCCGCTGCTGCGGGGGCTGCTGGCACGCGGGGCCTACGTCTGGGAGGGTGGCGAACCCGCCCGCGGAGCGGCGGCCACCGCTCCCCTGTCCCCGCGGGCGGCGGCCCTGGCGGGGCGGCTGGAACGGCTCGCCGCGCTGGCCCGGGAGGGGCTGCTGACCCCGGAGGAGTTCGCGGCGGCGAAGGCCCGGCTGCTGGAGGGGTAGGGGGTGCCCGATGGATCTCCGCGGCGTCGCGACGCCGCCTGGTCCGGACGGGTGAGAGGGATGACCCGGCCGACTCGGGTGGGCGATTTGTCATACCGGCCGTGCCACGATCGCGCCCTCGGTTACCCGGAGGTGATCCCGTGTCACGTCGGCTGCTGCGTGCCGTCTGCATCGCCGCGACCCTGGTCGCGGCCGTTCCGCTGTCCGCCGCCGCCGCGCCGCCGGTGGGCCCGCCGACCGGGCCGCCCGTCGGTCCCGCCGCCCTGCGCGACGCCCCGGAGGCGGCCTCGAACGCTCCGGAGACGCGGGAGGCGCAGGGGGTCCAGGAGGCTCTGGAGGCGCAGGACGCGCCGGGGGCGACCGGGGCCGCGGCCGTGGGCGGGCTGCTCACCCGGATGCGGGGGCTGTACCAGAAGGCCGAGGAGGCCGCCGAGGCCTACAACGCCACCGAGGCCGCCCTCACCGCCCGCCGCGCCGAGGAGCGGCGGCTCAGCGCCGACCTCGGCAGGGCGCGCACGGAGGCCGGCGCCCAGCGGGCCCTGGCCGGGCGGCTGGCCCGGGAGCAGTACCGGGGGGCGCGGGGCTTCTCCCCGTACGCCCGGATGCTGATGTCCGGGGATCCGAACGCCGCGCTCGACGAGCGCCGGCTGGCCGCGCGCGAGGGCGCCCGCCGGGCGGACGTACTGGCCCGGCTCGCGCGGGGCGAGCAGCGGGCCGGGGCGCTGGCGGCGGCCGCCCGCACGGCGCTGGACACGCAGCGGGCCCTCGCCGCCGAGCACAAGCGGCGCAAGGACGAGGCGGCGGCGCGGCTCAAGGAGGTCGAGCGGCAGCTGGCCTCGCTGACCGCCGACCAGCTGACCGGACTCGCCGAACGGGAGCGCGGGGAGACGGCCGACGCGCAGCGGGAGCTGGTGGACTCGGGCCGCCTGGGCAGTCCCGGCGCGGCCGCGGCCCGTACGCCCAGCGCCGCGGGCGGGGCCGCGCTGACCTATGCGAGCGAGCAGATCGGCAAACCCTACGTGTGGGGCGCCCAGGGGCCCGCGTCCTTCGACTGCTCGGGGCTCACCTCGCAGGCGTGGGCGCACGCGGGGCGCTCGATCCCCCGCACCAGCCAGGAGCAGTGGGAGCGGCTGCCGAAGGTGCCGCTGGACCAGCTGCGCCCCGGTGACCTGGTGGTCTACTTCCCGAAGGCGACCCACGTGGCCCTCTACGTCGGCAACGGCAAGGTGATCCAGGCACCCCGGCCCGGCGCGCGGGTGAAGGTGTCGCCGATCGCCGCCAACCCGCTGCTGGGGGCCGTACGGCCGGATCCCGACGGGGTCGCGCTGGCGTCGTACAGCCCGCCGCCCCTGCCCGAGGGCGCGGGGACCGGCGCCGGGGCCGGTACCGGGGCGGCGGGCGACGACAGCGGTTACTCGGCCGAGGAAGCGCCCGAGGCGGCCGAGGTGGCCGACGTGTCCTCGGCGGCCGCCGCCGAGGTCACCTCCGCGAGGTAGCCCGCGGTGTCCTCGGGGTCGTAGAAGTAGGAGTCGAAGTCCGCGGGGTTGTCGAAGCCGTTGGCGAAGCGGTCGGCCACCGGCCGGAGCTGCCCCGCCGCGCCGATCAGGCCCAGCACGTGCTCCGGCGGTACGCCCAGCATCGCGTTGGTCCACTGCGTCACCGGCTTGCCCGTGGTGAACCAGTAGGTGGCGAAGGTGGCCTTCATCCACGCCTCGTCGAACGGCTTGTCCCCGTGCATCAGGATCGACGAGAGGTAGGAGGCCGCGCACTTGGCGGCCGAGTTGGAACCCTGCCCCGTGATCGGGTCGTTGGTGACGACCACGTCCGCGACGCCGAGCACCACGCCGCCGCCCGGCAGCCGGCCGACGGGGTGGCGGACGACCGGCGCGTACCGGCCCGCCAGGGTGGCGCCCGCGTCCGTCAGTTCCACGCCCCGCGTCCGCGCGTGCTCCCAGGGGGTGAACCGCTCCATCAGGTCCAGGGTGAGCGCGAGGTGCTCGGCCGGGTCCCTGACGCCGGTGAAAGCGTCGACCGGGCCGCCCGGGACGCCCTCCCAGAACAGGATGTCGGCGCGCCCGGAGGTGGTCAGGGTGGGCATGACGAACAGCTCGCCGACGCCCGGGACCAGGTTGCAGCGGACCGCTTCGGTGTCCGGGTGCTCGGGCCGGGGGCCCAGCCCGTGCACGTAGGACACGGCCAGCGCGCGCTGCGGGGCGTCGTACGGGGAGCGCGACGCGTCCCGCTCGAACATCGAGACCAGCTCGCCCTTGCCCGCCGCGACGAGCACGAGGTCGTACGTGCGGGAGAAGAAGTCGAGGTCGGCGATCGAGGCGCCGTGGATGACCAACTGGCCGCCGCGCTGGGTGAAGGCGTCGAGCCAGCCCGCCATCTTCACGCGCTGGTCGACCGACTGCGCGAACCCCTTGAGGCGGCCGAGCCAGTCGATCGGGCGGGAGCCGTCGGGGGCCGCGACCGAGACGCCGACGCCCTCGATCTTCGGCGCCTGCCCCTCCCAGAAGTTCAGCCCCAGGTCGCGCTCGTGCCGGAGCGCCGTGTCGAACATGACCTGCGTGGACATGACCCGGCCGCCGCGGATCTCGTCCGGCGTGCGGTTGGACATGAGGGTGACCTCGTACCCCTTGGACTGGAGGCCGAGGGCGAGCTGGAGGCCGGACTGCCCGGCTCCGACGACGAGTATCTTGCGCATGACGGTCTCTCTCCGGGCTGCGGTACGGGCTATGCGGGGGTGGCGTCCAGGGCGTGGCCCACGAGCGTCATCAGGGACTCGACGACCGTGGCGCGGTCGCGCGCGTCCATGATCACGACGGGGACGGCGTCGGAGATGGTCAGCGCCTCCCGCACGTCCTCGGGCTCGTAGGAGGCGGAGCCCTCGAAGTGGTTGACGGCCACGGCGTACGGCAGACCGCAGCTCTCGAAGTAGTCGAGGGCCGGGAAGCAGTCGCGCAGCCGGCGGGTGTCGGCGAGCACGATGCCGCCGATGGCGCCGCGCACGAGGTCGTCCCACATGAACCAGAAGCGCTTCTGGCCGGGCGTTCCGTAGACGTACAGGACCAGGTCGTCGTCCAGCGTGACCCGGCCGAAGTCCATGGCCACGGTGGTCGTGTGCTTGTCCGGCGTGCCGGTCAGGTCGTCCGTCGGCGCGCTCGCCTCGGTCATCACCGCCTCGGTACGCAGCGGGGTGATCTCCGAGACCGAGCCGACGAAGGTGGTCTTGCCCACGCCGAAGCCGCCCGCCACCAGCACCTTGACGGCGACGGGGGCGCGCGAGCGGTCGTACTGCCACGGCTGGACGGGGTCGTCCGCGAGGTCCGCGGGCGCGGTCGGGTCAAAGACGGCTGAGCCCACTGAGCACCCTTTCCAGCAGCGCGCGTTCGGGGCGGCCGGTGCCGTGCCCGGTCCCGTAGACGCGGATCCTTCCCTGGTCGGCGAGGTCGCTGACGAGCACGCGGACGACGCCGAGCGGCAGCTTCAGCAGCGCGGCGATCTCGGCGACCGTGCGCATGCGGCGGCACAGCTCGACGATCGCCCGCATCTCGGGCGTCCGGTCGGGCCGGGCCGCCGGGGCCCTGACCCCGGGGTCGAGGGTGGCGACGAAGCTCTCGACGGGCAGGACGTGCGCGAAGCGGGTCCGTCCGCCCGTGAGCGAGTACGGGCGGACGCGGGCGGGGCGCCGGTCGGCGCCGCGTATCGGCAGCCGGTCGGAAGCCGGACTCCTCACGGGGTGTTCTCCATCGACTGGCGCAGCTCGCTGCGGACTTCGGGGGTCAGGACGTGGCCGGCGCGGCCGACGAAGAGCGCCATGTGGTAGGCGACGACGCTCATGTCGCAGTCCGGCGTGGCGTGCACGCCGAGCAGGGAGCCGTCGCTGATGGCGGTGACGAAGACGCAGCCGCGCTCCATCGCCACCATGGTCTGCTTGACGCCCCCGCCGTCCATGAGCTGGGCGGCGCCGGTGGTGAGGCTGCCGAGGCCGGAGACGATGGTGGCGAGGTCGGCCGAGGCGCCGCGGGGGCCGCGCAGGCGGCCCTCGGGCTGCGGGCCGCCGCCCACGTCGCGCACTTCCGGGGCCTGGCCCGGCTCGGAGGACAGCAGCAGCAGGCCGTCGGAGGAGACGACGGCGACCGACACGATGCCGGGCACCTCCTCGACCAGGTCGGTCAGCAGCCACTGCAGATTGCGGGCCTGGGTGCTCAGTCCGTACGTACTGGGCGCGGTCATGTGCGTGCCTCCTGTGCGGTGTCCCCCGGATCGGTCTGGCCCTCGGCGTCGGCGAGTTCGGCCTCGACGACGCGCCGCCCGTCCCTGGCCCCCTGGTAGAAACCGCCGAGGCGGCGGCGGAGTTCCTCCGCGTCCACCCGCTTGGGCTCCGCCCCGGTCGCGGGGGCGGCCACGGCCTGCGGGCCGGGGGCCGCGACGGCGCGCGGGGTGCGCTTGGGGAGGCCCTTGTCGGTGACGGCCTCGTCGGGATGGCTTCCCTGGCGCGGGACCCAGTCGCCGGGGCCGTCGGGGGCCTGGGCGTGGGCGTCGCCCGCGGGGGCGGTGCGCCGCTCCCGCTTCGGCAGCCCGGCGCCGGGGCCCTTGCGTACGGGCAGGCCGCCGTTCCGCTCGCCCGCGGCGGGGACGGTGAAGACCTGGTCCGGGGACGGCAGCAGGTCCGCGGGGTCGGCGGCGGGCACCACGCGGGCCGGCAGCTCCTCGGCGGGCTCCTGCCCCTGCTCCACCACGGGCGGCACCGTCGGCGGCGCCGGCAGCCGGACCTCCAGCGTCCGCTCGGACTCGGGTACGTCGGGGGTCGCCGGGGGCTCCGGATCCGCCGGGGCTTCGGCGTGCACCGGGGCCTCCGCGGGGGCCGGGGCCTCCGGGGACGCCAGAGCCTCCAGGGCCTCCGGGGCGTCCGGGGCCGACGGCTCCGTGGGCGGCGCGGGTGCGGGGACCGTGAACACCCGGTCCGCCGGTACGGCGTCGGGGGCCGGCTCCGGGGCCTTCTCGCTCAGCGGCACGACCGGGATCCACTCCCGCTCGCCCGCCTCGTCCGCGTCCGCGGGCCCCTCCGGCCCCGCATCGGCGGTCGGCTCCTCGGCCGGGTCCGCCTCCGGAGCCGCGTCGGTCACAGCGACCGGAGTCGGAGCCTCCGCCGGCGCCTCCTCGGACGCGGGGGCCGGGGCCGGAGCCGGGGCGGCCTCCGGCGCGGGGGCCGGGGCCGGGGTGTCCTCGCCGCGCAGGCGGGGCGAGAGGACGTTGCCGTTGGCCTCGGCCACCACGCCGGGGAGGTCCGGGAAGGGGGCGGCGCCGGGGGCCGTCAGGTGGTGGACCGGGGTGCCCGGTGCGGCGACCGGGAGCAGGGTGACCGGGATGACCACGAGGGCCTCGGTACCGCCGCCGCGGGCGGCGCGGAGTTCGGCCGTGACCCCGTGGCGCGCGGCCAGCCGTCCCGCCACGTACAGCCCCAGGCCCAGGCCGTGCTCGGCCTCGGGCTCCTCGTCGTACGCCTCCGGCTCGGCCAGCCGGGCGTTGAGCGCGGCCAGCCGGTCCCCGCTGACGCCGATGCCCTCGTCGATGACGGACAGCACGGCGTCGCCGGAGTCCAGCAGCCACCCGGAGACCTTGACCTTGGCCTCCGGCGGCGAGAAGGTCGTGGCGTTCTCCAGGAGTTCCGCCAGAACGTGCGAGATGTCGTCGGCGGCGTGTCCCGCCACCTGCGTGGCGCCCGGCAGCGCGGCCAGGTCGACCCGCTCGTAGCGCTCGATCTCGCTCACCGCGGCCCGCATGACGTCCACCAGCGGGACCGGCGTGGCGTGCCCCGGGCCGTGGTCCTGACCCGCGAGGACCAGCAGGTTCTCGTTGTGGCGGCGCATCACCGTCGCCAGGTGGTCCAGCTTGAAGAGGGTGGCGAGCTGGTCGGGGTCCTGTTCCTTGGACTCCAGCTCCTCGATGACGGTGAGCTGCCGCTCGACCAGGCCGAGGGTGCGCAGGGAGAGCGAGACGGAGGTGGTCGACATGATGCGCCGGTGCTCCTCCAGTCCGGCCCGCAGGCGCGCGAGCTCCTCCTCCAGGGCGCCGCGGCCGCTGCTCAGTGCCTCGTTGCGGCCGACGAGGCGGCGGCGGTCGGCGTCGAGGCCCGCGATCCGGGTGTGCAGGGACACGGTCTGGTCGCGCACCGCGTTGAGGTGGCGGACCACCTCGGCGAACTCGTCGTTGCGCCCGGTGAAGCGGACCGGTTCCACCGACCCCTCGGGCGTCGCCAGCCGGGCGGCGCCGCGCCGCAGGACGGACAGGGGCCGGGTGAGGGAGCGCGCGACGGCGGTCGCGAAGACGACGGCGAAGAGGAACAGGGCGCCGAGGACCGCGATCGTCCGTTCGAGGGCCGTCACGTCGTCGTCGCGCAGCGCGGCCAGCGCGCTGGAGCGGTCGACCGCGAGGTTCGATTCGACGGACCGCATCCTGTCTATGCGCGCGGACAGCGCGGCGCCCACGCTCTCGCCGTCGAGCTTGCGGTCGGCGGCGGTGAGGGCGGGCCGGTCGGTCAGCCGCTTGAGGTAGTCGTCGGCGCTCTTCACCTCGGGGCCGGTGACGGTCACGGCGAGGGTCTGGCGCACGTCGGGCCGCGCGGCGCGGGCGAAGTCGTCGAGGGCGGCCAGTTCCCGTACGCGCGAGCGCTGGGCGGCGGTGGCGAGTTCGTCGGACGCGGCGGTGTTCTGGGACTGCTCGCCGCGGGGGACGGCCAGCGCGGCGAGCAGCAGTCCGCGGGTGGCCGAGGCCTGGTCCACGGCCTGCCCGAGGGGCGCCAGCGGGCGGGTCGTCGCGAGGGCGCCGGTGGCGCGCGGCGGGGTCAGCTCGATCAGCCGGTCGCCGGGAGCGGTCAGTTCGCCGAGGAGGGCGGAGTAGGCCTGCTGGGCCGCGAGGGCGCCGCCCTTGCCGCCGACGGCCTCGGAGCGTACGGCCCGTACGCGGCCCAACGCCCGGGCGAGCGGCTCGTCGGCCTCGGGGCGCAGTTCCGCCAGCTGCCGGTCGGTGCCGGCGGCGCGGTCGTCGACCACGGACTTCCCCGCGGCGGGGCGGCCCTTGGCGACGTACTCGGTGACGGCGTCGCGCTCGTCGGCGAGCAGATGAGTGAGGGTGAGGGCCTGCTGCGTCCGGTCGGCGAGGGTGACCAGCTGCTGGGAGTCGTTCAGCTCGGAGGCGGCGGTGACCACCGCGGGGGCGCCGGCCGCGAGGACGGTGAGCCCGGTGACGGCAACGCCGATGACCAGCCTGCGGCGCACCCGTACGGTGCGTCCCGCGCGGCCCGCCGTGGCGTGGCCGTCGGCAGGGGTGGCGGCGGTGCCGTTCTTCCGAGACGGCTTCTTCTGCACCGGTGCTCGCAATCCTGTACGTGTGCTCGTGCTCGTCTACTCGTGTGGCCGAGGTACCGGCCGGTCAACAAGTAAACGCCCCCTGCCCCCTCGTACCGCTCAGACCTTCGCAGTGTGCTGGGGAGAGAGCCGCACATCGCTCACCCGGCCACTTGAACGAGTGAACAACACGGATGAGTTGACGAACAACTCCGGCGGTCCCCCGTCAGGCCCGGGGCATGGACAGGCGGTTGAAAGATCCATGGGCGCTTGACAGGATGCCCGCCCACAGCCGCCCGGACCCTTCGATTCCACCGGTTTGCGCCCGTTCGGGCGGGTCCGTGACAGCGGGGCGCGCGGCGCGGGGCCGCGCCGGTGCGCACCCGCCCCGCCCCCGCCCGTTCACCGGCCCGCGTCCCGGCCGCCGCCTGGCGGACCGGACATCCCGGGCAGACTGTTCCCATGCGCATCGACCTCTCCTCCGCCCCCGGCGACCCGGAACGCCCCAACGAGGACTGGCTGTCGGCCTCGGTCCCGGCGCCGGGCGGCGGCGGTGTGCTGGTCGCGCTGGACGGGGTCACGCCGCCGGGCGGGGACGTCGGCTGCGCGCACGGCGTGCCGTGGTTCGCGGCCCGCCTGGGCGGGCGGCTGACCGAACTGTCCGGATCGCGGCGGGACATGCCGCTCGACGGCATCCTCGCCGAAGCGATCCGCGTGACCGCCGACGCGCACCGCGAAACCTGTGACCTTTCTCACGTGCGCACCCCGCAGGCGACGGTGGTCGTGGTCCGCTGGGACGCGGAGTACGTGGAGCACCTCGTGCTGTCCGACTCCGTCCTCCTGCTGCGCGCCCCGGACGGAGGGGTGACGGCGGTGCTGGACGACCGGCTCGACCGGGTGCCCGCGGAGGTCCTGCGCTCAGTGGCCGACACCGACGCGCTGCGCAACTCCGGCGCGCAGGGTGCCTTCTACACGGCGGCCGCCGATCCCGCGGTGGCCGCCCGGGCGGTCACCGGCCGCACCCCGCGGGCCCGGGTGGCGGCGCTGGCCGCGCTGACGGACGGCGCGAGCCGCTGGACGGACACCTTCGGGGCGGGCGACTGGGCCGCCTGCATGGCCGTGCTGCGCGAGGAGGGCGCGGGAGCGCTGATCGACCGGGTCCGCGCGCTGGAACGGGCCGCGGCCCGCGCGGGCGACGGCCGGGTCCGCTCGAAGCGCCACGACGACGCGTCGGCGGCGTACGCGGAGCTCTGAGGGGGGCGGCGGCCGAAGCCACCGCGCCGGTGGGGGCGCCGGGCCCTATTCGGCGCCCTGGTTCAGCTGGTTGAGCAGCCGGGCCAGTTCCGCGACCTCGCCGCGGTCCCAGTCCGCGAGCTTGCGCATGTACTGCTCGCGGCGGGCGTAGCGCACCCGCAGGAAGCGTTCGCGGCCCTCTTCGGTCAGGCCCACCAGGAAGGCCCGGCCGTCGGCCGGGTCCGGTTCGCGGGCGACCAGCCCCAGGTTCTCCAGGGCACGCAGCTGGCGGCTCATGGTCGCCTTGCCGACGCCGAAGTAGGCGGCAAGCTCGGTGGCGCGCTGGCGGCCGGCCGCTTCGAGGCGGACGAGCAGGCCGTACGCCGCCGGCTCCAGCTCGGGGTGCAGTGCGCGGGCCATCTCGCCGGAGGAGGCGCGGGCCCTCCGGAGGAAGACGGACAGCTCCCGCTCCAGGGCGAGGAACTCCTGGTCTTCACTCCCGTGCACGGACCGCTCCCATCGATGGTGTGGAGGACCAGTATCGAGGAGCGGACCGCAGGGCGGCCCGGGGCCCCGCCGCAGCGGGGTCACGGGCCGTTCGGGTGGCCGCGGTGCGTGCGGATCAGGCGGCCGCGACCACCGGTTCCACGGCGGCCGAGAGGGCCAGCTCCAGCACCTGGCGCACGTCCGTCACCGGGTGCACCTCCAGCCGCTCCAGCACCTCGGCCGGTACGTCGTCCAGGTCCGCCTCGTTCCGCTTCGGGATGATCACCGTGGTGATCCCGGCCCGGTGCGCGGCCAGCAGCTTCTGCTTGACCCCGCCGATCGGCAGCACCCGCCCGGTCAGCGACACCTCGCCGGTCATGGCCACGTCCGTGCGCACCTGGCGGCCGGAGAGCAGCGAGGCCAGCGCAGTGGTCATGGTGATGCCCGCGCTCGGGCCGTCCTTGGGGACCGCGCCCGCCGGGAAGTGGATGTGCACACCCCGGTCCTTGAGGTCGGCGACCGGGAGCTCCAGCTCCGCGCCGTGCGAGCGCAGGAAGCTGAGCGCGATCTGCGCCGACTCCTTCATGACGTCTCCGAGCTGGCCGGTCAGGGTGAGCCCGGCGGCCCCGGTCTCCGGGTCGGCCAGCGAGGCCTCCACGAAGAGGACGTCGCCGCCCGCGCCGGTCACGGCGAGGCCGGTGGCCACGCCGGGGACGGCGGTGCGCCGCTCGGCCGGGTCCTGGCCCGCCTCGGGCACGTGGTGCGGGCGCCCGATCAGGCCCCGCAGGTCTTCGGCGCCGATCCGCAGCGGCAGTTCCCGCTGCCCCAGCTCGTGCTGGGAGGCCACCTTGCGCAGCAGTCGCGCCAGCGACCGCTCCAGGGTGCGCACGCCCGCCTCGCGGGTGTACTCGCCCGCCAGCTTGCGCAGCGCGTCCTCGCCGAGGGTGACCTCCTCGGCCGCCAGCCCGGCCCGCTCCAGCTGGCGGGGCAGCAGGTGGTCCCGGGCGATGACGACCTTCTCGTCCTCGGTGTAGCCGTCGAGCCGGACGATCTCCATCCGGTCGGCGAGCGCCTCGGGGACCGACTCCAGCACGTTGGCGGTGGCGAGGAAGACCACGTCACTGAGGTCGAGTTCGACCTCCAGGTAGTGGTCCCGGAAGGTGTGGTTCTGCGCCGGGTCCAGGACCTCCAGGAGCGCGGCGGCCGGGTCGCCCCGGTAGTCGGAGCCGACCTTGTCGATCTCGTCGAGGAGCACGACCGGGTTCATGGACCCGGCCTCCTTGATCGCGCGGACGATGCGGCCGGGCAGCGCGCCGACGTACGTCCGCCGGTGGCCGCGGATCTCGGCCTCGTCCCGTACGCCGCCCAGCGCGACCCGGACGAAGGTGCGGCCCATGGCGTGCGCCACGGACTCGCCGAGCGAGGTCTTGCCGACGCCGGGCGGCCCGACGAGGGCCAGCACGGCTCCGCCGCGGCGGCCGCCGATGACGCCGAGCCCGCGCTCGGAGCGGCGCTTGCGGACGGCCAGGTACTCGGTGATGCGGTCCTTCACGTCGCTCAGCCCGGCGTGTTCGGCGTCCAGGACCTCGCGGGCGCCCCGGATGTCGTACGCGTCCTCGGTCCGCTCGTTCCAGGGCAGTTCCAGCACGGTGTCCAGCCAGGTGCGGATCCAGGACCCCTCCGGCGACTGGTCGCTGGCGCGCTCCAGCTTCTCGACCTCCTTGAGCGCGGCCTCGCGGACCTTCTCGGGCAGGTCGGCGGCCTCGACGCGGGCGCGGTAGTCGTCGGACTCCTCGCCCTCCTTCTCACCGTTCAGCTCGCGCAGTTCCTTGCGCACGGCGTCCAGTTGGCGGCGCAGCAGGAACTCGCGCTGCTGCTTGTCGACGCCGTCCTGCACGTCCTTGGCGATGGACTCGGCCACGTCCTGCTCGGCGAGGTGGTCGCTGAGCATCTTCACGGCGAGCCGCAGGCGGGCGACGGGTTCGGTCGTCTCCAGCAGCTGGAGCTTCTGCTCCAGGGTCAGGAACGGCGAGTAGCCGGAGTTGTCGGCGAGGGCCGAGACGCCCTCGATCTGCTGCACCCGGTCCACGACCTGCCAGGCGCCGCGCTTCTTGAGCCAGCTGGTGGCGAGGGCCTTGTACTCCTTGACCAGCTCGGCGGCGACGCCGGGCAGCGGCTCGGGGACCTGCTCGTCCACGGTCTCGCCCTCGACCCAGAGCGCCGCCCCGGGCCCGGTGGTCCCGGCCCCGATCCGGACCCGCCCGCGGCCGCGGATCAGGGCCCCGGGATCACCGTCGGACAGCCGCCCGACCTGTTCGACCGTGCCCAGGACGCCGGTGGCGGCGTAGGTGCCGTCGACCCGCGGCACGAGCAGCACCCGCGGCTTCCCCGTCCCCGCGGCGGCCTGCGCGGCCTCCACCGCGGCCCGCACCTCCGCGTCGGACAGGTCCAGCGGGACGACCATCCCGGGCAGGACGACCTCGCCGTCTAGCGGCAGCACGGGCAGGGTGAGCGATTCGGACGACGAAGCCATGATTTTCCCTCCGGCAGCGAAGTTGAGCTATGCCGACTCAATGCTTGTGCGCCGCCCAATGTTCCCCAACCCCCGTTCGCCCGGGGCGAACGCGCCGGAGAGCGATGCGACGGGTGCTGCCGAGGTGCCCGCGCCGGGGTCAGGACGCCGTGATCCGTACGTCCCCCGAGCTGGTCCGCACGGTCAGGCGCGCGGCGGCGGCCGGGTCCGTGGGGACCGCGACGTCGCGGTTGCCGGAGCTGGTGGTCAGGTCGACCCGGTAGGGGCCGCCGGGGACCCGCAGGGTGACGTCCCCCGAGCTCGCCTCGGCCGTCACGGAGGCGGGCGCCCCAGTGAAGTCGAGGCGGGCGTCGCCCGAGCTGGAGTGGACCGCGGCGCTCGGGCCGCCCAGGGCCACGCCCGTGATCTCCCCCGAGGAGGTGGAGACCCGCAGCGCCCCGGAGATCCGCTCGGCCCGTACGGACCCGGAACTGGCGGCCAGCTCGGCCTCCGCCACGCCCGTCACCGTGATGGAGCCGCTGCTGCTGCCCAGCTTGACCCGGGCGGCGGCGGGGACCTCCAGCCGGTAGTCGACGTAGCAGGACGTGCCGTCGCCGCAGTCGTCGGTGAAGGTCAGGGCGCCGCCGGAGATCCGCTGGCCGGGGCGCGGCAGGGTGTCGCCGCCGTAGTGGACGGTGCGGTGCACCGAGACGCCGGGGCCGGTGCCGGGAACCACCTCGATCGAGCCCCGGCGGGAGTTCCTGATCTCGACAGAGGTGACGGCCTCGGTGACCGTGGCATCGGCGGTCGCGGTCCGCGTCGTCTTCTGGTCCCCGCCGCCGAGGAGGTCGGGGGTGCAGGCGGAGAGGAGCAGCGCGGCGGCGAGCGCGGCGAGGGCCGTGACCGGCGGGGCGGGGGCGCGGCGTGAAGTCATGCGCCGAGTCTCGCGGCGCGGCCGCGCCCGGTCGATGGCGCTGCTACCCCTGCCGGGGGTGGTGCCAGCCCTACCCCCGGCCCCCCTCGCGGTCAGTCGCCGGTGGCCACGGGGAGCTCGCCCGGCCTGCCCCACTCGCTCCACGAGCCGTCGTACACGGCCGGGTCCGGGTAGCCGGCCAGGACGGCCCCCAGCGCGAGCACGCAGGCGGTGACGCCCGAACCGCAGCTGACGTACAGCTGCCGGTCCCCGGCCAGTTCGCGCAGCACGGCGCGCAGTTCGGCCTCGGGGAGCATCGCGCCGCCGCGCTGGAGTTCGCCGAAGGGGAGGCTGAGCGCGCCGGGCATGTGGCCGCCGCGCAGGCCGGGGCGGGGTTCGGGGGCGGTGCCCGCGAAGCGTGCGCGGGTCCGCGCGTCGAGGACGACGGCGCGCGCCGGGTCGGCGAGGGCCGCGCCGACTGCGGCGCTGTCCACGATCAGCCCGGGGCGGGGGCGGGCGGTGAAGGTGCCGGGCGGGCCGTCGTAGCCGGCCGGCGCGTCCTCGACGGGCAGCCCGGCCGCCTCCCACGCGGGCAGCCCGCCGTCGAGCACGGCGGCCCGGTCGAAGCCCATGGCCCGCAGCATCCACCAGGCGCGGGCGCTGGAGTGGATGCCCGCCCCGTCATAGACGACGACGGTGCTGGTGTCGTCGATCCCGAGGGCGCGGACGGCCGCGGCGAAGGCCCCGGGCGAGGGCATGGTGTGCGGCGCGGGCGCGGTGTGGTCGCAGAACGCCCCGTCGAGGTCGAAGGCGCGGGCCCCCGGGATCCGCCGGGGCGCTCCCCGGTGCGGCCCCACGGAGGCGTCGGCCACGACGACCCCGTCCGCCCCGGAGCCGAGCCGCTCCGCGAGCCATTGCACCCCGACCAGCGGCCGGAGGTCTGTGTGCCGAACCGTCACTGCTGCCTCCCGGGCGCTTGGGCCCCCATCCTGCCGGACCCCCGGAGCCGGGGGCCGAGCGGGGCGGCGGGACTACGGGCAGGTCCCGGGCGCGGCGAAGACGGCCAGCCGGGCGCCGTGCAGGGAGGTCACGCGGCACAGGTCGAAGTGCGCGGCCAGGGCCTGCCGTTTGACCGCCTCCCGGGGGTAGGGGTCCACCGGCTCGCCCGCCGGATCCAGGACGGCAAGTACCCGGGGGGCGGCGAGCAGGTGGGCGCGCAGCTCGGCGTCGGGCAGTTCGGTGCCCCAGAGCGTGCCCGAAGCGGCGGGAGGCGCGGCCAGGGCCACGTCGCGCAGGCCCGCGTAGAGCCCGGGCGAGGACAGCAGCCACTCGCGCCGGCGCGCCGGCAGGAACAGCACCGCGTCCCCCGGCCGCGCCTCGGCCCGCACGGCCGCCGCGACCGCGAGGACGTCGTCCTTGCGGCTCTCGGGCGTCCGCAGCCACCCGGCCCAGAAGCCGAACGGCACCAGCAGCGCCCCCGCCACCACCCACGCGACCCAGCCGCCGGCCGCCAGCCGCGCCCCCACGAGCAGGGCGAGCCCGGCGAGGGCGTAGAGCACGTACCGGTCGACGTACAGGGGGTGCACCAGCGAGACGGCCAGCAGCACTCCGGGCGGCGCCAGCGCCAGCGGCACGGCGACCCGGACGAGGGCCCGGTCGGGGATCCCCCGCGCGAGCAGCAGCGCCGCTCCCGCGATCACGGCGTACGCCGCCCAGTCGCCCGCCTTCGGGCGGCCGAGCCAGCCGAGCTGCTGCTGCGCCTGCCCCGCGCTGAGCAGCACCAGCGGGGCCAGCGCCACCCCCACGGCCACCACGCACCACCGCCAGGCGCGCGAGCGCCACGCGACGACGCCGTGCGCGAGCAGGGCCAGTACGGCGAACTCGTGCAGCCAGCAGCCGAGCGCGAGCACCACGGCGTACGCCGCCCAGCACTCGCTCACCAGCAGGTACGTCGCCCAGATCACGGCGGCCGTGACCAGCGCGTACGAGCGCCCCTCCTGCGCGTACATCTGCACGGGCGGCAGCACGGCGTACGCCGACCCGGCGAGCAGGGCCGCCCGCTCCCCCGCCCCCAGCCGGTGGGCGAGCGCCGCCACCCCGGCGGCGGCCAGGGCGGTAGCCAGCACGGAGGGCAGCCGCAGCGCCCAGAGCCCGCCGTCCCACACGGCGAAGACGCCGTGCATCAGCAGGTAGTACAGGCCGTGCACGGCGTCGACCTGCCCCAGCAGCCCGACGAGGTCCCCGGAGGTCCGGTGGGCCACCTGGTAGGTGACCGACTCGTCGCGCCACATGGAGCCGCCGCGCGGCAGCCCCCACAGGCCGAGGGCGAGCGCGAGCAGCGGGGGCAGCCCACGCCACGCCCGGGCGGTGTTGCGGCCGATGGGGTGCCTCCGGGTATCCGTACGGGCGTGGGGCCTCCATACTCGGGGGCGACCCGAGTCCTCGCGGAGGTGGGGTGTGCGAACGTACCGAACGACGGCCGCGGTGGCCGTGGGCGCGCTGGTCCTGGTGCTCGGCGGCTGTACGCCGGCCGGTCCGGGCACGCCCGGGCCCGGCGCCGGATCCCCGTCCTCCGCCCCCTCCGCTTCCGCGCCGCCCCCCGCCTCCGCCTCCCCTCCGGGCACCACCCCCTCCGGGAGCGCTCCGCCGGCCGCCACGCCGACCGCCGCGCGGCAGCAGCTGCTCCTGGTCACCCGCAGCGGGGGGTACGCCGGACGGCGCAGCACGCTGGACATCGGGGAGGACGGGGCGTGGACCCTGCGCGACGCCTCCGACCGGCCGCTGCGCACGGGGAGGCTGACGGGGGCCGGACTCGACGCACTGCGCGGCGCCCTGCAGCAGGCGGATTTCGCGCACCTCCCCCCGGCGGCCACCGGCCAGGGGAAGGTCTTCGACGGCTTCACCTACTCCTTCGTCCATGACGGCCACCAGGTGGTCGCGACCGACGGCTCCGTCCCGCCGGCCCTGAGGAAGGTCCTGGACGCGTTGCCGTCGTTCGAGACGCCCTGACCCCGCGCCGCGGCGCTCTCTCGCCCCGACGAAGCCCCGCCGGTGGAACCCCCACCGGCGGGGCTTCGTTGTGGAGTCGAGTGACCGTCCGGTCACGGAGAGGATCCGCCCATGTCAGCCCACGTCACCGGGGTCGGCGCCGCCGCCGCGCCCGCCGCCGCACCCGCCGCCGCGCCCGTCACCGTCGACCGCCGCCAGGGCCCGTACGGCGAGGTCGCCCTGCGCCGCCGCGGCGGAACGTACGAGATCATCGCCAACGGCTGCTTCCTCATGGACACCTCCGACGGCCGCTCCGAGCGCCTGCTGGTGGACGCCGCGCGCCGCGCCCTGCCCGCCGACCGGACGCGCCCGTCCCTGCTCATCGGCGGCCTCGGCGTGGGCTTCTCCCTCGCCCACGCGGCCGCCGGGGACCACTGGGGGCGGATCAGCGTGGTCGAGCGCGAGGAGGCGGTCGTCGACTGGCACCGCTCCGGGCCGCTCGACACGATCTCGGGCCCCGCCCTGGCGGACGAGCGGGTCGCGATCGTCCGCGCGGACCTGGTCGCCCACCTGGCCGACCCGGCGACCGGGCCGTACGACGCCCTCTGCCTGGACATCGACAACGGCCCCGACTGGACCGTCACCGAGGACAACCGCGGCCTGTACTCCCCCGCCGGGCTGGCCGCCTGCCGGGCCAGGCTCACTCCGGGCGGCGTACTGGCCGTGTGGTCCGCACAACCGTCCGCCCCGTTCGAGGACGCTTTGCGGAATGCCGGATTCAGTTCGGTACGGACGGAAGAGGTGCCCGTTGCCCGAGGTGTCCCGGACGTCGTCCACCTCGGGCAGAACCCCTCATAGCCGCGGCCCGGAGGCTCCTCTACGCTGCACCCCATCACGCGGGATCTTCACGGGTCCCCCGTCGGACTACCGGGGCGGGACATGGATCAGACACACACCACCCACAACGGGGCCGGGGCCTCGCCTGCGACCCCCGGCGCGCAGCGGCGGGTGCTGGTCGTCGAGGACGACCGCACCATCGCCGAGGCGATCGCCGCCCGGCTGCGCGCCGAGGGGTTCCAGGTGCAGACCGCCGCGGACGGGCCCGCCGCCGTCGCGGCCGCCGAGACCTGGCTGCCGGAGCTGCTCGTCCTCGACGTGATGCTCCCCGGCTTCGACGGCCTGGAGGTCTGCCGCCGCGTCCAGGCCCAGCGGCCGGTGCCGGTCCTGATGCTCACCGCGCGCGACGACGAGACGGACCTGCTGGTCGGCCTCGGGGTCGGCGCCGACGACTACATGACCAAGCCGTTCTCCATGCGCGAGCTGGCCGCCCGGGCCCACGTCCTGCTGCGCCGCGTGGAGCGGGCGGCGATCGCCGCCCACGCCCCGCGCGGCTCCACGCTGCGCCTGGGCGACCTGGAGATCGACCACGCGCAGCGCCGCGTCCGGGTGCAGTCGGAGGACGTCCACCTGACGCCCACCGAGTTCGACCTGCTGGTCTGCCTCGCGGGCACCCCGCGCGCGGTGCTCTCGCGCGAGCAGCTGCTGGCCGAGGTCTGGGACTGGGCCGACGCCTCCGGGACCCGGACGGTCGACAGCCACATCAAGGCCCTGCGCCGCAAGATCGGCGCCGAGCGGATCCGTACGGTCCACGGCGTCGGGTACGCCCTGGAGACCCCGGCGCAGCCGTGAGCGGGCGGCTGCCGGGGCCGGGGCTGCGGCCGTTCTCGCCCTTCTCGATCAAGACCAAGCTGGGCACCCTCGTGGTGGTCTCGGTCTTCATCACCACGGGCCTGCTGATGGTGGCCATGCGCACGGCGACCGAGGTGCGCTTCATCACGGTGTTCTCGGTGATCGCCTCGATGCTGATCACCCAGTTCGTGGCGCACAGCCTGACGGCGCCGCTGGACGAGATGACGACCGTGGCCAAGGCGATCTCCCACGGCGACTTCACCCGCCGGGTGCGCGGCTCGGGCCGCCGCGACGAGCTGGGCGACCTCGCGGCGACGATCAATCTGATGGCCGACGACCTGGAGGCGGTGGACCGCCACCGCAAGGAACTCGTCGCGAACGTCTCCCACGAGCTGCGGACCCCGATCGCGGCGCTGCGCGCGGTGCTGGAGAACGTGGTGGACGGGGTCTCCGCCGCGGACCCCGAGACGATGCGGACGGCGCTCAAGCAGACCGAGCGGCTGGGTCGGCTGGTGGAGACCCTGCTGGACCTGTCCCGGGTGGACAACGGGGTGGTCCCGCTGAAGGCGCGCCGCTTCGAGGTGTGGCCGTACCTGTCGGGCGTCCTGAAGGAGTCGGGCCTGGCGGCGGCCGGGCGCCCGGGCCTGACCTCGGGATCCGGCGGCCACACCCGCAACGACGTCCATCTGCACCTGGACGTCTTCCCGCCCGACCTGGCGGCCCACGCGGACGCGGAGCGGCTGCACCAGGTGGTGGCGAACCTCATCGACAACGCCGTCAAGCACAGTCCGCCGCACGGCCGGGTGACGGTACGGGCGCGGGGCGCCGACGCGCCCGGGAGCCTGACCCTGGAGGTGATGGACGAGGGCCCGGGCATTCCGGAGTCGGAGCGGCTGCGGGTCTTCGAACGGTTCAACCGGGGCAGCGCGCGGGGCGGTGACGGCGGCACCGGGCTGGGCCTCGCGATCGCCCGCTGGGCCGTCGGACTGCACGGCGGTCACATCGGCGTGGCCGAATCCCCTCGCGGCTGCCGGATCCGGGTCACCCTTCCGGGCAGCTCGTAGGGGGCGTGTTGACGTAGGGTTCGAGTGGGAAGGACATGATCTCGGCCACACCGGCCCGGGGTCCGTCAGGGGTGCGACGCCAGGGGGCCGCAACCGCGGTGAGCCCTACCCGAACCACGCTTGTTTCCCGCCATTCCACGCGGTGAAACCCGCCGTTCGGTGTGACCTGCGCGACGGATGTCCCGCCCGGTCTGCATCCGACCGCCGGGGAGGCGTAGCCTTTATTCCCGCTGTCCATACCTTGTGAAGCGGAAGAGGGCGGTTGCCGCCGTGTCGCCACAGTCCCCCAGTAATTCGAGCACCACGACCGAATCAGCAGAGAGCGGGAAGACCCCTGCCTCAGGCTTCGGCGCGAACGAGTGGCTCGTCGACGAGATCTATCAGCAGTACCTCCAGGACCCGAATTCGGTCGACCGGGCCTGGTGGGACTTCTTCGCCGACTACAAGCCGGGCGGCGTGAGCGCCCCGGCGAAGGCGGAAGAGCCCACGCAGACCCCGACGACGGACGGCGCCTCCGCACAGGCCGCCCCCGCCGCCGCAGCCCCGCAGGCCGCCGACGCCGCCACGGGGGCGGCGCCCGCCGCGCCCACGGCCGCCGCTCCGACCGCCGCCACGCCTGTGTCAGCTCCTGCCCCTGCTCCTGCCACCCCCTCTGGTGCCCCTGCTGTGACTGTCACCTCCCAGGCCCCGGCCTCGGCTCCGGCCGCCGCCCCCTCCGCTCCCGCCGCCGCTCCGAAGGCCGCGCCCGCCACCGAGGCCCCCGCGGGCCCCGAGCTGGTGACGCTCCGCGGCCCCGCCGCGGCAGTGGTCAAGAACATGAACGCCTCCCTGGAGGTGCCGACGGCCACGTCCGTCCGCGCCGTCCCGGTGAAGCTGCTGTTCGACAACCGCATCGTGATCAACAACCACCTGAAGCGCGCCCGGGGCGGGAAGATCTCCTTCACCCACCTCATCGGGTACGCGATGGTGCAGGCCATCAAGGCCATGCCGTCGATGAACTACTCCTTCGCGGAGAAGGACGGCAAGCCCACCCTGGTCAAGCCGGAGCACATCAACTTCGGCCTGGCGATCGACCTCGTGAAGCCGAACGGCGACCGCCAGCTCGTCGTCGCCGGCATCAAGAAGGCCGAGACCCTCAACTTCTTCGAGTTCTGGCAGGCCTACGAGGACATCGTCCGCCGCGCCCGCGTCGGCAAGCTGACGATGGGCGACTTCACCGGCGTCACCGTCTCGCTGACCAACCCCGGCGGCCTGGGCACCGTCCACTCCGTGCCCCGCCTGATGCCCGGACAGTCGGTCATCATGGGCGTCGGCTCGATGGACTACCCCGCCGAGTTCCAGGGCACCTCGCAGGACACCCTGAACAAGCTGGGCATCTCCAAGGTCATGACCCTGACCTCGACCTACGACCACCGGGTCATCCAGGGCGCGGCCTCCGGCGAGTTCCTGCGCGTCGTCGCGAACATGCTGCTCGGCGAGAACGGCTTCTACGACGACGTCTTCGAGGCGCTGCGCATCCCGTACGAGCCGGTCCGCTGGCTCCGGGACATCGACGCCTCGCACGACGACGACGTCACGAAGGCCGCCCGCGTCTTCGAGCTGATCCACTCCTACCGGGTCCGCGGCCACGTCATGGCCGACACGGATCCGCTGGAGTACAAGCAGCGCAAGCACCCCGACCTCGACATCACCGAGCACGGCCTCACCCTGTGGGACCTGGAGCGCGAGTTCGCGGTCGGCGGCTTCTCCGGCAAGTCGATGATGAAGCTCCGCGACATCCTCGGCGTGCTGCGCGACTCGTACTGCCGCACCACCGGCGTCGAGTTCATGCACATCCAGGACCCCAAGCAGCGCCGCTGGATCCAGGACCGCATCGAGCGCCCGCACACCAAGCCGGAGCGCGAGGAGCAGCTGCGCATCCTGCGCCGGCTGAACGCCGCGGAGGCGTTCGAGACCTTCCTGCAGACGAAGTACGTCGGCCAGAAGCGCTTCTCCCTGGAGGGCGGCGAGTCGGTCATCCCGCTGCTCGACGCCGTCATCGACTCGGCCGCCGAGGCCCGCCTCGAAGAGGTCGCGATCGGCATGGCCCACCGCGGCCGCCTGAACGTGCTGGCCAACATCGTCGGCAAGTCGTACGCGCAGATCTTCCGCGAGTTCGAGGGCAACCTCGACCCGAAGTCGATGCACGGCTCCGGCGACGTCAAGTACCACCTGGGCGCCAACGGCACCTTCACCGGCCTGGACGGCGAGCAGATCAAGGTCTCGCTGGTCGCCAACCCCTCGCACCTGGAGGCGGTGGACCCGGTCCTGGAGGGCGTCGTCCGCGCCAAGCAGGACATCATCAACAAGGGCGGCACGGACTTCACCGTCCTGCCCGTCGCCCTGCACGGCGACGCGGCCTTCGCGGGCCAGGGCGTCGTCGCCGAGACGCTGAACATGTCGCAGCTGCGCGGCTACCGCACCGGCGGCACCGTCCACGTCGTGATCAACAACCAGGTCGGCTTCACCGCCGCCCCGGAGTCCTCGCGGTCGTCGATGTACGCGACCGACGTGGCCCGCATGATCGAGGCGCCGATCTTCCACGTGAACGGCGACGACCCGGAGGCCGTGGTCCGCATCGGCCGCCTGGCCTTCGAGTTCCGCCAGGCGTTCAACAAGGACGTGGTCATCGACCTCATCTGCTACCGCCGCCGCGGCCACAACGAGTCCGACAACCCGGCCTTCACGCAGCCGCTGATGTACGACCTGATCGACAAGAAGCGCTCGGTGCGCAAGCTGTACACCGAGTCCCTCATCGGTCGCGGCGACATCACCCTGGAAGAGGCCGAGCAGGCGCTCCAGGACTTCCAGGGCCAGCTGGAGAAGGTCTTCGCGGAGGTCCGCGAGGCCGCCACGCAGCCCGCGCTGGCCGCCCCGGCCCCGGCCCCGCAGGCCAACTTCCCGGTGACCGTCGACACGGCGATCTCGCAGGACGTCGTCAAGCGGATCGCCGAGTCGCAGGTCACCATCCCCGAGGGCGTGACCGTCCACCCCCGTCTGCTGCCGCAGCTCCAGCGCCGCGCCGCGATGATCGACGAGGGCACCATCGACTGGGGCATGGGCGAGACCCTGGCCTTCGGTTCGCTGCTGATGGAGGGCACCCCCGTCCGGCTGTCCGGCCAGGACTCGCGCCGCGGCACCTTCGGCCAGCGCCACGCGGTCCTCATCGACCGGGAGACGGGCGAGGACTACACCCCCCTCCTGTACCTCTCGGACGACCAGGCCCGCTACAACGTCTACGACTCGCTGCTCTCCGAGTACGCGGCCATGGGCTTCGAGTACGGCTACTCGCTGGCCCGTCCGGACGCGCTGGTCCTCTGGGAGGCCCAGTTCGGTGACTTCGTCAACGGCGCGCAGACCGTCGTCGACGAATTCATCTCCTCCGCGGAACAGAAGTGGGGCCAGACCAGTGGCGTCACGCTCCTGCTCCCGCACGGCTACGAGGGCCAGGGCCCGGACCACTCGTCCGCGCGTCCCGAGCGCTTCCTCCAGATGTGCGCGCAGGACAACATGACGGTGGCCATGCCCACGCTCCCGTCGAACTACTTCCACCTGCTGCGCTGGCAGGTCCACAACCCGCACCACAAGCCGCTCATCGTCTTCACGCCGAAGTCGATGCTGCGTCTGAAGGCGGCGGCGTCGAAGGCGGAGGAGTTCACCACCGGCGGCTTCCGTCCGGTCATCGGCGACTCCACGGTGGACCCGAACGCGGTCCGCAAGGTGGTCTTCTGCGCGGGCAAGGTCTACTACGACCTGGAGGCCGAGCGGGAGAAGCGCGGCGTCACGGACACCGCGATCATCCGCATCGAGCGGCTGTACCCGCTGCCGGGTGCGGAGCTCCAGGCCGAGATCGCCAAGTTCCCGAACGCGGCGAAGTACATTTGGGCGCAGGAGGAGCCGGCGAACCAGGGTGCGTGGCCGTTCATCGCGCTCAACCTGATCGACCACCTGGACCTGGCCGTCGGTGCCGAGGTCCCGGCCGGCGAGCGGCTGCGGCGCGTGTCGCGTCCGCACGGGTCGTCTCCCGCCGTGGGTTCCGCGAAGCGGCACCAGGCGGAGCAGCAGCTGCTGATGAACGAGGTCTTCGAGGCCTAGTCGCCTCGCTGCCCTGACAAACCGGCAAGGCCCGGCCCCCACCCCGGGGCCGGGCCTTCCCCGTCCCGGAGACATGTCAGCCTCGCCGGCGTTTGAGGCGCGGGTCCGGGCGGAGCCCGGGGCGGCCCGCCGGGGCGGCCCCCCGCCCCCCCCGCCACCCCGCCGCCGCCCCCGCGCCCCCCGCCCGCGGCCCGCGCCGCCCCCCCCGGCGGCGGCGGACCTGCTGACCGACCC
>NZ_JBEXPB010000053.1:0-40177 GCF_040611795.1 Streptomyces sp. NPDC006529 | reverse complement strand
CCGCAGGGGACAACGGCCCCGGCGGGCCGCCCCGGGCTCCGCCCCAGACCCCGCGCCTCAAACGCCGGCGAGGCTGAAAGGTCCCGGCCGCGGGCTACGGTTGGGGTTCGAAGTCCCAGTACGGGCGGACTCGTTGGCGGGCCGAGACCGTGTGGACGTGCTGCGTGCCCAGCGTCCGCGTCAACGCCTTCAGCGCGTCGTCCTCCGTCTTGCGCGACTCGTCCGTCTGCTGGAGCGCCCGCAGATCGGCCGCCAGCGCGATCTGCGCGCTGAGCGCCATGGGGTGGTCGGGCCCCAGCACCTGCTCCGCCCCGCGCAGCGTGTCGCGGCTCAGCCGGACGGCGTCGTCGAGCCGCCCGGTGATGTTGCGGCAGCCCGCCGCGTTGAGGGCGCTGCCCAGCGTCCAGGGGTGCCGCTCCCCGAGCGCGTTCCGCATCCCGACGAGGGCCTGTTCGCACAGGCTCAGCGCCTCCTCCCGCTCCCCCTGCGCCCGCAGCACCAGCCCGAGGTTGCCGACCGTGCCGATGCTGTACGGGTGGGCCAGCCCCAGCTGGGACTGGTAGCCGCGGACCACCGCCTCGGAGATCCGCCGGGCCTCCTCGATGTCCCCGTACTCGCGCAGGTAGGTGGCGTAGTCGGAGGCGACCATCAGCGTCCACGGGTAGTCCGCGCCAAAGACCCGGGTGGCGCGTTCCCACACGGTCCGCAGCCGGGTCCCGGCCCCGGGGATGTCCCCGGAACGCCGCAGGCACAGGCCGAGGTTGTGCTCGGCGCGCAGGGTCTGCGGGTGGTTGACGCCGAGGATCTGGTTGTTGAGCTTGACGCCCTGCTCCTGGCGGGTCTGGGCCTCCCGGTAGCGGCCCATCAGCCGCAGGCCCATGGCGCAGGCGATGCCGGAGGAGAGGGTGGAGATGTGGTGCGGGCGCAGCACCCGCTCGCGGCGGCGCAGGGTGTCCAGGTCGAGCTCGTACGCCTCCTGGTAGCGGCCGAGCAGCCGGTAGGTGGCGGCGAGGTTGTTCTGCGCGTTGAGCGTGGTGGAGTCGTCCTCGCCGAGCAGCTCGCGGTAGGTGGCCAGGCAGTGTTCGAAGAGGTCGCGGGCCGGTTCGAACTTGGCGATGCACAGCAGGACCCCGCCGTAGGCGCTGGTGGCCCGCAGCGTCTCCAGGTCGCGCTCGCCGCGTTCGGCGACGAGCCGGTCGGCGACGGCCTTGGTGAGGGTCTCGGCGCGCCGGAAGAGGCCGAGGTTGCGCAGCGCTCCGCCGTACTGGTAGCTCAGCTCGCGCACCCGGTCGTGGTCCTCGCCGAGCATGGCCCGCCAGGCCTGGTCGGTCTGTTCGCACAGCCTCAGGCAGGTGCGGTACTCCCCGGCCAGGATGAGGTAGCGCAGGCAGCGCAGCAGGAAGGACTGGATGCGCGGGTTGGTGCTGGAGAGCACGCCGGCGGTTTCGAGGTGCGGGATCAGCTCGGCGTACCTCGGCCAGAGCCGCGAGTCGGAGGGCCGCCCGGGGTCGGCCGCGGCCAGCACCTGGCGGACGGCGCGGGCGAGCGGTTCGGCCTCGTCCTCGGAGAGGTTCTCGCGGACGATGCCGTGGACCATCCGGTGCAGCTGGACGGTCTCCATCCCGCCGCCGCCCTCCTCGACGGGCAGGTCGGAGTACTCCAGGCGGACGACGGAGAACTGCACGAGCTTGTTCAGGGCCGCGTTCCACCGGACCTGGTCGTTGATCAGCCCGGCGAGCTGTTCGGGCACGTCGTCGGCGGGGAACTCGCCGAGCAGCCGCAGCGGGACCGGGCCGGGCGCGAAGAACACGAACAGCCGCAGCAGGGCCAGGGCGTCGGGGAAGTTCTCCCGGACGTTGTTCAGGAGTATGGCGAGCGCGGTCGGGAAGGGCAGCGGGTAGTCGTCGGAGACGGCGACCGCTTCCCGGGAGTCCAGTCTGCGCCGCAGCAGCGCGAGGTAGTCGCCCACGCTCAGCGGCGAGTCGGCGAGCCAGCCCGCGGTCTGGTCGAGGGCGAGCGGGTAGTCCTCCAGGGCCTCGGCGAGCTGGTCGGCCTCGTCGCCGGTGAGGCGCCGGGCCCGGCGGCGGATGAAGGTGATGGACTCGGGGCGGGCGTAGAGCGGGACTTCGACCAGGCTCGTGTGCCGGTTGCCCCATTCGCGGTTGCGCGAGGTGATGATGACGTCGCCCGCGCCGCCGGGCAGCAGGTCGGTCAGGTCGTCGGGGTTGTCGCAGCCGTCGAAGATCATCAGCCAGCGGGCGAACGGCGCCCCGCGGCGCAGCGATTCGAGGACGGCCCGGATCTGCTCGCCGTAACTGCCCGCGCCGAGGGGCAGGCCGAGGGCGGGCGCGAGGTCGGCGAGCCGTTCGCGCAGGGTGGGCCGGTCCTCGGCGGGCACCCACCACACGACGTCGTACTCGGAGGCGAAGCGGTAGGCGTACTCGGTGGCGACCTGGGTCTTGCCGACGCCGGAGAGACCGAGCAGGGTGACGGTCGCAGCGCCCGGCGGCGCCTCGGTCAGGGCGGCGCGCAGCTTGCCGATGACGTCGTTGCGGCCGGTGAAGCGGGGGTTGCGGCGCGGGACGCGGCCCCAGATCTCGGGCGGGTCGTTGGGGAAGCGGGGGCCGCGGCGGCCGGTCTCGGCGCCGATCCGCTCGGTGGGCAGTTCCAGCCTGCGCAGCACCCGGTACTCGGCCTCGTAGGCGTCCAGGCCCCACAGGTCGGTCTTCTCCAGCGCGGCGACGGCGCTGGGCAGCGGCGCGTCGGTCAGGCAGACGGCGGCGAACCGGTCGGGGTGGGCGTCGGTGACGGTGCGCAGCGCCGCGTTCCACTCCTCGTCGGTGTGGGTGCCCGCGGAGAAGTACCGCTCGCTGAGGACCATCAGGACCCGGCCGCCGCGGGCGAGGTCGTCGAGGGCCTCGGCCAGTCCGGGGCTGTTCTGCGGGTCCCAGCGCTGGAGGGCGACGCGGTGGCCGTGTTCCTCCAGCCTGTGGGCGATCCACACGGCCCAGGGGCGGTTGAACCCCGCGAAGCTGATGACGAAGCGCTGTGGCTGCGCCGCTGTGTCGCGGTCGTGGCGACTACCGGTGGTCATGCGGCCGTCTCCCTGGAATCCGGGCGGTGGACGGGGTTGAAAAGGTACCGCAGGTGACGGGTGCTCAGCCCGTGTCAGGTCGCGGCGAATGCGGCGAGTTCGGGGTGCGCGCCGCACCAGTCCCGGCGTTCGCGCTCGACGGCCCGGCGGGCGGTGGCGTGCTGGTCGCCGGGCGGCGGCAGGTCGTCCATCGCCCGCTCCGCTGCGGCCATGCCGGAAATGAACTCCCGGCCGGCGAGCGTCAGTTGCTCCGCGGCTTGGAGTACGGGCAGCACGGCGGCCACCTGGGCCCGGCAGCGGGCGTGCCGGGCCCAGGCGCCGCGGGCGCCGTACAGGGCGGCGCGCTGCCAGTAGCCGGCCAGGGCCAGGTGGGCGTACGCGCCGTGCAGGAGTCCCTCCAGCGGCCGGGGGTCGGCGCGCCAGGGGGCCCAGTAGCAGGGGGTGCGGTCGGCGGTGTGCAGGGTCAGCACGTCGGCGAGGGCGGTCAGCTTCCCGTGCTGGACCTCGTGCACCAGGGTGGCGGCGAGGGCGGGCGGGGTCTGGCCGCGGACCAGGACGGATCCGGCGGCGGCGGGCAGCGTGGCGCCGGTGGAGCGGGCGCCGTCGGCCAGCGGGACCAGGGTCCGCAGGAGGTCGCCGACCTCGCCGGCGCGGGTGGAGTCGTAGCGCTCCAGCAGGGTGAGGGCGCCGGTCCACTGGATGTCCCAGCGCTTGTGGCCCTTGGGGGTGAGCCGGCGGGCGGGGCGTACCGACGCCGGGTGGCCCAGCGCCCGGTACGGGTCGAGGTCGTCCAGGGCGGTCCGGCCGCCCGGGAGCCTGTGCAGGGCCAGGACGGCGGGGTCCGCGGGGTCCCAGGACCGCTCGGTGAGGGCGACGGGCCCGGGGCGGGCGGGGCGCAGCAGGCCGAGGGTGGGCAGGGCGAGGCGGCCGTGCAGCGGGCGCAGGGTGAGCTTGAAGTCGACTCCGGCGCGCAGGGCCGCGGCGGCGGCGAGTGCGCCGAGGTGCGCGAGGTCGGGAGCGGGGCCGTCGGGCGCGTGCAGGCGCCGCAGGGTCTCCTCGGCCCAGACACCGGTGGCCGGGTAGTGCAGTACGTCGCGCACCGCGCCGGGGGCGGCGCGCTCGGCCTCTTCCAGCAGGGCCCAGTGCTGGCCGGTCTCCCCCTCGGTTCCGCCGGGGGCGGCGTCCAGCACCCCCCGCAGCAGGACCAGGCGTTTGGAGCGGCGGACGTCGCGGACCAGCCGGGTGGCGTCGGCGCCGGGTTCGGTGGAGGCGAGGGCGCGCAGCAGGGGCGAGGTGACGGAGAAGCCGGGGAGCGGGCCGGGGCCGGGCGCGGCGCCCTGGGCGGGCACGCGCGCGGTGCCGGGGGCGGGGTGGGCGGCGGGGCGGGTCACGAGGCGGCCCGCCCGGGGGCGCGGGCGGCGCCGGCCGCGGCCACCGGGGCCGGAGGGGCGGTGGCGGTGGCGGCAGCCGCGGGAGCGGCCGCAAGGCCCGCAGCGGCCGGGGCGGC
This sequence comes from Streptomyces sp. NPDC006529, assembly GCF_040611795.1. NCBI lineage: Bacteria > Bacillati > Actinomycetota > Actinomycetes > Kitasatosporales > Streptomycetaceae > Streptomyces > Streptomyces sp. NPDC006529. The sequence continues at coordinate 35,576 of NZ_JBEXPB010000053.1, read as the reverse complement.
CGGCGGGGCCGCCCCGGCGGTGGCCGTGGTCGCGGCGTGGTGCAGGGCCGCCGCGATGTGCCGGATGAGCACTTGGAGGTCCTCGCAGTACACGGAGGGGTGCCGGAAGCCCCGGCCGGGCCGGTAGCGGTGCGGGTAGTGGCCGCCGCCGCACACCTCGACGAGTTCGCAGGAGCGGCAGCCCGCGGGGAGGGCGGCCCGGCCGAGCTGGCGGGCGGCCAGCCCGGGGTGTTCGAGGAGTTCGTCGAAGCTGTGGCGCTCCAGGGTCATCCCGGTGGCGGCCGCGCCCTCGTAGGCGGATTTCAGGGAGTCGGCCTGCTCGATGCTGCCGTCGGTCTCGATGACGGCGGTGGTGACCGGGGCCAGGCCCAGCGATTCGTTGGCGGCGGGCAGTCCGAGCAGCAGGGCGATGATCTCCTCGAAGAGCCGGATCCGGGTCCGGCGCACACCGTCGTGCCACCAGCGTTCGAAGACGGCGGTTAGCCAGTCGGCGTACGGGGTGGTGCCGGGGGCCGAACCGGGCGGCGGCTCGGCCCAGTTGGCCAGGGGCAGCAGCAGCCCGATGGTGGGCGGCGCGAAGGCGAGCAGCGAGGCGTACGTCTCCACCGGGTCCTGGGCCACGTCCACCACGCACAGCACCCCGGCGTAGCTCTCCGGGTACCGGGCCAGCAGGCGCAGCCCGCGCGCGGCGGCGGCGAAGCCGGGGCGCCCGGTGTGGTCCACGCGCCGGGCGTTGTGCTCCGCGAGCCCCCCGTCGAGGCTGACGCCGACCCGGATCCCGGCGGCGGCCAGCGCCTCCAGCCTGCCCCGGGTCAGCAGGGTGGCGTTGGTCTGCACGGTCGCGGTGACCCGGGTGCGCGGGGAGCGGCGGGTGAGGGCGGCCCGTACCGCGTCGACGGGCGCGGCGAGGTCGGCGGGCGGCGCCAGCAGCGGCTCGCCGCCGTGCAGGACGAGGTCGACCCGGGTCAGGGCGTGGGCGGCGGCGTGTTCGGCGATCCGGTCGGCGGCGCGGGCGGCGGTGGCCGGGGCCATCACCACGGGCTGGGTGCGCCAGCCCTGGTCGGCCATCGCGTAGACGTAGCAGTAGGTGCAGGCGAGGTTGCAGCGGCTGCGGGTCTTCAGGACGAACTGGCGCACGGGGTAGGGATGGTGGCCCGCGGCGCGGAGCGCGGGGACGTCGAGCCGGGTGTAGGGCCAGGGCGCGTGGACGCGGTGCGCGGGCAGCACGGCGTGGCGCGTGGTCGTCTGCCTCATTCGACTGTTCCTCCCGCTGCGGACGGTCCATCCCTGCCCGGTGGATGTGTACGGCTAACGGCGGAAAGTGGTCAACCAAGGGGCGGTTCCTGCCGGTTCGGACCCCGGCGGCGGGGTCCGACGGCCGGCGGTCAGTCGACCCCGGAGTCGAAGGCGTTCAGTATCTCCGCGGGGTGCGTGACGCGCTCCACCATGCCCTCGACCACATCGGCCAGCACCGGATGGTCGATGCGCCGCAGCGCGGCCAGATCGAGCCCGGAGAGGTCCGGCAACCGTCCCGGACACCGGCGCACGACCACTTCCTGATGCTTTGTCACCATGGGCTTCGGCTCCCCCTGTTGCGTCGTGTGTGCGATGGGTCCACTCCCCTTTCCCACCGCCCGGGACGGGGAAACAGTCACGGGAGGGGCGCCCCGGGGCGCGTCAGAGGGACGCCTCCAGCGCGCGCACCCGCGCGCGCACCGCCGCACGCCGGTCCGCGGCCCCGGCCCCGTCCGGCCCGGACCCGGCCAGCGGCCCGTCCGGCCCGCTCCCCGGTCCGGACCCTTCCAGCCGCTGCCACAGCTCCAGGGCTGCCCGGTAGGCGTCCAGCGCGGCGCGCGGCCGGGCGAGACGCTCCAGCACCTCGCCGCGCAACTCCTGGACGCGGGCGGCCAGCTGGACGGCGGCGTCCTCCCGTTCCGCGCCGTGGTCCGCCTCCATCGCGGCCCGCCAGGCCCGCCGGTAGGAGTCGGCCGCACGGTCGAGGCGGTCGGCGGCCCGCGTGTGGGCGTGGATCTCCTGCTGCACGTCGCCGTGCTCGCGCCAGGCCCGCGCCTGCTCCAGTGGGCCGCGGCCATGCCGGACGACCAGCTCCAGCAGGTACTCGGCCTCGCGCAGGTCGACCAGGTCGCCCTCGTAGGAATGGCGCAGCCGCAGGCCCGCGGCGAGCCGCCGCAGCCGGTGGGGGGCGCGCGGATCGTTCTGCGGCACGGCCGCCCGGCTGTCCCGCAGCACCCGGACCGCCGCGGAGACGAAGCCGTGCCCCTCGGCGGTACGGGCCCGCTCCAGGAGTACGTCGCCCCACTCCGGCAGCAGTTCCCCGTAGGCCTCCCCGTCCCGGGGGATCAGCCGGCGGGCCCGGGCGTACGCGTCGGCCGCCGCGTCGAGGTCCGCCGGGTCACCGGAGCCGCCGTCCCGGGCGTACCGGGCGCGGTGCACCCGGGCCAGGCACACCAGCGCCGCCAGCCGCAGCTCGGGCTCACCGGCCGCGTCCCCCAGCGCCGCGGCCAGCACCCCGGGCGCCTCGTCGAGCCGCGCGGGCACGTACCGCAGCGCCCGCCCCAGCTCCACCCGCACCCACCCCCGCTCGGCGGCGGCGCCCGGCGCGGACGGCCCGGGGCCCGCAGCCGCACGTCCCGGAACCCCCGGATCTTCGACCCCGGCTTCCGACCCGGACGCGCTCGCATCCGCCGGCCCGGGGGCGGAGTCCGCGGGCGGCGGGTCCGGTTCCCGCAGGAGGGACGCGAGGGCCGTCGCGAGGCAGGCGGCGGCGCGCTCGGCCAGGGCGGTCCGCTCGGCCGGGTCCGGCTCCCGTTCGGCGAGGGCCAGCAGGACCCGGCCCAGGGCCTGCGGGAGGGCGCCGTCCGGCGGGCCGGCCGGTGTGCGCTCCGGGTGGTCGAAGACCTCCAGCGCGGCGAGCGCCTCCCGCAGCGCGGCCGGGTCGTCGTTCAGTTCGCACAGCCGCATCAGGGCCCGGGCCCGCCGGACCGCGCAGTCCAGGCGCAGCGCCCGCGGCGCTCCGGGCTCGGCCTGCACGGCCGCGAACTCCCGCTCGGCGGCCGTCAGCAGCTCCGCCGCCTCCGGTCCCGGGAGCGGTCCGGAGAGCTGCGCGGCGGTGACGGCCCGTTCGTACAGGGCCCGGCCGAGCAGCGCGCGGGCCGGGGCCATGCCGGGCAGCGCGCTCACCGCGCGCGCCGTCCGCTCGGCCTCCGTGAGCAGTTCGGGGTCCCGCTGGACCTCCCAGAGCCGCAGCAGCGCCCCGGCCAGTTCGCACTCGGCCTCGCCGGGCCGGTCCGCGGGGCCCGGCGGCGCGGTCACGGCCCGCCGCAGCACGGCGACGGCCTCGTACAGGGGGCGCTGGCCGCCGTCCCGGTCGCGGTCGAAGGCGGCGAGGCGGGTCCGGGCGGTGCGCACCGCCCAGGCGCGCCCGGGCGCGGGGGCCGGGCCGCCGGGGGGCGGTTCCCCGGCTCCGGGCGGCGCGTCCGGCGGTCCGGGCAGGTAGCGCCGTACGACCTTGGCGGAGACCTGGGCGAAGGCCTGCGGCAGCCGCGGGCCCGGGATCCGCCCCGGCTCCTCCCCGGCCTCGGTCCCGGCCCCGGCCCCGGCGGCCCCGTCGGCCTCCGGCTCCGCGCCCCCCGGGGTCCCGGCCGCCGGGACCCCGGTGAGCTGGGAGACCGCGAGCGCGGGGAAGTTGCGCACGCCCCGCCCGAAGTGGGCCAGTACGTACTCCGAGCAGTGCTTGAGCACCAGCGCGGCGTCGTCCCGCGCCAGCGGCCCGAGCAGCACGTCCTGCACGCCCGGCACGAACTCGTACCACTGCCCCGGCGCCGGACCGCCCCGCCGCAGCAGCCCGCTGAGCAGCACCTCCGCCAGGTCGGAGGGCTCCGAGTCGGGCAGCATCGTGCGCTGCACCAGCCGCATCACCGGCAGCGCGAGCGGGGTGGCCGACAGGTACACGGCGAGCTGCACGGCGCGCGGCGAGGCGGAGGAGCGGAAGCGGCGGACCAGTTCGCGGGGCGGCCGCACGGCCCGTGGCGGCGGCGGGGGCGCGGCGGGATGATCGGCCAGGACCCGCCCCACCTCGGCCGGTACGGCGCCGCTGCCCAGCCCGGCCACCAGCCGGGCCCACGCCCCGAGCGCGGGGGCGCTGGGCGGCAGCACCGGGACGGCGATCCCCCCGACCGGCCGCCCCGGCCGCGGCGGCCGGTCGGCGCGGAACTCCAGGTCCGGTGCACGGCCGTCGCCCCGCGCCAGCGTGCCCCGCTCGGTGGGGAGCCAGCTGCGCCCCCACAGCCGCTGCGGCAGCGGCTGGACGACCACGCAGGGGGTGCACAGCGCCCACCGGTGGAGCAGCCGTTGCGCCTCGCCCTCGCGCCACAGCGGTCCGGCGCAGTCGGAGACCACCATGGTCAGTCCGCGCCCGGTCGGATCGCGCAGGAGGTCACCGGACCGCAGCGGGGCTCCCGGTTCCGGTCGTGCTCCGGTTCCGAGCGCCGGGGTGCCGTCGGGCAGCCGGTGCAGGGAGTGCACCTGGACGTCGCGGAAGGCTCCGAGCCGCTCGCACACCGCCCTGAGTTCGTCGAACATGTCCTGCCAGACGGCCATCGAGGGGGACGCGTCCAGGACGAGCTGCATCGTGCTCTCGCGCCGGGTCTCGGCCCGCATCACGGGGATGATCAGTCCGAGGGCCCGGGCGCTGGCCTCGGCGGTGGCGGTTTCGTCCAGCACGGTACGGGCGCGGGGAGCGGGCGGCCGACGGCGCTGGAGGGCGCGCAGGGCCCGCTGGATGTCCAGGATCCGGGGCAGCGCGGCCGCCGTCGGCACCCGGACCGGGATGCCGTTGCCGGCCGCCGGGTCCGGTTCCGCTTCCGGTCCGGTTCCCCGGCCGCCGGGGCCGTTCGGCCCCGGGCGCCCGGGCACGTACAGGTCGACGGGATCCTCCTCGGCCGGCGGCGCGGGCAGCGGCTCCGGGTCCGGCCGCCGCGCGGGCTCCCCCGCGCCGGTGCCCGCGGGCCCGGCGCCCGGTCCGCCCGGCTGCTCGGCCGCGCGGTCGCCGTCCTCGTCCACCGCGTCCGCCCCGGCCCCGCCGTCCCGCGCGCGGGCCGCGGCCCGGGTCGCCGCCCGGGTCCGGCCGGCCAGCCAGAGCGCGTCGGCCACCTCCTCGGCGGAGGGGTCGAGTCCGGCGGCGCGCAGCAGGGCGGCCAGCTCGCGGATGCCGGGCCGCGCCGGACCGGGCGGGCCGGGGGGACCGGGCGGACCGGGGGCGGCGGCGGTCACTGGCCCCTCACCTCGAACGGTCGAGCCGCTGGATGAGCAGGTCGGCGAGGTCCTCCCGGGTGGGGGGCGCCGCGTAGTGGGTGAGGTAGATGGCGTTGAGGAGCTGGTCGGCGGCGACGAGTTCGCTCTGCGAACGGCTGAGGAACTCCCGGATCAGGTCGGCGCCGAGTGCGGCCGCCTCCTCGCCCAGGTGGGCCCTGACCATGGTGGCGAGCCGCTTCTCCCCGGGCTGGCCGAGCTTGAGCTGGATGCAGCGGCGCAGCAGGGCGGCGGGGAAGTCCCGCTCGCCGTTGCTGGTCAGGATGATGAAGGGGAAGGCCCGGCAGCGGATCCGGCCGTCCCGGACGCTCACCTTCGCGCCGTCGTCGGTCAGGACCCGCACCTCGGGTTCGCGGTCGGCGACCCGCTCCAGCTCGGGCAGCGCGAACTCGCCCTCCTCCAAGACGTTCAGCAGGTCGTTGGGCAGGTCGATGTCGCTCTTGTCGAGCTCGTCGATGAGCAGGACCCGCGGCCGGTCGGTGGGCAGCAGCGCGGTCCCGAGCGGGCCGAGCCGGATGTACGTGCCGATCCCCGGCGCCGCGCCGCCCGCCCCGCCCCCGGCGGCGATCTGCACGTCCTGCAGCCGGGCGATGGCGTCGTAGCGGTAGAGGCCCTCCTGGAGCACGGTCCGCGAGACCACGGGCCAGCGCAGGACGCGGCCGAGCTTCAGCTCGTGGGCGACGGCGTGGGCGAGCGTGGACTTGCCGGTTCCGGGATATCCGGTGACGAGCAGCGGGCGCCGCAGGTAGAGCGCGGCGTTGATCGCTTCGAGTTCCTCCGGTTCGGGCCGGTGCAGCGCGGCGGCGTGCCGGTGGGCGCCGAGCCGCCGGGTGGCCGCGCTGTCGGCCGCGGCCGCGGCCTCGCCCGGTTCGATGACGGGTCCGCCGTCGAAGTCCCGCCAGGGCGGCGGGTCGGGCAGCGCGTCGATCCCGTCGTGGGGCTCGCCGACCCCCCGGTAGATGAGCCACTCGTCAGTCATGGTCGCTCCCGCTCCCCGCTCGCGTGTTCCCGCCGTCCGGCCCGGGCCCGGGCCCCGGCTCCCGGCCCGCCCGCGCGGCCGCCCCGGCCCCGGGGGCCGCCCCGCTCACAGGTCCCCCTGCAACGGCTCGTCGTCGGGCAGCGGCCGGCCGGGGTCGTCCCAGACCAGTCCCAGCCCGGCGGCCCAGTACGCGTCGGGGTCCCGGCCGTGCGCCCGCCCCCGCAGGGACTGGAGCCGCAGCGCCAGCGCCCCGCCGTGCCCCGCGTCGGCGAACTCCTCGCGCAGCGCGCGGTGGAAGGGCGCGCACGGCAGCGCCGGGTCCGGCGGGGGCCGCCGGCACAGCACCACCCCGTACCCGGCGCGGTGGGCGGCGTGCAGCGAGCCGAGCGTGGGCTCGGTGTCCGCGGGCCGGCAGTGCACCGGGACGGTGTTGTCGGGCTGCGCGTCGAACCAGGCGTACGTCGGCGTGCGCCCCCGCCCCCGGTCGCAGTCGGCCCGTTCGTCGATCAGGGGCCCGGCCAGGACCCGCGCCCAGCGGTCGGCCCTGCGGTGGCGGGCCTGCGCGTCGGGCGGCCCGTCGTCCGGGGGGTGGCGGAAGACCACGGGCCGCTGGGTGCCCAGCGGGGCCGTGCCCGTCACCACCCACGCGTCGACCGGCAGGGTGAAGAGTTCCGGGGCGACGGCGGCCTCCAGCAGCGCGGCCCCCTCGTGCGTGTCGCAGCGCCGGAAGGCCTCGGCGAGCGGGGCGCGCAGGACCTCCGGCAGTGCCCCGAGGAGGGCCCGCTCCCCCGCGTCGACCGGGGTGAGGTGCTCGGGGCCGAGGAGGACGGAGACCCGCCAGTCGTAGACGGCCTCCCAGGAGTGCGCCCACACCTCCAGCAGGACCGAGGGCCCGGCCGGCAGGACGTCGGCGGCGCGGGCGGGCCCGGGCCGGACGGCCTGACCGGCGGCGGCCAGGCGGCGCCGTTCCCGGTCGGCCTCGCGCGCGGCCAGGCCCCGCTCGTGCCGCTCGCCCAGTTCCCGGCGCAGGGGCCGCCACAGCCGCTCGGCGGTGGCGCGCACCCAGTCCCAGAGCTCCTCGTCGGCGCCGGGGGCGGGCGGCTCGCGGTGTTCGGCGACGCTGACGTCGGTGGCGTAGCGGAGCATGGCGGCGGCCTCGCTGATCCCGCCGGGCGGGTCGTAGAGCAGGCCGAGCCCGTCGCGCCAGCTGAGCGGCGCCAGCGGGCCGGGATCGGGTTCCTCGCCGCGGGCCGCCTCGACCAGCAGCCGTACGGCCTCGCAGGAGCCGGGCGGCGGCAGCTCTGCCAGCAGCCCGCACAGGGTGGTCCGCTCGCCGGGGGTCAGTCGCCGACGGCCGCCGAAGGGGTCTGGCTCGGGGCGCGGGAGTTCGTCGTGCGCGTCGGTCCAGGTGCGGCGGTTGTCGACGTCGCTCAGGTGCTGGTCGTAGTGGTGCAGGTCGTGGGCCTGCATGACCCGGCGGTAGAGCCCGATCCGGCTCTTCGCCGACATCGGCAGGGTGCGTAACTGGACGACGGAGACGGCGAGCCCGCCGCCGCCGCGGGCGCGGGCCTTGAGCACGCCGACGACCTCGCCGCGGGCCAGGTCCACGACGGGGCCCCCCGACATGCCGTGCTCGATGTCGTCCTCGGCGCCGAGCCGGACGGCGGCGCCGTGGCCCGCGGTGCCGCGCAGCCGGGTGGTGCGGCCGGTGATCTCGGGGGCGCCGAGGTCCTCGGTGCAGCCGAAGTAGGCGACCTCGTCGAAGCGGGGGCGGGCCCGGTCGGTGAGCCACACGCAGGCGTGCGAGACGGGGGCCAGGACCCGGACGAGCGCCAGGTCCGGCAGCTCCCAGAAGCCCGGCCCGGCCGGGCGCCGCTGCTCCAGGCGCTCGGGCAGGACGCATTCCACGCGCCCGGCGACGGTTCCGGTGGCGCCGGCCCCGCCGGAGGAAAAGGTGATGCCGACCTCCCGCCCCGTCAGCCGCATCCCGCCGCCCCCTTCGCCCACCACGTGCGCGCACGTCAGGACCCAGCCCGGAGCGATGAAGAAACCGCTCCCCCAGGTGGCACCGGTCCCAGGGTCCTCATACCCGTTCGGCGGGGCGTGGACGCGTACGGTCGCGGCCTGGACGAGGGGTTCCAGAAGCTCGAAGGCGCGCGCGGAGCCGTCCGTGCGCCCGTCCGCCATCCCCCGCCCCCGGTCCCGGTGAATCAGCACCCGCCGGCGGCCGACGACCGCGTCCGCCGAGCGTGTTGAGGTCATCCAGGTTATCCCCGGCCGTCGCCCCGCGGGAGGTGTCCGGCCGGTGCGGATTATCCTGGCCGGGAAACGCCCCCCTCACGCACGGAGCCTGTCTTGTACTTCACCGATCGCGGCATCGAGGAGCTGGAGAAGCGGCGCGGCGCCGAGGAGGTCACCTTCGAGTGGCTCGCCGAGCAGCTCCGCACCTTCGTGGACCTCAACCCGGACTTCGAGGTCCCGGTCGAGCGGCTGGCCACCTGGCTGGCCCGGCTCGACGACGAAGACGAGGACGACGAGTAGTCCCAGACCCCGCCGCAGGTCCCCCCAGTACGCCGAAGGCCCCGCCGGATCGTTCCGGCGGGGCCTTCGGCGTACTGCGTTTCCTGCGCGATGCGCTCCGCGGTCAGGCGAGGCGCGCCACGCCGTCCGCGCGGGCGGCGGCGGCGACGGCCGCGGTGACGGCCTCCGCGACGCGCTCGTCGAACGGCGAGGGGATCACGTACTCCGCGGCCAGCTCGTCACCGACGACACCGGCGATGGCGTCGGCGGCGGCGATCTTCATGTTCTCGGTGATCCGGGAGGCCCGGACCTTGAGGGCGCCCGCGAAGATGCCGGGGAAGGCCAGCACGTTGTTGATCTGGTTCGGGAAGTCCGAGCGGCCCGTGGCCACGACCGCCGCGTACTTGTGCGCGACGTCGGGGTGGACCTCCGGGTTCGGGTTGGCCATGGCGAAGACGAAGCAGTCCTTCGCCATCGTCGCCACCGCGGCCTCGGGGACCGTACCGCCGGAGACGCCGATGAAGACGTCGGCGCCGACGAGGGCGGACTCCAGGGAGCCCGTCCGGCCGGTCTTGTTGGTGAGGCCCGCGATCTCCGCCTTGACGTCCGTGAGGTCGGAACGGTCGGTGGAGACGACGCCCTTGCGGTCGGTGACGCAGACGTCGCCGATGCCCGCGTCGACCAGGATCTTGGCGATGGCGATGCCCGCCGCGCCCGCGCCCGAGATCACCGCGCGCAGGTCCGCGAGGGTGCGCCCGGTCAGCTTGGCGGAGTTGCGCAGGGCGGCCAGCGTCACGATGGCGGTGCCGTGCTGGTCGTCGTGGAAGACCGGGATGTCCACGCGCTCCTGGAGGCGGCGCTCGATCTCGAAGCAGCGGGGCGCCGAGATGTCCTCCAGGTTCACCCCGCCGAAGGACGGGGCGAGCCGGACGATGGTGTCGATGATCTCGTCCGTGTCCTTGGTGGCGAGCGCGATCGGAACCGCGTCGACACCGCCGAACTGCTTGAAGAGGATCGCCTTGCCCTCCATCACGGGGAGGGAGGCTTCCGGACCGATGTCACCGAGTCCGAGCACCGCCGTGCCGTCGGTGACGACGGCGACCACGTTGGACTTCCAGGTGTACTCGTTCACCAGGTCGGGCTGCTCGGCGATGGCGGTGCACACCTTGGCCACGCCGGGCGTGTATGCGAGGGACAGGTCGTCCTTGTCCCGGACGGGAACGGTGGCCACGATGGCCATCTTTCCGCCCCGGTGGAGCGCGAACACCGCATCCGGGTTGTTGTCCGTAACGCTGTCGCTGCGAGGATTGACGATCTCCGCTGCCACTTTCTTGACCCCTTAAGTCTTTGAATCGTTGAGGGTGACCACTCCTGGTTAAGGGGTGGGCGGGCACCGCGTCCGTACTCCGCATCGACGGTTGGCCCGTCTCCGCGAAGGGGGAGGTTCGTACGCGCGGGCGCGCCGCACGCGCGCCCTGAGCCCCGGATGAGGGGTGTAAGGATCTGTTCTACCCGAAGAACGCTCACCCAGACGAGTCGAATCCCGCTCGACCATAAGCCTCTTGTCCCGGTTTCGGCGAAAAGTCCAAGAGTCTGTGTCCAGTACCCGAGACGGGCCGCAAAAACTCCGGTAAAGACGCCCCCGGACGGCGCATACTCCCGCCGCAACAGGCCTTGCCCGCAGCGATGTGGGGTTCCCGGGGTCGCCCGTTATGGGATTTTGACCTGATGAGCTGCCTGAATGCGTCAGTCCGAATGGCAAGATGCCGTCATCACACAAGGTCGCGACACTCGAAGGTGCGTGCCGGACCGCCACGGATGCTTTCCACCCCTGTCGGAGGAACCAGCTCATGACCGCAAGCACCACCCGCCGTACGACTGCCGCCCGGTCCCGGATCGCCGCGGTCGGCGCGATCGCGGTCGCCGGCGCCCTGATCCTCACCGGGTGTGGCGACCAGACGGACAAGGGCTCGGACACGGGCGGCAAGACGAGCAGCGCCCCGCTGTTCTCCAAGCTCCCGAAGAAGATCCAGGACGCCGGCGTGATCAAGGTGGGCACGGACGCCACCTACGCGCCGATGGAGTTCAAGCAGGGCGAGAAGATCGTCGGTGTCGACCCCGACATCGCCGCCGCCCTCGGCAAGCAGCTCGGTGTGCGGTTCGAGTTCACCTCGGGCACCTTCGCCACCCTGCTGGGCGGCCTGCCCACGGGCCGCACCGACGTGGTCATGTCCTCCATGAGCGACACCAAGGCCCGTCAGGAGGGCCTCGACGACAAGGGCCAGAAGACCGGTAACGGCGTCGACTTCGTCGACTACTTCACCGCCTCGACCGGCATCCTGGTCAAGAAGGGCAACCCCGAGGGCATCAAGACCCTCGACGACCTGTGCGGCAAGAAGCTCGCCGTCCAGCGCGGCACCACGTACGAGCAGTCCGCCAAGGACCAGAGCGCCAAGTGCGAGAAGGACGGCAAGGCGAAGATCGCCATCGAGGCCTTCGACACCGACGCCGAGGCGCAGACCCGCGTGAAGGCCGGCGGCGCCGTCGCCGACCTGAACGACTCCCCGGTCGCCGCGTACATCGCGCAGACCGCGGGCGGCGGCAACGACTTCGAGGCCGTCGCCAACCCCGGTGACGCCGGCCTCTTCGGCATCGCCATCGACAAGAAGAACACCGAGCTGCGCGACGCCCTGTCCGCGGCCATCGACGCGACGATCAAGGACGGCAGCTACAAGGCCGCCCTGGACAAGTGGAACGCGGCCTCCGGCGCCGTCACCAAGGCCCAGGTCAACGCAGGTCAGTGACCCCCACGCAGCACTGAAGGGCAGTCACTGTGACTGACAAGCTCGAAAAGGTTCCCGGACCGGCGGACACCCCGCCGGCCGGGTCCGTCCCTCCCGAGATGATCCGCGCCATCCCCGTCCGGCATTACGGACGCTGGGTCAGCGGTGTCATCGCCCTCGTCCTCTTCGGCGCGATCATCTACGCGTTCTCCCAGGGGAACGTGCGCTGGCAGACCGTCCCCGAGAAGCTGTTCGACGCGAGCATCCTCAGCGGCCTGTGGCACACGGTCCTGATCAGCGTCGCGGCCATGCTCCTCGGCCTGGTCCTGGGCGTCGCCTTCGCGGTGATGCGGCTGTCGAAGAACCCGGTGACCAGCACCATCTCCTGGTTCTACATCTGGTTCTTCCGCGGCACCCCGGTCTACGTCCAGCTGCTCATCTGGTTCAACCTCGCCCTGATCTTCCCGGTCCTGAACCTGGGGTTCTACAAGGACGAGATGACCCAGGTCATGACCCCCTTCCTGGCCGCCCTGCTGGGTCTCGGCCTCAACGAGGGCGCGTACATGGCGGAGATCGTCCGGGCCGGCATCCAGTCGGTCGACGAGGGTCAGTCGGAGGCCTCGCACGCGCTGGGCATGACCCGTACGCAGACCATGCGCCGGGTCGTGCTGCCGCAGGCGATGCGCGTGATCGTGCCGCCGACGGGCAACGAGTTCATCAACATGCTCAAGACCTCGTCGCTGGTCGTCGCCGTGCAGTACGCCGACCTGCTGCGGGCGGCGCAGGACATCGCCGCCACCTCCTTCGCGGTGATGGAGATGTTCATCGTCGCGTCGATCTGGTACCTCGCCCTGACCAGCGTGTTCAGCGTCGGCCAGTACTACCTGGAGCGCCGTTTCGCGCGCGGCTCGCTGCGCAGCCTGCCGCCGACGCCGTTCCAGCGGCTGCGTTCCAACCTGAACATGTTCCGCCGTACGGAGGTGGCGAAGTGACCGCCCAGCCGATGGTCAAAGCCGAGGCCGTGCACAAGTCCTACGGCGCCGCCCACATCCTGCGGGGCATCGACCTGGAGGTCGCGCCGCGGGAGGTGTTCTGCCTGGTCGGCCCGTCCGGCTCCGGCAAGTCCACCTTCCTGCGGTGCATCAACCACCTGGAGCAGGTCAACGCCGGCCGGCTCTACGTGGACGGCCAGCTGGTCGGGTACCGCCAGAAGGGCGACAAGCTCTACGAGCTGAAGGACAGCGAGGTCGCGGCCCAGCGCCGGGACATCGGCATGGTCTTCCAGCGGTTCAACCTGTTCCCGCACATGACGGCCATAGAGAACGTCATGGAGGCCCCTGTCATGGTCAAGGGCGAGAGCAAGGCGGTCGCGCGGGCGCGCGCCGTCAAGCTGCTCGACCGGGTCGGCCTGGGCGACAAGGGCGGGAACTACCCCTCGCAGCTCTCCGGCGGTCAGCAGCAGCGCGTGGCGATCGCCCGCGCGCTGGCCATGGAGCCGAAGCTGATGCTCTTCGACGAGCCCACCTCGGCGCTCGACCCGGAGCTCGTCGGCGACGTCCTCGACGTCATGCGGGACCTGGCCGAATCGGGCATGACCATGATCGTGGTCACGCACGAGATGGGCTTCGCCCGCGAGGTCGGCGACAGCCTGGTGTTCATGGACGGCGGTGTGGTCGTCGAGGCGGGCAACCCGCGCGACGTCCTGGGCAACCCGCAGCACGACCGGACGAAGGCGTTCCTGTCCAAGGTGCTGTAACCGGCGCGCGGTGCGCGGCTTGCACGCGGAGGGGCGGTACGGGGATCCCGTACCGCCCCTCCGCGCATGTCCGGGCGCGTCCTACTTGAGGCCGAGGACCAGGGCGTCCGAGGGGGAGCGCCAGACCGTACGGGCCTCGCGGAAGCCCGCCGCGAGCAGGGTGCGCACGTGCCACGCCTCGTCCGGGGCGTCCCCGTCGGCGTGCTCGCCGTAGATCTCGTAGCGCTTCTTCGTGGGCTCGGCGAGCACCGGGTCGGCGGCCGCCACGGCCCACCACTCGGCCCAGTCGAGCACGCCCTCGCCGCGGGCCCGGTCCATGGCCGCGTGCCGGTGCGCGTGCTCGGCGGCGTTCAGGAGCGGGGTCGCCGGGTCGGGCATGTGGTCGGCGTTCATGAAGACGCCGCCCGTGCGCACCAGGGGCGCCAGCTGCCCGTAGAGCACGGCGAGCTGCGGGCTGAACAGCCAGTGCAGGGCGGTGGCGGTCAGGACCGCGTCGTAGCCCTCGTGCGGGAGCCGGGCGGTCCAGTCGGGGTCCTTGAGGTCGGCGGTGACGAAGGTGACCCGCTCGTCGCCCGCGAAGTGGCCGCGCGCGATGGTCAGCAGCGCGGGGTCGAGGTCGACACCGGTACTGGTGGCGTCCGGGAACCGTTTGAGGACGCGGTCCGTGATACTTCCCGTACCGCACGCCAGATCCAGCACCCGGGGCGCCGTGCCGACGACCGCCTCGACCATGTCCAGCATCACCCGGAAGCGTTCCTCGCGGTCCGGGAGGTACCACTCCTGCTGGCGGTCCCAGCTGTCCTGCCAGGCCTGCCAGTCCGCTCCGGTCACCGCGTCCGTCATCCCGAACCCCTCCATCCGTAATACCCTCGAAGGTGCAGCAGCCGTTACCCGAACGGCACTCCCGCACCCTAATCCGCAGCCGTAAGGACTACAAGTGGAACTGGCCCATTACTCGGACTACGCCGTGCGCCTGGTCAACACCGAGGAGCCGGCCCGCAACACGGACGCGCTGACCTCCGTGGACGCGGCGCGGGCGCTCTTCGGTGCCAGCACGCAGGCCGCCCGCCGGGTCACCGACGCGGACGTCACCCGCTTCCGCAACGTCCGCGGCCGGCTGCGCTCGGTCTTCGAGGCGGCCGACACCGGGGACCACGTCCTGGCAGTGGACCTGCTGAACTCGCTGCTGATGGAGTTCCCGGTCAGCCCGCAGATCTCCGGGCACGAGACGCTCGGCACGGACGGCGCGCCGAACTGGCACATGCACCTCGCCGACCACCCCTCCAACGCGTCCGCCGGCTACGCGGCGATCGCCTCCATGGGCCTTGCCTTCCACCTGACGGAGTACGGCGCCGACCGGCTGGGCCTGTGCCAGGCGCCGCCGTGCCGCAACGCCTACCTCGACACCTCCACCAACCGGTCCCGGCGCTACTGCTCGGACCGCTGCGCCACCCGCGCCAACGTGGCCGCCTACCGGGCGCGCAAGCGCGAGGAGGCGGAGGGGTCCGCGAAGAGCGGGCGCACCGCGCCCGCCAGCCAGGACGCCCGGGCCGTCAGCGAGGTCTGACCGGGCGCGGGCGGGCGCAGGTGCAGCCGGGCGACGCCCAGCACGAGTTCGTCGGGCACGGCGCCGTAGTCCTCGCTGTCCCCGCCCTCGTTGAACCCGTTGTCGCCGAGCACCCACCAGCCGCCCGCGCGGCGTCCGGCGGCGCGCTTGACGACCAGCAGGTCCTGCTGGAGCGGATGGCGCAGCACCACGACGTCACCGGCGCGCACGCGGGCCCCGTAGTGGACGAGCAGGCGGTCCCCCGAGGCCAGGGTGGGGGCCATCGAGGGCCCGTACACCTCTACGATCCCGATCGGCACGTGCATGTGACACCTTCCGCTTCCGTCCGTACGTTCGCTCATCGGCTCCATCCTGACGCTGGACTTTTGTCCCAAGCCCATGGGGCCGCCCGCGAAATCCGCTTTCTCACGGAGTAATCTCGCCCTTGAGAAGACGATCACGAGGAGGACCCACCCCCATGCTTTCCCGCTTCTTCGCTCCCAAGGTCAAGGTCAGCGCGCACTGCGACCTGCCGTGCGGCGTCTACGACCCCGCCCAGGCCCGCATCGAGGCCGAGTCCGTCAAGGCCGTGCAGGAGAAGTACCAGGCCAACGACGACGCGGACTTCCGCGCGCGCGCCATCACCATCAAGGAGCAGCGCGCCGAGCTCGCGAAGCACCACGTGTCGGTGCTCTGGAGCGACTACTTCAAGCCGCCGCACTTCGAGAAGTACCCGCAGCTGCACGGCCTGGTCAACGACACCCTGAAGGCCCTCTCGGCCGCCAAGGCGTCCAACGACCCGGCGACGGGCCAGAAGGCCCTGGACCTGATCGCCGAGATCGACCGCATCTTCTGGGAGACCAAGGCCGCCTGATCACCCAGGTGATCACGCGGACCCTTCCGGTCCACGCGCAGAGGGGCCCGGCCGCGTCATGCGGCCGGGCCCCTCTGCGTACGTCCCTCCCGGCCCCCGTGCCGGGAGGGCTGCCCGGTGGCGGCGCCCACTGGTGGCGCCTGGCCAGAATCGTACCCTGCCCCATGGCTTGCTCCCGACGTTCCGGTTCGCTCGGGCAACCACCCAAGGCCGCTGCTCACGCGGGTAGTTGAGGCGCGAACAAAGGTTCCGGTCAAGGGTTTCCGCAGCCGCCCGCCGGGGGCACCTCACCCGTCCGCCGAGCGGATCCCCGGCCGCCGCCGACGTGATCCGAATGACAGCGCCGGAGGACCGGGAACCCTGGCGGCGGCGCCCTACCGGGCGGTAGCGTCTGGCCGCATGTTCGCTGCCTACGCCGCCCGAATCGACCGTGACCAGCCGCTGAGCGGCCTCGAACTGGGCGAGCGCCCGGCGCCCGAGGCCCGTCCCGGCTGGGTGACCGTGAACGTCAAGGCCGCCTCCCTCAACCACCACGACCTGTGGTCGCTGCGCGGGGTGGGCCTCGGCGAGGAGAAACTCCCGATGATCCTCGGCTGCGACGCGGCCGGGATCGACCAGGACGGCAACGAGGTCGTCCTGCACTCCGTGATCGGCCAGAGCGGCCACGGGGTGGGGCCGGACGAGCCGCGCTCGATCCTGACCGAGCGCTACCAGGGCACCTTCGCCGAGCAGGTGAGCGTCCCGGCCTGGAACGTCCTGCGCAAGCCGGCGGAGCTGTCCTTCGAGGAGGCCGCCTGCCTGCCGACGGCCTGGCTGACCGCCTACCGCATGCTGTTCACCAACGCCGGTGTGCGGCCCGGGGACTCGGTGCTGGTGCAGGGCGCGGGCGGCGGGGTCGCGACCGCCGCGATCGTCCTCGGCAAGGCCGCCGGACTGCGGGTGTACGCGACGAGCCGGGACGCCGCCAAGCGCGAGCGCGCGGTGGAGCTGGGCGCGGAGGAGGCGTACGAGCCCGGGGCCCGGCTGCCCCGGCGCGTGGATGCCGTGATCGAGACGGTGGGCGCGGCGACCTGGTCGCACTCGGTGAAGTCCCTGCGCCCGGGCGGCACGCTGGTGATCTCCGGCGCGACCAGCGGCGACCGGCCCGCGCACGCGGAACTGACCCGGATCTTCTTCTTGGAGCTGAAGGTCGTCGGCTCGACGATGGGATCGAAGGACGAGTTGGAGGACCTGCTGTCGTTCTGCGCGGCGACGGGGGTGCGGCCGGTCATCGACGAGGTGCTGCCGCTGGACCGGGCGCGCGAGGGGTTCGCCAAGCTGGAGTCGGGCGACCTGTTCGGCAAGGTGGTGCTGACCGTCTGACCGTCCGCCCTCTCCTGCCGCCCGGCGACCCGGGCCCGCGCGCCACTGTCAATGCGGGTTGACACTCCTCCCTCGTCAACCTAGATTGACGGCATGACGGAAGCAACCGATCTCGCCGAGCGGGCCGGTGACCGTGACCCGCGCGTGGGCCTGCGGGCCGTGGCCGCCCTCCGCAGACTGCTGGAGCAGCTGGAGGCCGTACAGGTGCGCAGCGCCCGCAACCAGGGCTGGTCCTGGCAGGACATCGCGGCCGAGCTGGGCGTCAGCCGGCAGGCCGTACACAAGAAGCACGGGAGGGTCTGATGTTCGAACGCTTCACGGCCGGGGCGCGCGACACGGTCACGGGCGCGGTCACCGCTGCCCGGCGGGCCGGAGCCGCCGCGGTCACCGAGGAACACCTGCTGCTCGCCCTGCTGGAGCAGGGCACGCTCGATCCGCTGGGCGTGGACCGGGAAGCGGCCGCGGCCGCCCTGGCCGAGGCCCGGCGCCGGGGCGGCCTGTCCCAGGCGGACGAGGAGGCCCTGGCCGGCCTCGGGATCGACCTCTCCGAGATCATCGCCCGCGTCGAGGAGAGCCACGGCGAGGGCGCGCTGGCCACGGCGGGCGCCCGGCCGCCGCGCGGTCCCGGCGCGCCGTCGTCCCGGGGGTCGTCGCTCGGCTCCTCGCTCCGCTCGGTGCTGGGCCGCCCCGCGGCGCGCCCGCGCGAGGACCGCCGGCACGTCCGCTTCGGGCCCGGCGCGAAGAAGACCCTGGAGCAGTCGCTCCGGATCGCGCTGGGCCACCGCGCGAAGACCATCACGCGCACCCACCTGCTGCTGGCCCTGCTCGCCGCGCCGGGCCCGGTGGCCGACGTACTGGCCGCGCAGGGCGTGACCTACGCGCGGGTGGAGGCCGCAGGCCCGGCCGCCTGAGCGAGGGCGCCGCGGCTGCCCGAGCGCGTCGCGGGGCGTGCGCTCAGCGGGGCCCGTGCGCTCAGCGCGGAGCGCGGACCGTGCCCGCGATGCGGGACGCGGCGGTCGCCAGGTCGGCGCGGATCTCCTCCAGCTGGGCGGCGCTCACCCCGTGGTCGCGGGCCGCGTCGCGCACGTCGTCGCGGAAGCGGTCCAGCAGCCGGTCCAGGTCGCGCGCCGGGTCCTCGGTGGGGCGCAGGTCCTCGGCCCAGCCGGACGCCGCGGGCCGCGCCCCGGTCCCGTCGTGGGTCGCGGCGGAGCCCAGCCAGATGCCCGCCAGGCCGCCGATCCTTTCGGTGAACTCCGACAGCCCTTCGCGGACGCCGGACTTCGTGAAGTGGTCCTGGAGCTGGCTCGCGATGCGCTGGACCTCCTCGCGGGCCCGGTCCTGCGCCTCCTTCGCCTGGCGGCGCGCCTGCTGGGCCTCCTCGCGGGCCCGGCGGCTCTCGTCCTTCGCCCGGCGGGCCTGCTCCTTCCACTCCTGGCGGGCCCGGCGCAGTTCCTCCTTGGCCAGCCGCCAGGTCTCGTCCTCGACCCGGGTGCCGGAGGCGGAGGCCGCGGCCGCCTCCCGCATCTCGCGGCGCAGGTCGCCGGCGGCGCCCCGCACGTCGTCGCGCATCTCGGCGGCCAGTTCGGAGACCGAATCGCGGATCTCCAGCTCCAGGTCGGCCAGTTCACCGCCGCGGTCGGCCAGTTCGGCGCGGCCCGCCTCGGTGATCGAGTACACCTTGCGCCCGCCCTCGGTGGCGTGCGTGACGAGCCCCTCGGCCTCCAGCTTGGCCAGCCGCGGGTACACGGTGCCCGCGGAGGGCGCGTAGAGACCCTCGAAGCGCTCCTCCAGCAGGCGGATCACCTCGTACCCGTGGCGCGGCGCCTCGTCGAGCAGCTTCAGCAGATAGAGCCGCAGGCGGCCGTGGGCGAAGACGGGCGGCATCTCAGAGCACCTTCTTGTCGAGCGCGAGGGGGGTGGCGGAGGCGGCGGTGTCGGCCGGTTCGCGGCGCAGCAGCGCGATCGAGCCGGAGACGGTCGTGGCCCGCAGGGTGCCGGTCCCGGACCCGAGGGTCCCGGTGATCCGCTTGGCGCCCAGCTGGCCGGAGACCCGCAGGTCCTCGAAGGCGTTGGAGACCCCGCCGGTGGCGGTGTTGGCCTCGACGCGGGCGTCGGTGGGGTGCGGGAGGCGGATCGCGACCTGGCCGGAGACCGAGTTGAGCGCGATGTCCACCGGCTGCGCGGACGCCTGGTCCGGATCCAGGTCCAGGAGCATGTCGCCGCTGACCGAGTCGGCCCGGACGCTGCCGCCCGCTCCCTCGACCACGGTCAGCCCGCCGGAGACGGAGTGGAAGCCGAGGGTCCCGCTGAGGGCCTGGGCCTCCACGCTGCCCGAGACGGTGTGCGCCTTGACGGCCCCGGAGAGCCCCACCAGGGTGGCGTCCCCGGAGACGCCGTTGACGTCGGTGGCGCCCGAGATGCCGGAGACGAAGGCGGCTGCGCTGATCGTCACGACCTGCACGC
This sequence comes from Streptomyces sp. NPDC006529, assembly GCF_040611795.1. NCBI lineage: Bacteria > Bacillati > Actinomycetota > Actinomycetes > Kitasatosporales > Streptomycetaceae > Streptomyces > Streptomyces sp. NPDC006529. Next base: position 15,962 of record NZ_JBEXPB010000053.1, on the reverse strand, counting down.
GGGTGGCGGCGGGCACGGTCAGCGAGATGACGGCGCTGCGCTCCCAGGCCTTGCGGCCCCCGTCGGCGGCGGAGCGCCTGCCGGAGCCCGTCCAGGACTTCCACGGCTTGGAGTCGAACCACTCGCGCAGGTTCTGCGAGCCGTTCCAGGGCAGGTCCTCGTAGGACACGGTGAGGCAGTCGCCCTCCCGCACCACGTGCAGGGGCGGGCCGCTGACCTCGGTGACCTGGAGCCGGCCCGGGCCCTCGGCCGCGACGACGTTCACCGTGCCGCCCACGACGCGGACGCGGATCTCCGCGACCGGCTCGTCGAAGGTGAGCTGCTGGGGTTCGGCGATGGACCAGGTCGTCTGGTGTGCCATGGTGCTGATCCTCCTCGGGCGGACGCGCGGGTGCCGGGTTCGGCGTGACGCAACATATCGCGTCTTCTGAGGAACACGATATATCGCGGTTGCCGGAAGTCAAGCGTCCCCGGGCACGGCGGAACCCGGCGCGGCAAGGCGGGGTGAGGAGGCTGGGGCGGGCGCGGGGCGCGGGTCAGGGCGGGCGCGGGCCCGGCGGCCGGGTCGCTCCGCGATTCGGGGCGGGGGGCGTTACGCGGCCTCGGCCTCCGGGTCGGCGTCCATGTCCATGCCCATGTCCGCGTCCATCTTCCTGCCGGTGTCGAGGTCCGCGGCGGCGTCCGCCTCGGGGTCCGCGTCCAGCAGCGGGCTCGCGTGGTGGCGCAGCCAGGCGCGGTAGGGCGGGGTGCCGAGGGCCGCCTCGCGGTAGGCGGCGCGCAGGTCCTCGTACACCTCGGCGTGCGTCCCGGGGAGGGTGGCCAGCAGGAGGCGCACGGCCAGCGGGTCCCCGTACAGCGGCCGGATCGCCATGTCCTCGCGCACCCCGGAGGTCGGCTGGCAGGGGGCGACGGCCTCGCCGGAGACGATCAGCGAGGCGGCGGTGTGGTAGTCGGCGTGGAGCACGGCGGGGCGCAGGCCGGCGCCCGCGAGGACGCGGCGCAGCCCGTCCCACTCGCCGTCGACCGAGGGGTCGACCGTCCACCGGTCGGCGGCGAACTCCCGTAAGTCCACGACCGGTCGGCGCGCCGCCGGATGGTCGCGCGCCATGGAGACGAACTGCGGTTCGCGCTCCATCAGCACGTGGACCTCCAGCCCCGGCGGCACCCGCAGCGGGCAGCCCTCCACCTCGTGCACGAAGGCCACGTCAAGCTGCCCCGAAGCCACCATCCGCAGCAGCGCGTTGGCCGAGACGTCCACCACGAGCGAGGTCTCGGTGTCCGGCATCCGCCGGTGCAGCCTGCGCAGCCAGCCGGGCAGCGCGCGGCTCGCGGTGGAGCCGATCCGCAGCCGCGGCCCGTGCGCGAGTTCGCGCGCCTCGGCCACCAGAGCCGCCATGTCCTCCAGCAGCGGGCGGGCCCGGCCGAGGACGGTCCGGCCGAAGGGGGTGGGCCGGCACCCTGTGCGTTCGCGCAGGAACAGCTCGCCGTCCAGGGCCCGTTCGATCCGGCGCAGCTGGGTGGTCAGGGAGGGCTGGCTCACCCCGAGCAGCCGGGCCGCCTTGTGCAGGCTGCCGGCGTCGGCGATGGCGCACAGCGCGCGCAAGTGCCTCACCTCGAGCTCCATGCCCCGAGAGTAGGGCGGCCCACCTGGGCCGCACCAGCCACTGATAGCCCCCCGAATCCCGCCATTCTCGCGGAAGTTGCCCTTCCGAAAACTTGCCGATAGCGCCGGGCTATCGGGCGCTGACATCATCCGCCGCCCGCTCCGGCTCCCGCAGACTCCGGTACCGGACGACCCATCCACCCCCCACCGCACCGAATGAGCAGGAGCCCCCCATGCGCCACTCCCGCAGGACCGCGCTCGCCTCCGTCGTCGGACTCGGCCTCGCCACCGCCCTCGGCGTCCTCCCCGCGACCACCGCCAGCGCCGCCCCGGCCGCCGCCCCCACCGGCAGCCCCGCCTCGTACGCCGCCTACGAGCGTTCGGCGGAGAACGCCGCCGCCAACCGCGCCTTCTTCGAGGCCGTGCAGCGCTCGGTCGCCGAGCAGCGCGCCGCCAACCCCGGCCTGCAGGCCGTCACGGTCACCTACAACACCCGCAGCGCGCCCACCTTCCGCAGCCAGATATCCCGTTCCACGCAGATCTGGAACTCCTCCGTCTCCAACGTCAAGCTCCAGGAGGTGTCCTCGGGCGGCAACTTCGCCTACTACGAGGGCAACGACTCGCGCGGCTCGTACGCCAGCACCGACGGGCACGGCCGGGGGTACATCTTCCTCGACTACGCGCAGAACCAGCAGTACAACTCCACCCGCGTCACCGCCCACGAGACCGGGCACGTCCTCGGCCTGCCGGACCACTACTCGGGTCCGTGCAGCGAGCTGATGTCGGGCGGCGGCCCCGGCACCTCGTGCCAGAACGCCACCCCGAACTCCACCGAGCGCTCGCGCGTGAACCAGCTGTGGGCCAACGGCTTCGCCGCATCGGGCCTCGACACCAAGGGCTGACGCACCCGGCCGCACGGGGGGCGGCCCGGGCTCCCGCGCGGGACCCGGGCCGTCCGCGGCCTTCCCGTTGCACGACCGGCGGACCGGCCCGGCCACCGCCCGACCCGCGGCGCGGCCGGTCCGGTCGGCGCGCCCGTCCCGGAAGCGGAGTCGCCTCAGCGCGGCTTGCGCCACATCGGCCACATCAGCGGGCCGTCCGGCAGCCTCACCGGCGTGCCGGTGAACTCCCAGCCGAGCCGCTCGTAGAGGCGCATGCTCCGCTCGCTGCTGGCCTCCAGGTACGCCGGTACGCCGTCGCGGTCACAGCGCTCCAGCACGGGGCGGATCAGCTCGCTGCCCAGGCCCTCGCCCTGCCGGCCGGGCGCGACCGCGATCATCAGCAGGTACTCGTGCTCCTCGGCCGTCGGGTGCACCTCGCCCATGAGGCGCCCCACGAGCTCGCAGCGCTCGTTGTCCGGATCGGCGGCCTCCCGCATGCGCGCCGGCACCTCGTCCTCGCCCTCCGGCTCCCCGGCCGGGACCCGCAGCCACAGCGCGGCGGCCGAGCCGTCGGCCGCGCGGTCGATCCGGCCCTCGGCCAGGGCCACGTCGACGAAGACGCCCAGGAAGTCCGCGTGGACCGCGCGGCGGTGCTCCGGATCGGGGAAGACCCAGGTGCTGACCGGGTCGTCGAAGAAGGCGGCGTCGAGCAGCCCCGCCACCTCGTCCCGGTCCGCCGGCCCGGCGGAACGTATCTCCAGCGTACCCATGGCCTCACCTTTCCTCGCGCGTAACAGCCTTGCGCGATCCTAGAGTTGGCCCGGACGTGCGGAAAGGCCGGTTCCGGCACCGTGCGGCACCAGAACCGGCCTCGACGCGTACGCGGACGCTCAGCGCGTCCTGCGGGTCACGAACTCCGCTAGGGCCAGCAGCCCGTCCGCCGCCCCCGGATCCGGCACGGCCCGCGCCAGCTGCTGCACGGCGCGGCCCATCCTGTCGGCGGCATGGGCCTGCGCCCAGTCCCGCCCGCCGGCCCGCTCGACGGCGTCCGCCGCCCGGCGCACGTCACCGGCCTCCATCGGGCCCGCGTACAGGGCGGCCAGTTCCTCGCCCGCTCCGGTGCCCGACGTGAGGGCGGCGACGACCGGCAGGGACTTCTTGCGCGCCCGCAGATCGGCCCCCGCCGGCTTCCCGGTGTGGTCCGGATCCCCCCAGATGCCGATCAGGTCGTCGATCAGCTGGAAGGCCAGTCCGGCCTCCCGGCCGAACGCGTCCATCGCCTCGACCTCCTCGGGCCCGGCCCCGGCGTACAGCGCTCCCAGCGCGCACGCGCAGCCCAGCAGCGCGCCGGTCTTGGCCATCGCCATGGACAGGCACTCCTCCAGCGAGACGTGCTCGCGGCGCTCGAAGGCGATGTCCGCCTGCTGCCCGCCGCACAGCTCGATCACGCAGGCCGCGAGCCGGGCCGAGGCCCGCGCCGCGGCGGGGTGCGGGTCCTGCGCGAGCTGCTGGAGCGCCAGCGCCATCATCGCGTCACCGGAGATGATCGCCTCCGGTATCCCGAACACCGCCCAGGCCGTCGCCCTGCCGCGTCTGCGCACGTCCTCGTCGATGACGTCGTCGTGCAGCAGCGTGAAGTTGTGCGCCAGCTCCACCGCGACCGCCGGGGGCACGGCGTCCACCGCGCGCCCGCCGAGCGCCTCGGCGGACGCGAGGACCAGGGCGGGCCGGATGGCCTTGCCCGCCTGGCCCGCGGCCGGGGTCCCGTCGGCCTGCTCCCAGCCGAAGTGGTACATGGCCACCCGGCGCATGGGCCCGGGCAGGCCCTCGACCGTACTGCGCAGCCGCGGGTTGACCGTTTCCCTGGTCCTGGCCAGCAGGACCGCGGCCTCCTGCCCGTCGGCGGGCGCCGGGTCGTCGCCGGCCGGCGCCCCTTCGCCGACCGGCCGCTCCTCGGTGGCCGTCATGCCCTCGTCTCCCCCGGCCGCCCGCTCAGCGCCAGCGCCCGATCTCGACGTTCTCCAGGACGCCGAGCGCGTCCGGCACCAGCACGGCGGCCGAGAAGTAGGCGGTGACGAGGTAGGAGATGATCGCCTGCTCGCTGATCCCCATGAAGCGCACCGACATGCTCGGCTCGATCTCGTCCGGGATCCCGGGCTGGTGCAGGCCGATCACGCCGCCGTCGTCCTCGCCGGTGCGCATGCACAGGATGGACGTCGTACGGGCGTCACTGATCGGGATCTTGCTGCTCGGGAAGATCGGCACCCCGCGCCAGGACGGCACCCGGTGGCCGCCGATGTCGATCGACTCGGGGTACAGGCCGCGCCTGTTGCACTCGCGGCCGAAGGCGGCGATGGCCTTGGGGTGGGCGAGGAACATCTTGGACCCGCGCCGCATGCTGAGCAGCTGGTCCATGTCGTCGGGGCTGGGCGCGCCGTCGTGGGGCTGGATCCGCTGGTCGTACTCGGCGTTGTGGAGCAGGCCGAAGTCGCGGTTGTTGAGCATCTCGAATTCCTGGCGCTCGCGCAGCGCCTCGACCGTGAGCCGCAACTGCTCCTCGGTCTGGTTCATCGGCTGGTTGTACAGGTCCGCGACGCGGGTGTGCACGCGCAGGACGGTCTGGGCGATGCTGAGTTCGTACTCGCGCGGCCTGGCCTCGTAGTCCACGAAGGTGCCGGGCAGGACGGCCTCGCCGGTGTGGCCGGCGGAGAGGTCGATGGCGGCCTCGCCGTGCTTGTTGGTGTGCTGCTCGGGCCGGGTGCGTACGTACTCCACGTGGGCGCGGAGCGAGTCCACCCGGTCGGCGAGCAGCTGGAAGTCCTGCCGGGACAGGACGAGCGCGGTGCCGGAGGTGGCGGCGCGGGCGGTGTACTCCCAGATCGCCTCCTCGTCGGTGAGGGCGCTCTCGCCGAAATAGGCGCCGTCGGCCACCGTCCGCAGTACGGCGTCCTCGCCGTAGGGGCCCGGGCCGATCTGGTCGATCCGCCCGTGCGCGAGCAGGAACACCTTGTCGGCGGGGTTGCCGAAGGAGGTCAGCTCCTGGCCGGCCTCGAAGTCGATCTGGTTGCAGCGCTGGGCGAGTTCGGCGAGGACGTCGACGTCCTCGTACTCGCGCAGCAGGGGCAGTTCGCCCAGCTCGGCCGGGATCACCTGGACCTGGGTACCGGTCTTGATGAACTCCACCCGGCCGTCGCCGACGGAGTAGCTGAGGCGGCGGTTCACCCGGTAGGTGCCGCCCTGCACCGACACCCACGGCAGCATCTTCAGCAGCCACCGCGAGGTGATCTCCTGCATCTGCGGCTTGGACTTGGTGGTGGTTGCCAAGTTCCGCGCGGCTGCTGTCGCGAGACTGCGCTGCGGCTGAGGCTGGGCCTCGGACTCGGAACCTGCCTGGACCGACATGTATTTCCCTTTCGATCACTCCATGGGTCTGCGGAGGCAGCCTTTCAGCACAGCGCGTGGTGGGACCATTACACAAAAGGGTGGGACTACTCCGTCCGGGGCATGGGCACTCTCTTGGGTCCGCCCGAACCCCCGCGGCCGTCGACCCCACGCGTTCCGGCCACCGCTGTGCCGCACGGGTCGGGCGGGGCTCCCGGGGCTGTCGGGACTGTGGGGGCCAGTGGGGCCCGAGTCCGAATGTCCGGATCCGCTCGCACACGGTTCGCACGCCGTACGAGCGCCCTGGCCACGGAAGGATCTCCTCCGCTACAACCCGTTGCGTCACGAGACGGACACGCAAGGTGACCGTCACGCACCGCAAAGGAGGCGGCCATGGCCGCACCCATGTCCGCGGACCGGTTCCTCACCGCCCTGCGCCACGAGGGGCTGACCGTCGTCGAAGTCGGCGCCTGGCGCACCCACAACCGCAACCACAAGGGCCCCTGGGGGCCCGTCAACGGCGTGATGATCCACCACACCGTCACCCACGGCACGGACCGCACCGTCGCGATCTGCCGCGACGGCTACGGCGAACTCCCCGGCCCCCTGTGCCACGGGGTCATCGCCAAGGACGGCCGGGTCCACCTCGTCGGCTACGGACGCGCCAACCACGCGGGCTCCGGCGACGGTGACGTCCTCGCCGCGGTGGTGGCCGAGAAGGCCCTGCCGCCGGACAACGAGGCGAACACCGACGGCAACCGCCACTTCTACGGCTTCGAGTGCGAGAACCTCGGCGACGGCGACGATCCGTGGCCGGAAGTACAGCTGGTCGCCATCGCCCGCGCGGCGGCGGCCGTCTGCCGGGCGCACGGCTGGACCGCCCGATCGGTGATCGGCCACCTGGAATGGCAGCCGGGCAAGATCGACCCCAAGGGCTTCACCATGCGGTCGATGCGGGACCGCGTCGCGGAACTCCTGAAGTAGCGCCCCGGGGGCACGGGCCGGTCCGCCCGCGCCCCCGGCCCGGCACACAATGGGCGGGTGAACCGCCCCGCACACGTTGACGCGCTCCTGCAGCCACGGCCGCCGTCCCCGCTGCAGGAGATCCGTGACGACGGGTTCGAGCGGTACGGCGTCCGCCTGCTGCTGAAGCGGGACGACCTCGTCCATCCCGAGCTGCCGGGCAACAAGTGGCGCAAGCTCGCGCCGAACCTGCGGGCCGCGGTGGCCGGGGGATACGGGTCCCTCGTCACCTTCGGCGGGGCCTACTCGAACCACCTGCGGGCCACCGCCGCCGCCGGGCGGCTCGTCGGGATGGCGACGGTCGGGGTGGTCCGCGGCGACGAACTGGCCGGCCGGCCGCTGAACCCGTCCCTGGCCCGGTGCGCCGCGGACGGCATGCGGCTGCACTTCGTGACCCGGTCGGCCTACCGGCGCAAGGCGGAGCCGGAGGTGCTGGCCGGGCTGCTGGCCGAGTGCGGGGCGGTGGGGGCGTACGTGGTCCCGGAGGGCGGCAGCAACGCGCTCGCGCTGGCGGGCTGCGAGGAGCTGGGCCGCGAGCTGCGGGGGCTGACCGATGTGGCGGCCGTGGCGTGCGGGACGGGTGGGACCCTGGCGGGCCTGGCCGCCGGGCTCGGCCCCGGGCAGCGGGCAGTGGGCGTGCCGGTGCTGCGGGGCGGGTTCCTGGAGGCGGAGATACGTTCCCTCCAGGCGGCGGCGTACGGGGGCGCCCGGGGGGCGTGGAGCCTGGCCGAGGACTTCCACCACGGGGGCTACGCGAAGGTCCCGGCGGAGCTGGAGGCCTTCGCGGCCGGCTTCGAGGAGCGGCACGGGATCCCGGTGGAGCGGGTGTACGTGGCCAAGCTCCTCTGGGCCCTGGCGGCCCTGACCCGCCGCGGCGCCTACCCCCCGAGCACCCGCCTGACGGCCATCATCACGGGCCACCCGTGACCCGGCGCGGACCTACCGGCGCCCATGCCTCCGGCGGGTCCCCGGGGACCATTCCAGCCCGTCCGGCGATTGAGGACAGGGGTCCCCCGCGGCTACGCCGGGTCTTCGCGGTAGGCCGCCGCCTCTTCCAGGTCCAGGCGCCGCAGCAGCGCCCTCAGCATCTCGTCGTCGATGCGGCGCCGGTCCCGCAGGGTCACGAAGACCTCCCGCTCGGCCTCGATCATTTCGCGCGCCAGCCGCCGGTAGACGTCGTCCGCCGACTCGCCCGTCACCGCGTTGACCTCCCCCAGCCGCTCCCACACCGCGTTGCGGCGCCGCTCCAGCACCGTCCTCAGCCGCTCGGCGAGCGGCTGAGGCAGCACGTTCGCCGGGGAGGCCAGCAGCTCGGTCAGCCGGTCCTCGGCCGCCCGCGAGGCCTCGCTCTGGGCCTGCGCCTCGGCGAGCGTCTCGGCGTGCGGGTCCCGCGGCGGCAGCCGCAGCAGGCGGATCAGCGGCGGCAGCGTCAGGCCCTGCACCACCAGGGTGCCGATCACCGTCGTGAAGGTCAGGAAGAGGATCAGGTTCCGGTGCGGCACCGAGATCGGCACGGAGAACGCGATCGCCAGCGACACCACCCCCCGCATCCCGGCCCACCCCACGACCACCGGCGCCTTCCAGTTCGTATCCGGTTCGCGCCCGCGGATCCGCGAGGACAGTGTGCGCGGCAGGAACGTCGCCGGGAAGACCCAGGCGAACCGCGCGACCACCACCACCAGGAACACGAAGACCGCGTACCAGGCCACGGCCGGTCCCTCGTACTCCGCGAGCCCCTTGAGGACCACCGGCAGCTGGAGCCCGATCAGCGCGAAGACGACCGACTCCAGCACGAAGGCCACGACCTTCCACACGGCTTCCTCCTGGAGCCGGGTGGCGAAGTCGACCTGCCAGTTCCGGTGGCCCAGGTACAGGGCGACGACCACCACGGCCAGCACCCCGGAGGCGTGCACCCGCTCGGCCGCCGCGTACGCCACGAAGGGGATCAGCAGCGAGAGCGTGTTCTGCAGCAGCGGCTCCCGCAGCCGGGTGCGCAGCGCGTGGATCGGCACCATCAGCACCAGGCCGACGCCGACCCCGCCCACCGAGGCCAGCAGGAACTCCGTGATGCCGTCCGTCCAGCCCGCGCCGACGCCCACCGCCGCCGCCAGGGCGACCTTGTAGGCGGTGATCGCGGTGGCGTCGTTGACCAGGGACTCGCCCTGGAGGATGGTCGTCATCCGGCTGGGCAGCCCGAGCCGCCGCGCGATCGCGGTGGCGGCCACCGCGTCCGGCGGTGCGATCACCGCGCCCAGCACCAGCGCCACGGGCAGCGAGAGGCCCGGAACGGCCAGGTAGGCGGCGTAGCCGACCGCCACCGTCGCGAAGAGCACGTACCCGACCGAGAGCAGCGCGATCGGCCGCATGTTGGCGCGCAGGTCCAGGTACGAACTGTCCACCGCCGCGGTGTGCAGCAGCGGCGGGAGCAGCAGCGGCAGCACGATGTGCGGGTCCAGGGCGTACGACGGCACGCCCGGGACGTAGGCGGCGATCAGCCCGGCCGCGACCAGCAGCAGCGGCGCCGGAACCGGGGTCCGGCGGGCCAGCCCGGCCACGGCGGCACTGCCCGCCACCAGTGCCACCAGGGGCAATACCTCCATCGAAGATCCATTCTGACTCGTCGCGCACCCGTACCGTCGTCGTACGCTGGCCATCATGAGCGAGTGCACGCATGTTGCCGAACTGCCGCGCCCCGAGCCTGTCCCGCATGCCCTGACCTGCCCGGAATGCGAGGTGCTGGGCAGTCATCCCGTACAGCTGCGGCTGTGCCTGGAGTGCGGGAACGTGGGCTGCTGCGATTCCTCCCCGCACCGGCACGCGACGGCGCACCACGAGAAGACCGGCCACCCCGTCATGCGGAGCTTCGAGCCGGGAGAGTCCTGGCGCTGGTGTTTCGTCGACGGTTCGATCGTCTGAGGAGGGGTAGGTCAACCCTCCGCCGGTTCCCCCGATTTGGGCCCGCAGACCCCTAGCCACTGTGCGTACCTATTGGCCTACCATCAGTCACTGGCCGTGGGCGGGGGTGTTCCGAGAGTGCATCGCTGTCGGTCCGCGAGGGGTGCCGCGACACGATCACCCGGATCGCGATAGCGTCACCGGCGAACACAGCTCGTACCACCTTGGAGGTGAGGGTGTCCCAGATCGCAGGCGAGCCCGGGACCCAGGACTTCGTGGAAGTCCGGCTGCCGGCCGCGGGTGCCTACCTGTCCGTGCTGCGAACGGCCACGGCCGGACTCGCGGCACGCTTGGACTTCACCCTCGACGAGATCGAGGACCTCCGCATCGCGGTGGACGAAGCCTGCGCGATCCTGCTCCAGCAGGCCGTGCCAGGATCCGTCCTCAGCTGCGTCTTCCGCCTGGTGGAAGGCTCGCTGGAGGTGACCGTCTCGGCGCCGACCACGGACGGTCGTGCGCCGGAGCGCGACACGTTCGCGTGGACGGTGCTGTCGGCCCTGGCCGGCAAGGTCGAGGCCACGGTCGAGGAGGACCGCACGGTCAGCATCAGCCTTTACAAACAGCGCGGCGCGGGACCAGGCCCGGCGTGAGCGGCGGGGAGACCCCGGTACGGGGCGGGGAACGGCCCCGAGTACGGCATGAGGTCGACGGCGGCATCCCGGAGCAGCAGAACGCCCGGCCACACCCGGCCGAGGCGGATGCGGAAGACGGCTTTTCGGACTCGGCGGAGCGACGGGCGGGCCCCATGAGCGAGACCCAGCAGGACGAGCCACAGCACGACGGGCCACGCGTGGCCCGGCCGCACGAGGACGGGCAGTCGTCCGCCGTCGCGGCGACGGACGCCACCACGGCGGACGGCGCCGCGGCGGACGGTGGCGCGACGGCCGACGGCGCGACGGGCCCCGGCCCCGCGGTCCCCGGTGCCGCGGACGGTGGCTCGACGGACGACAGCGCCGTGGCCGAGGTGGCCGCCGACATCCTGGCGGCCGACATCATCACGGAGCCCGAGGAGGTGCGGGAGGTCCGCGACACGCGCGACCCGCGCGACCGCAGCGCGGCCCGGGCCCTCTTCGTCCAACTCCGCACCCTCCCCGAGGGTTCCCCGGAGCGGGCGGAGCTGCGCAACCGGCTGGTCCGGATGCACCTGCCGCTGGTCGAGCACCTGGCGCGGCGCTTCCGCAACCGCGGCGAGCCGCTGGACGACCTGACCCAGGTGGCGACGATCGGCCTGATCAAGTCGGTGGACCGGTTCGACCCGGACCGCGGGGTCGAGTTCTCGACGTACGCCACGCCGACCGTCGTCGGCGAGATCAAGCGGCACTTCCGCGACAAGGGCTGGGCGGTACGGGTCCCCCGGCGCCTCCAGGAACTGCGCCTGGCCCTGACCACGGCCACCGCGGAGCTGTCCCAGCAGCACCAGCGCTCGCCCACCGTGCACGAACTGGCGGAGCGCCTCGGGATCTCCGAGGAGGACGTGCTGGAGGGGCTGGAGTCCGCCAACGCCTACAGCACGCTCTCGCTCGACGTCCCGGACACGGACGACGAGTCCCCGGCGGTCGCGGACACGCTGGGCTCGGAGGACGAGGCGCTGGAGGGCGTCGAGTACCGGGAGTCCCTCAAGCCGCTGCTGGAGGGCCTGCCGCCGCGCGAGAAGCGGATCCTGCTGCTGCGGTTCTTCGGCAACATGACCCAGTCGCAGATCGCGCAGGAGGTCGGCATCTCCCAGATGCACGTCTCGCGACTGCTGGCCCGCACCCTGGCCCAGCTCCGCGAGAAGCTCCTCGTCGAGGAGTAGGCCGGGGAGCGGGCCCGGCCGCCGGCGTGTCGCTCAGGCGGCGTCGCGCGGCCCGATGCCCAGGGCCTGCGTCGTCGCCGGGTGCACCAGCAGGGCGACGACGGCCACCGCCGTCAGCACCAGCGCCACCCCGGCGCCCGTCATGGCGCCCCCGGTGTTGAACAGCGTCCACGCCACCGGCAGCGCCATCAGCTGGGTGATCAGCGCCGGGCCGCGGCTCCAGCGGCGGCCCAGGCGCAGCCCGCGGGCGGCGATCAGCGGGAGCGCCGCGAGGGCGAGCAGGGTCACCCCGCCGGTCTCGGCCTGCTGCGGGGAGTCCGGGTCTCCGGCGATGCCCACGAACAGCATGTAGACGCCCAGCCCGGCCAGGGCCAGGCCCTCCAGCGCGGTGAGCGCGGCGGCGGCGGTCAGCCGGCCGGGCGGGGTGGCGGCGGGCGGCTCGGCGGCGGGGGTCTGCTTCGTACTCACTCCAGCAGGGTAGCCGCGCGCCCGGAGGTCGGACGTGACGGTCCGCCGCGGGCCCCGGACCAGGCGGTCCCCGACCGGGCAGTGCGGTGAGCATTACGGGGGGTGGGTAGTCTGCTGCTCATGCGTGCACTTCTCGTGGCCAACCCAGCAGCGACGACCACCAGTGCGCGCACGCGTGACGTCCTGACCCACGCCCTCGCCAGCGAGATGAAGCTGGAGGCGATCACCACCGAGTACCGCGGGCACGCCCGGGACCTCGGACGCCGGGCGGCGGACAGCGACGACATCGACCTCGTGGTGGCCCTGGGCGGCGACGGCACGGTCAACGAGGTGGTCAACGGACTGCTGCACGACGGGCCGGATCCGGACTCCCTCCCCCGCCTCGCGGTGGTGCCGGGCGGCTCCACGAACGTCTTCGCGCGCGCCCTCGGACTGCCCAACGACGCGGTCGAGGCGACCGGCGCACTGCTCGACGCGCTGCGGGAACGCCGGGAGCGGACGGTGGGCCTCGGCCTGGCGGAGGGCACGCCGGGCACGGAGGACGAGTCGGTGCCGGCGCGCTGGTTCACCTTCTGCGCGGGATTCGGCTTCGACGCGGGCGTGGTCGGCCGCGTGGAACAGCAGCGGGAGCGCGGCAAGCGTTCGACGCATGCCCTGTACGTACGACAGCTGCTGCGCCAATTCTTCGAGGAGCCGAACCGGCGGCACGGCACGGTCACGCTGGAACGCCCCGGCGCGGATCCCGTCACGGACCTGGTGCTGTCGATAGTGTGCAATACCTCGCCCTGGACGTACCTGGGCAACAAGCCCCTGTACGCGTCCCCGGAGGCGTCCTTCGACACCGCGCTTGACGTGCTGGCGCTCGACCGTTTGTCAACTCCGGCGGTCGCCCGGTACGCGACACAGCTCCTGACCTCGACTCCTGAGCGCGGCCCGCACGGCAAGCACGCGGTGTCCCTGCACGATCTGACCGACTTCACCTTGCATTCGAAGGTGCCGCTCCCCTTCCAGATGGACGGCGACCACCTGGGTCTGCGCACCAGCGTTCGGTTCACAGGCGTACGCCGTGCACTGCGTGTGATTGTGTGAGTGGAAGGGACGAAAGTCCTTTCACTCGAACGTTTTAACGTCGGTCCACCCCTAGGAAGTACGGCTGTGACCTACTAGACACCGACGAATCCAAAAAAAGTTTCCGGAAGGGGTTGTATCCCCGTCCGAGGTTTGCGAATCTCTACATGGCGATCGGGACAGCCCGCACAACCCGGCACCCACACAGACCGCCAGAACCCCTCCACGAAACACGGACCACACCAGGTAACTGGGCGTCGGCCCTTCCCCCATCCGGGGATTCGTGAAAGCGTTCACATTCACAAGCAACCTGCCCGCAATACAAGGAGATGGAGCAGCCATGGACTGGCGTCACAACGCCGTTTGCCGCGAAGAAGACCCCGAGCTCTTCTTCCCCATCGGCAACACCGGTCCTGCGCTGCTGCAGATCGAGGAAGCCAAGGCCGTCTGCCGCCGTTGCCCCGTCATGGAGCAGTGCCTGCAGTGGGCGCTCGAGTCCGGTCAGGACTCCGGCGTTTGGGGCGGTCTCAGCGAAGACGAGCGCCGCGCCATGAAGCGCCGCGCCGCTCGCAACCGGGCGCGCAACGCCACCGCCTGATTTCGACTTTTCGAGCCTCGAGCCGCAGCGCGTAGTACCGCATCAGCGCTCAGCAACATGCTCTTGAGCCCCGGACCGACAACCATTCGGTCCGGGGCTCAGTGCTGTGCCCGGCATCCTTCGGGGGGCCTGCGTCCTCCGGTGGTTACTTACGGTTACTTCTGCGGGGTGGCCGGCACGTCGAGGACGACCTTCGTGCCGCGCGACTCCCCCGGCACCATGTCGAAGCTGCCGCCGAGCTCCCCCTCGACCAGGGTCCGTACGATCTGGAGGCCGAGGTTGCCGGCCCGCTGGGGATCGAAGCCCGGGGGCAGACCGCATCCGTCGTCGAGGACGGTGATCAGCAGCCGCATGTCGTCGCGGCGGCTGCCGGTGCGGGTCGCGGACACCTCGACCGTGCCGCCTTCACCCTGGACGAACGCGTGTTCGAGGGCGTTCTGCAGGATCTCCGTCAGCACCATCGACAGCGGCGTCGCCACCTCGGCGTCCAGGATCCCGAACCGGCCGGTGCGCCGGCAGGCCACGTTGCCCGGGGAGATCTCGGCGACCATCGCGATCACCCGGTCGGCGATCTCGTCGAACTCGACCCGCTCGTCCAGGTTCTGAGACAGCGTCTCGTGGACGATCGCGATCGAACCGACCCGGCGGACCGCCTCGTTGAGTGCCTCCCGGCCCTGCGCCGAATCCATGCGCCGGGCCTGGAGCCGCAGCAGCGCGGCCACCGTCTGGAGGTTGTTCTTCACCCGGTGGTGGATCTCCCGGATGGTCGCGTCCTTCGTGATCAATTCCCGTTCGCGGCGGCGCAGTTCGGTGACGTCGCGGCACAGGACGAGCGAGCCGATCCGGGTCCCCTTGGGCTTGAGCGGGATGGCCCGCAGCTGGATCACCCCGGTGCTGCCCTCGACCTCGGTCTCGCGCGGGGCCCAGCCGCTGGCAAGTTTGACGAGCGCCTCGTCCACCGGGCCCCGGGAGGGGGCGAGTTCGGCCGTCGTGTTGCCCAGGTGCTGGCCCACCAGGTCGGAGGCGAGGCCGAGGCGGTGGTAGGCCGAGAGGGCGTTGGGCGACGCGTAGGTCACCACGCCCTCGGCGTCGAGCCGGATCAGGCCGTCGCCGACCCGGGGCGAGGCGTCCATGTCGACCTGCTGGCCGGGGAAGGGGAAGGACCCGGCCGCGATCATCTGGGCGAGGTCGGAGGCGGACTGCAGGTAGGTCAGCTCCAGCCTGCTGGGGGTGCGCACCGTGAGCAGGTTGGTGTTGCGGGCGATCACGCCCAGCACCCGGCCCTCGCGCCGCACCGGGATCGACTCGACCCGGACGGGCACCTCCTCGCGCCACTCGGGGTCGCCCTCGCGCACGATCCGGCCCTCGTCGAGTGCCGCGTCCAGCAGCGGGCGGCGGCCGCGGGGCACCAGGTGGCCCACCATGTCGTCCTGGTAGGACGTGGGGCCGGTGTTCGGGCGCATCTGGGCGACCGAGACGTACCGGGCCCCGTCGAGCGTGGGCACCCACAGCACCAGGTCCGCGAAGGAGAGGTCGGAGAGCAGCTGCCACTCCGAGACCAGCAGGTGGAGCCACTCCAGGTCGGTTTCACTGAGAGCGGTGTGCTGGCGTACGAGGTCGTTCATGGAGGGCACGCTGCGAGGGTACCCCGGGCGTGGGCCACGACTTTCCGCACCGGACGTACCCAGGAGTATCCAGGAGCGGCGGACTCCGCGTAATGTTGGAGGAAGTGACGGGCCCGTGCGGCCCGCCATTGGATGGACAGAACAGAATGGTCTAGTCCACAATTGCCACAAGACTTCCGCCCTCCCCGCACAGGAGGACGGATCGAGGTAACCGCGCGTTCTGCCCTGACCGCGTCGGCACCTCCCACCGGCCGTCGGGCACCGCACACCCGACCGGCCGTAAGTACTCCGGGCTGCGGTGCCGGACGGGCTGAGGGTCCCGTCCCGGCACCGTGGCCCAGAGGAACCGTGCGTGCGGGGCCGTCGAGGAACACTCCGGCCCATTTTCCGTCAGGTCCAGCCCCAGCCTCGCCGGCTGCACGTCAGCGGCCACCCCAGCCTCGCCGGCTCCGCGGTCGGCGGCCACCCCAGCCTCGCCGGCTCCGCGGTCGGCGGCCACCCCAGCCTCGCCGGCGTTTGAGGCGCCGCCGGAGGCAGCAGGGGCCGAGAGGGGCCGCACCCGTGA
>NZ_JBEXPB010000052.1:0-43138 GCF_040611795.1 Streptomyces sp. NPDC006529 | reverse complement strand
CAAGCTCCTCCTGGACGCCCCCGACCTCCCGGCCGGCCTCGACGCGGTCCGCGCCCTGGCGGCCGAACTTGCGGAAGGCGTACGCAGGAGCTGACGAACAGCTGATCCACGGCGGGGTTCTGTAGCCCGTTCGAGTGGATGTGGGAGCGGGGAGGCACGAGAGTGCCTCCCCGCTTCGTTTGGCGGGACGTGAGCGACAAGAACGACGGTGTGAACCGCGATGCGAAGAGAACGGCCCGCGAGCGACTCCTGGTGGAGCGCGAGCGGCAGAAGAGCAAGGACAAGCGCCGGCGGACCCTGGTGGTGGCCGCCGCGGTCGTCGGCGTCCTCGGCCTGGCGGCCGTCGTCGGTCTGCTCGCGGCCAACGCCGGCAAGAGCGGCTCGGCCAAGGACGGGGCCGGCCCGGTCGTGGCCCCCTCGGGAGCCACCGGGAAGGACGCCCTCGCCATCCAGAACGGCAAGGACGCGGCGAAGTCGACCCTGACCATCTGGGAGGACTTCCGCTGCCCCGCGTGCAAGGCCTTCGAGGACTCCTACCGCGCCACGGTCCAGGACCTCGTGGCGAAGGGGCAGCTGAAGGTGGAGTACCACCTGGTGACGCTGATCGACGGCAACATGAGCGGCAGCGGCTCCCTGAAGGCGGCCAACGCTGCCGCCTGCGCCCAGGACGCGGGGAAGTTCCCGGCGTACCACGACGTCCTCTTCGAGAACCAGCCGAAGGAGGTCGACGACGCCTACGGCAAGAACGCCCGGCTGCTGGAGCTGGCGGGCAAGGTCGACGGCCTCGACACCCCCGCCTTCCGCCAGTGCGTCGAGGGCGGGACCCACAACAGCTGGGTCGGGAAGTCGTACGACGCGTTCAAGGCGGGGAAGTTCCGCGGCACGCCCACGATCCTGCTCGACGGCAAGGACATCTTCGCGGACCAGGCCAATCCGCTCACCCCGGAGAAGCTGAAGGCGAAGGTCACGGCAGCGGCCGGGGCGGGCTCCGGGGCGCCGGCGCAGGCGTCGCCCGACGCGTCGGAGGAGGCTTCGGCGCGACCCTCGGCGAAGGCCTCGGCGTCGGCCTCGGGCCGGCCGTCGGCGCGCGGTTCGGCGGGGTCGTCGGCCGGTACGTCAACGGGCTCTTCCACGGGCTCCTCGGCAGGGACCTCGGCCGGTGTTCCGGGGGGCGGCAGGGGGTGACAGGGCGGCCCTCGGATCCGTGCCCGCCGGATGATCGGCAGGTGTCGATTTGACGCCGTCTTGCCGGGCGGGTTGCGGTCCCCACCGCCCGGCAAGGTAGCGTCTGCGGTGCCATGGAACTTGCCTACATTCCCAGCCCGTCGACCGGTGTGGTCCATCTCGGACCGATCCCGCTGCGCGGCTACGCGTTCTGCATCATCATCGGCGTCTTCGTCGCCGTCTGGCTCGGCAACAAGCGCTGGGTAGCGCGCGGGGGCCGGCCGGGCACGGTGGCGGACATCGCCGTGTGGGCGGTTCCGTTCGGCCTGGTCGGCGGACGCCTCTACCACGTGATCACCGACTACCAGCTCTACTTCGGCGAGGGTCGCAACTGGGTCGACGCCTTCAAGATCTGGGAGGGCGGCCTCGGCATCTGGGGTGCGATCGCGCTGGGCGCGGTCGGCGCCTGGATCGGCTGCCGCCTGCGCGGCATCCCGCTGCCCGCCTGGGCGGACGCGCTGGCCCCCGGCATCGCGGTGGCCCAGGCCTTCGGCCGCTGGGGCAACTGGTTCAACCAGGAGCTGTACGGCCGCGCCACCGACCTGCCGTGGGCGCTGGAGATCAGCGACGGCCCGAACCGGGTCGCGGGCACCTACCACCCGACCTTCCTGTACGAGTCGCTGTGGTGCCTGGGCGTGGCCGCCCTGGTGATCTGGGCGGACCGCCGCTTCACGCTGGGCCACGGCCGGGCGTTCGCCCTGTACGTCGCCGCGTACTGCGCCGGGCGCGGCTGGATCGAGTACATGAGGGTCGACGAGGCGCACCACGTGCTGGGCCTGCGGTTGAACGTGTGGACGGCCATCGTGGTCTTCGTCGCCGCCGTGACCTACCTGATCCTGTCGGCGCGGCTGCGGCCGGGCCGCGAGGAGGTCGTGGAGCCGGTCGGCCCCGAGGGCGAGGCGCCGGCCGACGCTGCCGGCGAGGCCGCGGCCGACCCGGAGGCCGTACGGGCCGCGGCGCCGACGGCCGACCTCACGAAGCCCGACCTCGCGAAGGCCGATCCCGCGAAGCCCGACGCGACCAAGCCCGACCTCGCGAAGGCCGATCCCGCGAAGCCCGACGCGACCAAGCCCGACGTCACCAAGGCCGATCTCGCGAAGCCCGCGCCGGCCGAGCCCGGGCTGCCCGCGCAGGCCGAGGACACCGCGCCCGGAGCCAAGAAGCTCTGACCCCCGCGCGAGCCGCAGGCTCACCCGCGTCACCGTGCTCCGCCGGACCTGGTCCGGCGGAGCACGTGCGTGTGGGGGCGGCCGTCAGGACGGCACGCGGGACTCCCGCCGGGACAGCGCCATGACCTGCTCCGCGCCCGCCAGGACCGCCGCGTCCACGAAACGGCCGTCCGGGAGGGCCTGGGCCCCCGGGGTGCGGCGGGCCGCCGCGACGATCTGCTCCGCCGCCGCGACCTCGGCGGTCCCCGGTACGTAGGCCCGTTCGATCACCGGGAGCTGGCGCGGGTGGATCGCGGCCCGGCCCAGGAAGCCCAGCGCCCGGCCCCGGACGCACGATCCGGCCAGCGCCTCCAGGTCGCGGATGTCCGGGAAGACGGACTGCGGCGGCGGCGCGAGCCCGGCCGCCCGGGACGCCACCACCACCCGCGAGCGCGGCCAGTCGAGCCCCGCGTCTGCGCTCACGCCCAGGTCCGCCCGCAGGTCCGACTCGCCCAGGGACAGGCCCCGCAGGGCCGGGTGGGCGCGGGCGATCTCGTACGCCCGTTCCACCCCCAGCGCCGATTCCAGCAGCGCGTACAGCGCCACCCCGCCGGTCCGGTCGGCGACCGCGGCGACCTGCTCGGGCGCGGTGATCTTGGGCAGCCGCAAGCCGGCGAGCCCGGACAGCCCCGCCAGCGCGTTCAGGTCGGCCCGCGCCCACGGTGTGTCCAGGGCGTTGACCCGGACGTACACGGGGACCGGGGGCCGGTGCTGGAGGAGCTCCGCGGTGGCCGTGCGCGCGTACTCCTTGCGGGAGACCGGTACCGCGTCCTCCAGGTCCACGATCACCGCGTCCGCGCCGCAGGCGAGCGCCTTCGCGACCACCTGCGGCCGGTCCCCGGGCACGTACAGCCAGGTCAGAATCACAGTGCTCCCTCGGTCCGCAGGACGTCGATCTCCGCTGGGGACAAGCCCAGTTCGGCCAGCACCGCGTCGGTGTCCGCGCCGTGCGCGCGGCCCGCCCAGCGGATCGACCCCGGCGTCTCGGAGAGCCGGAAGAGGACGTTCTGCATCCGCAGCGGCCCGAGGTCCGGGTCGTCCACCTCGGTGACCGTGTCCAGGGCCGCGAACTGCGGGTCGGCCAGCACGTCGCGCACGTCGTAGACCGGCGCGACCGCCGCCTGCGCCTCCTCGAACGCGGTGACGACCTCCTCCGCCTTGTGCCGGGCGATCCACGAACCGACCGCCTCGTCCAGGACGGCGGTGTGGGCGGCCCGCCCCGAACTCGTCGCGAACCAGGGTTCCTCGGCCAGCTCGGGCCGCCCGACCAGGCGCACCACCCGCTCCGCGACCGACTGCGCCGAGGTGGACACGGCCAGCCACCGGCCGTCCGCGCTGCGGTAGGTGTTGCGGGGCGCGTTGTTCGTGGACCGGTTGCCGGTGCGCGGCTGGACGTAGCCGAGCTGGTCGTACCAGAGGGGGTGCGGGCCGAGGACCGCCAGCATCGGCTCGATGATGGCCAGGTCCACGACCTGCCCGGCGCCGGTGCGGCCGCGGCCCGCGAGCGCGGTCATCACGGCGTACGCGGTGGCCAGCGCGGCGATGGAGTCCGCGAGCCCGAACGGCGGCAGGGTCGGCGGTCCCTCCGGTTCCCCGGTCATCGCGGCGAACCCGCTCATGGCCTCGGCGAGGGTGCCGAAGCCGGGGCGGCGGGCGTAGGGGCCGAACTGGCCGAAGCCCGTCACCCGGGCCAGGACCAGCCGGGGGTTGGCCGCGGACAGCTCGGGCCAGCCGAGGCCCCACTTCTCCAGGGTGCCGGGACGGAAGTTCTCGATGACCACGTCGGCCGTGGCGGCGAGCCGCAGCAGCACGTCCCGGCCGCCGGGGGTGGACAGGTCGAGGGTGAGGGTCCGCTTGTTGCGGCCCAGGACCTTCCACCACAGGCCGAAGCCGTCCTTGGCCGGGCCGTGGCCACGGGACGGATCGGGGCGCCGCGGGTGCTCCACCTTGAGCACGTCGGCCCCGAAGTCGCCGAGCAGGGAGGCGGCGAGCGGGCCCGCGAAGAGGGTGGCCAGGTCGAGGACGCGCAGTCCGGCGAGCGGTCCGCTCGCGGCGGGGGCGGCGGGCGGGGGCGCCTGCGCGGACGGAGGTGTGGGCGGAGGTGCGGGCGGCGGTGCGGGCGGGGTGTCCCGCGCGGTTCCGGGCCGGGGTGCGGGCGGGTTCACGGCCGGGGCCCGGTGCCCGCGAAGGCGTCCGTCTCGGCGCGCGTCGGCATCGAGTCCTGGGCGCCGGGCCGCTGCACCGACAGCGCGGCCGCCGCCGAGGCCCAGGCCAGGGCCGCACGCATGGTGCGTCCCTCGCCGAGTGCCACGGCGAGCGCGCCGACGAAGGTGTCCCCGGCCGCGGTGGTGTCCACGGGCCGCACCCGGGGCGCGGGCACGGTGTACGGGGCCTGGCCGCGCGCCGCGTGCAGCGATCCGGCCGCGCCGAGCGTGATCACCACCTCCGGTACGTCGTGCAGCAGGGCGTCGGCCGCCCGGGCGGGATCGGTCAAGCCGGTGAGGGCGGCCGCCTCGTGTTCGTTGGGCACCAGCAGGTCGATGGTGGCGAGCAGTTCGGGGGGCAGCGGCTGGGCGGGGGCGGGCGTGAGGACCGTACGCACGCCGTGCGCGCGGGCCGCGCGGGCGCCCGCAAGGACGGCGGACAGCGGCAGTTCGAGCTGGAGCAGGAGCGTCCCGCAGGCGCCGATCCGGGCCGCGTCGCCCTCCTCCAGGCCGGTGACTAGGGCGTTGGCGCCGGGGATCACGATGATCGAGTTGCCGCCCTCGTCGTCCACGGTGATGTGCGCGGTGCCGCTGGCGCCCTCGACGGTGCGCAGCGCCGCCGTCTCGACGCCGGCGTCGCAGAGCGCGGCGCGCAGCCGTACGCCGAAGGCGTCCGCGCCGACCGCCCCGATCATCGTCACCTCCCCGCCGCTGCGGGCCGCGGCGACCGCCTGGTTGGCGCCCTTGCCGCCGGGGACGGTGTGGAACGCCCGGCCGGTGACGGTCTCCCCGAGGCGGGGGGCCTTGGGGACGTAGGCGACGAGGTCCATGTTGGTACTGCCGAGCACGGCGATGGCCGTCATGAGGGTGCTGCCTCCGGTGTGGTGAGGTGGGCGAGCTGTGCGGTGAGTCGGGCGAGGGCGTCGAAGCCGACGCCGTCGAAGCCGGGCACGCTGGTGGCGAGCCGGTTCGCGAGCGGGGCGGTCCAGCGGCGCGGGAGCCGGTCGGGGGAGCCGGCCAGGAGTCCCGCCAGCGCGCCCGCCGTCGCGCCGTTGGAGTCGGTGTCCCAACCGCCGGACACCGCGCGGCAGATGGAGTGGGTGAAGTCGCCCTCCGCGTGCGTGAGGGCGGCCGCGATCAGGGCGGTGTTCGGGACGGCGTGCACCCAGTGATAGTGCCCGTAGCGCCGGTGCAGCCGGTCGACGACCTCGTCGAAGGGGCGGTGCGCGGCGGAGTGCGCCCGGGCCTCGCGCACCGCGAACCGGACCGCTTCGGCGAGCCGCGAACGCGGGGGTACGACTGCCAGCCCGGCGGCGAGGGCGCCGTGCACGTCGGCTCCGGGGACGGCCGCGGCGGCGGTGGCAGCGGCGATGAAGAGGGCGGCGTAGACGCCGTTGCCGGTGTGGGTCAAGGTCGCGTCCCGGTGGGCCTGGGCCGCGGCGGCCGCCGGATCGCCGGGGTGGGTCCAGCCGTGGACGTCGGCGCGGATGAGGGCGCCGATCCACTCGCGGAACGGATTGCGGTGGGTGGCGGTGGCGGGGGGCTCCAGGCCGAGGAGGAGGTTGCGGTACGCGACGCGCTCGGCGGTGAAGGTCCGCCCGGCGGGCAGCTCGTCGAGCCAGAGCCGGGCCACGTCGGCGGTGGTGAAGCCCTTGCCGTGGCGCTGGAGCAGCAGCAGGTTCAGCAGGGGGTAGTTGAGGTCGTCGTCCTCGGGGGCGCCGTCGATGTTCTCGGCGAGCGAGGTGGGCGCGGAGCGGCGGTTCCAGGGGTACGCCGCCAGCAGCTCGGCGGGCACCCCCTCGGCGGTGAACCAGTCGTCCAGCGGCCAGTTCCCGGCGGCCCGCGCCAGGGCCCGGATCCCCGCGAGCGGCAGCTTCTCCACGGGCTTCCCGAGCACGCACCCCGCGGCCCGCCCCAGCCAGGCGGCCTCCAGCCGGGCCGCCTCCGGCGAGGGGCGCGGGGTGGGTCCGGTGGCCGGGGGCCAGGTGGCGGTGATCGTGGCCCAGCCGTGCGGCTCGGCCGCGGCCAGGGGGCGGGGGAGGGCGGCCAGTTCGGTCAGCAGGCGGTCGGCGAGGGCGCGCAGCTCCGGGCGGGCGGGGGAGGGCGAGGCTCCGGCCCGGTCGGGGGCCGGGTGGCCGCCCGCGGCCAGCCAGGCCCGCCGCACCGGCTCCGCGGCGCGGCCGCGCCCGTCCTCCTCGGCCTGGCGCAGCTCGTGCCCGATCAGGTCCTCGGGCTGCGCCCAGGTCAGGCGGATCGGGCCGGCGGGGCCGCCGGGCGGGGGATTCGGGGTCGCGGGGCGTGCCGGGGCCGGGCGGGCGGGGTGCGGGGCGTGGTCTGCCGAGGTGATCGGGGCCGCGGTCGGGGGCAGTCGGTTCGCGAGGGGTGTCATCGGGGGGCGGCGATCGTGGTGAAGGCGGACTCGTGGGCGCGGCGGCGGGCGAGATCGAGGGCGAAGACCTCGCGGGCCACCCGGGCCAGGGCCGCCGCTGGGGCGTGCAGGTCGAGTCGGCTCGCCGCCGCGACCTCCCGCGCCCAGGCCCCCGGCACCGCCGCCGCACCGCCCAGCGCGCCGGCCAGCGCCCCCGCCATGGTGGCGATGGAGTCGCAGTCCCGCCCGTAGTTGACGGCCCCGAGCACGGAGGCTTCGTACGCCCCCTCCGCGACCAGCAACATGCCCAGCGCCACCGGCAGTTCCTCGATCGCGTGCAGCCGGGACGGCCGCCGGGCGCCGAGCGAGGGCGAGCGGTAGTCCGGGCCGACCGAGTCGTACGGGGCGACCGCCTCCCGCAGCGGCACCAGCGCCGACTCGACGTCCCGGTGCGCGGAGGCGGCTTCGGCCACCGCCGCGATCGCGGCCCGGGTGCCGTCCTTGGCGAGGGAGAGCGCCGTTTCGACCACCGACGCGGCCGTCGCCCCCGGCACGCAGGCCGCGGCCACCGCGGCCGCGAACACCCCGGCGGCCTCCCGCCCGTACGACGACTGGTGCGCGCCCGCGATGTCCAGCGCCTCCGCGTACGCGCCCGCCGGATTGCCGGCGTTGACGATGCCGACCGGCGCCATGTACATCGCGGCCCCGCAGTTGACGATGTTGCCGGTGCCCGCCTCGCGGGGGTCCACGTGCCCGTAGTGGAGCCGGGCCACGATCCACTTCTCGGCGAGGAAGATCCGGTGCAGGGGCAGCGCCTCGGCCTCCAGCTCCGGGATCCAGCGGGGCCGCGACATCAGGTCGGGGACGAGGTGGTCGGCGACCGCGTAGGCGTCCAGGTGGTCGCGCACCGCCTCGTAGACGCGTACCAGCGCATGCGTCATCAAGGTGTCATCGGTGACGTGGCCGTCGCCCTTGTGGTAGGGCGCGATGGGGCGCGCGGTGCGCCAGTCCTTGTACCAGGGGCCGACGATGCCGCGCACCCGGCCGCCGTGCCGTTCCACGATCTGGTCCGGGGACCAGCCCTCGACCGGGCCGCCGAGCGCGTCCCCGACGGCGGCCCCGACCAGGCAGCCGGCGGCCCGGTCCTCGATCGTGAGCGCCCGCGCCTCTGTCCGCGCCTGGCTCTCCGTACCCATCTGCGTCATGGGCGGATCGTCCTCCGGGTCGTGTGGGGGAGCGGCGCGGTGAGTTCCGTCCGCGTGAGCAGGGCCGCGAGCTCCACCAGGTCCGTACCGGCGAGGCGGGGCAGCGCGCAGCCGGACAGGGTGCGGCAGGCGTCGCGCCAGGCCGGCGCGATCGAGTCGCCGCCGCCGAGGGCGCCGGTCAGCGCCCCGGCGAGGGCGGGGGCCGAATCCGCGACCCGGGACAGGCAGGCCGCCGCCGGCACCGCTTCGGCGACCCGGCCGCGGGCGGCGGTGGCCAGGGCGAGGGCGACGGGGACGGTCTCGGCGGCGGCGATGCCGTAGCTGTAGACGTGGTCCACGATCTGGTGCTCCAGCAGCGGCACGATGGCGAAGGCGCCGCCGTCGGGGTGCGCGCGGGCGAGCGCGACGGCGTGCCGGGCGTTGCGGCCGATCTCGGTCGTGGCGGGCAGCCGGCCGAGCGCGGCGTCCACGGCGGCGTCGGTGCCGGACCCCGCCAGGGCGGTCGCAAGGGCGGCGGCCATCGCGCGGGCGCCGTGCACGCCGTCGCCGTCCTGGGTGTAGCGGGCGTCGAACTCCGCGAGGTCGGCCGCCGCCGCCGGGTCCCCGGGGTGGACGACCGCGAGGACGCAGGCGCGGATGCAGGCGGCGTCGTCGAAGTAGTGCGGGTTGTCGTGGCCCGTGGCGGGCGGGCGCAGACCGGCGGCGAGGTTGCCGAGGCCCGCGCGTACGGAGATCCGCGCCCGCAGCGGCAGCACCGCCGACTCGACCTCGGGGGCCCGGTCGGCGGCCGCCGCGACCTCGCTGGCCAGGGCGTTCCACGCGAGGTCGATCGCGGCCCGCATCCGGCGCGACCGGCTCAGGTCGCTGAGCAGGGCGCCGGCGGCGGTGAGGACGGACTCGGCGGCGAAGGCTGCCCACTCGGCGTCGTCGCTCGGACCGAGGCGCAGGGGTTCGGGGGGCTGGTTGAGGGCGATGGGGACGGGGAGAGTGGTGGTGGCGTTCTGCTCGGCGAAGGTGTCCAGCTCGCGGGTGAGGCGGCGGGTCCACTCGGGCATCCGGCTGGCCCGGTGCCGGGCGGCGGGCCACCCGGCGGCGTCCCCGGCGGCCAGCCCGAGCAACAGCCCCTCGATCCGCCGCTCCCCGCGGGACGCGTCCCCGGCGGGGGCGCCGGTGCGGTGGCTTGCGGTGGCGGTGGCGGCGAGGGACTCGGCCTGTACGGGCACGGCCGCGTCTCCACCCGCTACCGGCACGACCACCTTCCCGCCCGCCACCGCCACCGCCACCGGTACCCCCGGGCTTTCCGGGGCGTTGCGTGGTGGGGTCATCGGGGCGGCTCGGAATCCGGGGTCAGGAGGTCCGCGATGTCCAGGACGTGGTAGCCCCGCATCGAGGGCAGGCAGCTGCCGCGGACCGGGCCGATCACCGAGGACCACGCGGCCGGGATGGCGGCGGCGCCGGAGAGGGCGCCGGACAGGGCGCCCGCGACGGCCGCCGTGGTGTCGGCGTCGCGGCCCATGTTGACCGCGGTCAGGACGGAGCCCCGGAAGTCCCCGCCGCAGGAGGCGAAGGCACCGAACGCGAGGCCCACCGCCTCCGGCGCCAGGTCCGTCCAGGGGTAGCCGCCGATGACCACCGCGGAGCGCACCGCCCGTTCGCCGCGCGGGGCGGCGGTCACGGCCCGGCGCAGGGAGCGCGCGGTCCAGGAGTCGGACGGGATGACGGACAGGGCCGCGGAGACCACCGAGGCCGGCGATCCGCCCGCCATGGCCGCCGCCACGCCCGCCGCGACGGCCTGGCCGCCGTAGATGCCCTCGCCGTCGTGGCTGACGGTGCCGTCGATGGCGACGAGCCGGGCCGCCTCCGCCGGGCGCCCGGCCGCGAAGACCCCGAAGGGGGCGGCCCGCATCGCGAGCCCGTCCGACCAGGCGTGCCGGTGCTGCGCCGAGATCGGCGCGGCGAGGCCCCGCCGCAGGTTCTCCAGGGTCCCGCGCTCGGAGAAGCCCGCCCCGCGGAAGGGGCCCTCGTCCAGGTCGGCGATCCAGTGGTGCCAGGCCCGTTCGACGTGCGCGACGGTGAGGGCGGACCCGTGCCGGGCCAGCAGCAGGCCGGAGAAGATCGCGTACTCGGTGTCGTCCGTACCGGCCGGGTCGTCGGACACGAACCCCTCGATGCGGCCCCACCTGGCGCGGATCTGCGACGGCTTCATGTTCTCCGCCGGAGCGCCCAGCGCGTCACCCACCGCGAGCCCCAGCAGCGCACCGCGCGCCCGGTCCAGCAGCACCTGCGGCTGCACGTCCGCCCGAGGCCCGGCCCACACGTCCGCCCGCACGTCGGGATGCGACCCCGGGTACCCCAGGTACCGCTCGGGATGCGACTGCGGACCGGATGCGATCAGCCCCATGGGCGCGCCTCTCCACTTGGTGGAACTCATCATGAGCCCATGGGGGATTTGTGCCACGGCATCGCGTTTGTCGGTTGCCGCGAAACACCACCCGGCCCCTCCCGTCACCCGGTCGCCGACGGACGAAAGCCCTGGTAAGTACGGCCTACCTTGCTGGCGGCGCCCCGAAATCGTGCGTAGTTTCGAGGTGTTCAGGGGGAGTGGGTGCCTGCACACGGTCCGGGCCCTCCCGTGCCGTGCCCGCGCGCCCGTTCCGTACGCGAAGGGGAGTCACGCCACATGTCCATCATCGACACCGAAGCACCGCTGCACGAGGCCCACCGCGACAACCACACCCACCGTGACGTCAACGGTGGCTGGCTGCGCCCGGCCGTCTTCGGTGCCATGGACGGACTGGTCTCCAACCTCGCCCTGATGACCGGTGTGGCGGGCGGCGCGGTCGCGACGCAGACCATCGTCATCACCGGGCTCGCGGGCCTGGCCGCCGGCGCCTTCTCCATGGCGGCCGGCGAGTACACCTCCGTCGCCTCCCAGCGCGAGCTGGTCCTCGCCGAGCTGGACATCGAGCGTCAGCAGCTGAGCAAGCACCCCATCGACGAGATGGAGGAGCTGGCCGAGCTGTACGTCTCGCGCGGCGTCGACCCGTCCCTCGCCCGCGAGGTCGCGATGCAGCTGTCCCGCGACCCCGAGCAGGCGCTGGAGATCCACGCCCGCGAGGAGCTGGGCATCGACCCGGACGACCTGCCGTCGCCGCTGGTCGCCGCGGTGTCCTCGTTCGGCGCCTTCGCGCTGGGCGCGCTGCTGCCCGTACTGCCGTACCTGCTCGGCGCGGCCGCGCTGTGGCCCGCGGTGCTGCTGGCCCTGGTGGGGCTGTTCCTCTGCGGGGCGGTCGTGTCCCGGGTCACCGCCCGGTCGTGGTGGTACAGCGGGCTGCGGCAGCTGCTCCTGGGTGGCGCGGCGGCGGGTGTGACGTACATCCTGGGCACGTGGATCGGTGGAGCCGTAGGCTGACCCCTCGAAGGGTGAGATGCTATGCAGAGTTCAGCATAAGTAGTCATTACTCGCCGGTTTCGGTCGGTTTCGATCGCGTGACCGGCGGGCATGACGTGAAGGCGGCCGGGCAATGATGCCCGGCCTGCATCAGGACCTCTGCCTCGCGCATCCGCCTCGCGCTGACGCCCGCGCAGGTCCTCACTTTTCTTTCGCACAGTGTCCGCATGCTGGAATGCGATATCCGGTTCCCGGGATTGCCGTCATCATGTAACCTGCACGAAATTTCGCAGAGGGCCAACGTCGTCCCTCGGCTATGCATATGCCACGACGACGACGGGAGTCCCGATGCGTTCCGCATCCACGCACTCCGCGACCGGCCCCAGCACCACCGCCTGGTCGCCCATGGACGGTCGCCCCGCCCAGCAGGGCATGTACGACCCGCGCAACGAGCACGACGCCTGCGGCGTCGGTTTCGTGGCCAACCTCACCGGCGAGGCCGGCCACACGCTGGTCGAGCAGGCGCTGACCGTACTGCGGAACCTCGAACACCGCGGCGCCACCGGCTCCGAGCCCGACTCGGGCGACGGTGCGGGCATCCTCTGTCAGGTCCCCGACGCGTTCCTGCGCGAGGTGGCCGGATTCGACCTCCCCGAGGCCGGCGCCTACGCCGTCGGCATCGCCTTCCTGCCCGCCGACGGCTCCGCACAGGCCGTCGCGCAGATCGAGGCCATCGCCGCCGAGGAGCACCTCACCGTGCTCGGCTGGCGCGAGGTGCCCGTCACCCCCGACCTGCTCGGCAACGGCGCCCGAGCCACCATGCCGGCCTTCTCGCAGCTGTTCGTGACCGGGGGCACCTCCCGGACGGAGTCTGGGGGAGGAAGCACCGGCATCGAGCTGGACCGCAAGGCGTTCGTGCTGCGCAAGCGCGCCGAGCGCGAGGCGGGCGTCTACTTCCCGTCGCTGTCCGCCCGCACCATCGTCTACAAGGGCATGCTGACCACCGGCCAGCTGGAGCCCTTCTTCCCGGACCTCTCCGACCGCCGCTTCGCCTCGACGCTGGCGCTGGTCCACTCGCGGTTCTCGACGAACACCTTCCCGTCCTGGCCGCTGGCCCACCCGTACCGCTTCGTCGCGCACAACGGCGAGATCAACACGGTCAAGGGCAACCGCAACTGGATGAAGGCCCGTGAGTCCCAGCTGGCCTCCGAGGCCTTCGGCGAGGGCGCGCTGGAGCGGATCTTCCCGATCTGCACCCCCGACGCCTCCGACTCCGCGTCCTTCGACGAGGTCCTGGAGCTGCTCCACCTCGGCGGCCGCTCGCTCCCGCACAGCGTGCTGATGATGATCCCCGAGGCGTGGGAGAACCACACCTCGATGGACCCCGACCGGCGCGCGTTCTACCAGTACCACTCCACCCTGATGGAGCCCTGGGACGGCCCGGCCTGCGTCACCTTCACCGACGGCACCCAGGTCGGCGCGGTCCTCGACCGCAACGGCCTGCGCCCCGGCCGCTACTGGGTCACCGACGACGGCCTCGTCGTCCTCGGCTCCGAGGTCGGCGTCCTCGACATCGACCCGGCCAAGGTCGTCCGCAAGGGCCGCCTCCAGCCCGGCAAGATGTTCCTCGTCGACACCGCGCAGAAGCGGATCATCGAGGACGACGAGATCAAGGCCGACCTCGCGGGCGCCGCTCCGTACGCCGAGTGGCTCGAAGCCGGTGAGATCGAGCTGGAGGACCTCCCCGAGCGCGAGCACATCGTCCACACCCACGCCTCGGTCACCCGCCGCCAGCAGACCTTCGGGTACACCGAGGAAGAGCTGAAGATCATCCTGGCGCCGATGGCCCGAACCGGCGGCGAGCCGCTCGGTTCCATGGGTACGGACTCCCCGATCGCGGCCCTGTCCGAGCGCCCCCGGCTGCTCTTCGACTACTTCACCCAGCTCTTCGCGCAGGTCACCAACCCGCCGCTGGACGCCATCCGCGAGGAGCTCGTCACCTCGCTGCTGTCCTCCCTGGGCCCCGAGGGCAACCTGCTGGAGCCGACCTCCGCGTCGTGCCGCAGCGTCACCCTCCCCTTCCCGGTGATCGACAACGACGAGCTGGCCAAGCTCGTCCACATCAACGCCGACGGCGACATGTCCGGCATGAAGGCCGCCACGCTCTCGGGCCTCTACCGGGTCTCGGGCGGCGGCGAGGCGCTCGCCGCGCGGATCCAGGAGATCCGCGCCGAGGCCGACGCCGCCATAGAGAGCGGCGCCCGCCTGATCGTCCTGTCGGACCGGCACTCCGACGCCGAGCACGCGCCGATCCCCTCGCTGCTGCTCACCTCCGCGGTCCACCACCACCTCATCGCCACCAAGCAGCGCACCCAGGTGGGCCTGCTCATCGAGGCCGGTGACGTCCGCGAGGTCCACCACGTCGCCCTGCTCATCGGCTACGGCGCGGCCGCGGTCAACCCGTACCTGGCGATGGAGTCCGTCGAGGACCTGCTGCGCGCCGGCACCTTCCTGTCGGGCCTGGAGCCCGAGCAGGCCATCAAGAACCTGATCTACGCGCTCGGCAAGGGCGTCCTGAAGGTCATGTCCAAGATGGGCATCTCCACGGTCGCCTCCTACCGCGGCGCTCAGGTCTTCGAGGCCATCGGCCTGGACGAGGAGTTCGTCGGCACGTACTTCAGCGGCACCGCCACCAAGATCGGCGGCGCCGGACTGGACGTCATCGCCAAGGAGGTGGCCGCCCGCCACGCCAAGGCGTACCCGGCCTCCGGCATCGCCCCGGCGCACCGCGCGCTGGACATCGGCGGCGAGTACCAGTGGCGCCGCGAGGGCGAGCCGCACCTGTTCGACCCGGACACGGTCTTCCGCCTCCAGCACGCCACGCGCAACCGCCGCTACGACATCTTCAAGCAGTACACGGACCGGGTGAACGAGCAGTCCGAGCGCCTCATGACGCTCCGCGGCCTGTTCGGCTTCGACACGGAGTCCCGCCCCTCGATCTCCATCGACGAGGTCGAGCCGGTCGCCGACATCGTCAAGCGCTTCTCCACCGGCGCGATGTCGTACGGATCCATTTCGAGCGAGGCCCACGAGACCCTCGCCATCGCCATGAACCAGCTGGGCGCCAAGTCCAACACCGGTGAGGGCGGCGAGGACCCGGACCGCCTGTACGACCCGGCCCGCCGTTCGGCGATCAAGCAGGTCGCCTCCGGCCGCTTCGGCGTCACCAGCGAGTACCTGGTCAACGCGGACGACATCCAGATCAAGATGGCGCAGGGCGCCAAGCCCGGCGAGGGCGGCCAGCTGCCCGGCCACAAGGTCTACCCGTGGGTCGCCAAGACCCGGCACTCCACCCCGGGCGTGGGCCTGATCTCCCCGCCGCCGCACCACGACATCTACTCGATCGAGGACCTGGCTCAGCTGATCCACGACCTCAAGAACGCCAACCCGGCGGCCCGCATCCACGTGAAGCTGGTCTCCGAGGTCGGTGTCGGCACCGTCGCCGCGGGCGTCTCCAAGGCGCACGCGGACGTCGTCCTCATCTCCGGCCACGACGGCGGTACCGGCGCCTCCCCGCTGACCTCGCTCAAGCACGCGGGCGGCCCCTGGGAGCTCGGCCTCGCCGAGACCCAGCAGACGCTGCTGCTCAACGGCCTGCGCGACCGCATCGTCGTCCAGACCGACGGCCAGCTGAAGACCGGCCGCGACGTCGTCATCGCCGCGCTGCTCGGCGCCGAGGAGTTCGGTTTCGCGACCGCGCCGCTCGTCGTCTCCGGCTGCGTCATGATGCGCGTCTGCCACCTCGACACCTGCCCCGTCGGCATCGCCACGCAGAACCCGGTGCTGCGCGAGCGGTTCTCCGGCAAGCCCGAATTCGTCGTCAACTTCTTCGAGTTCATCGCGGAGGAGGTGCGCGAGCTGCTCGCCGAGCTGGGCTTCCGCACGATCGAGGAGGCCGTCGGCCACGCGGAACTCCTCGACACCTCCAAGGCCGTCGCGCACTGGAAGGCCCAGGGCCTCGACCTGGACCCGCTCTTCCACGTGCCCGCACTGGCCGAGGGCGCCGTCCGCCACGCCGTCATCGAGCAGGACCACGGCCTCGCCAAGGCCCTCGACAACGAGCTGATCCGGCTGGCCGCAGACGCGCTGAACGCCCCGAGCGCCGAAGCCGCCCTCCCGGTCCGCGCGCAGGTGGCGATCCGCAACATCAACCGGACCGTCGGCACCATGCTCGGCCACGAGGTCACCAAGCGGTTCGGTGGCGCGGGCCTGCCCGACGACACCATCGACCTCACCTTCACCGGGTCGGCCGGCCAGTCCTTCGGCGCCTTCCTGCCGCGCGGCATCACGCTGCGCCTGGAGGGCGACGCCAACGACTACGTCGGCAAGGGCCTCTCCGGCGGCCGGATCGTGGTCCGCCCGGACCGCGGCGCCGACCACCTGGCCGAGTACTCCACCATCGCGGGCAACACCATCGGCTACGGCGCGACCGGCGGCGAGATGTTCCTGCGCGGCCGCACCGGCGAGCGCTTCTGCGTCCGCAACTCCGGCGCCCTGGTCGTCTCGGAGGGCGTGGGCGACCACGGCTGCGAGTACATGACCGGCGGCCAGGCCGTCGTCCTGGGCGAGACGGGCCGCAACTTCGCGGCGGGCATGTCGGGCGGCGTCGCGTACGTCGTCGACCTCGACCCCTGCAACGTCAACGTCGGCAACGCGGGCGCGGTCGAGAACGACCTGTCCGACGCCGACAAGCAGTGGCTGCACGATGTGGTGCGCCGCCACGAGGAGGAGACCGGCTCGACCGTGGCCGCCAAGCTCCTCGCCGACTGGTCCGTCTCGGTGGACCGCTTCAGCAAGATCATCCCCACTACGTACAAGGCAGTGCTCGCCGCCAAGGACGCCGCTGAGCGGGCCGGACTCTCCGAGTCGGAGACCACCGAGAAGATGATGGAGGCGGCGACCCATGGCTGACCCGAAGGGCTTCCTCACCACCCCCCGCGAGACCGCCTGTTCCCGACCCGTCGCCGAGCGGCTGAAGGACTGGAACGAGGTCTACGTCCCGGGTTCGCTGCTGCCGATCATCAGCAAGCAGGCCGGCCGCTGCATGGACTGCGGCATCCCGTTCTGCCACAACGGCTGCCCGCTCGGGAACCTCATCCCGGAGTGGAACGACTTCGCGTACCGCGAGGACTGGGCCGCCGCGTCCGAGCGCCTGCACGCAACGAACAACTTCCCGGAGTTCACCGGCCGCCTGTGCCCGGCTCCGTGCGAGTCGGCGTGCGTGCTCGGCATCAACCAGCCCGCCGTCACCATCAAGAACGTCGAAGTCTCGATCATCGACAAGGCGTGGGACAACGGCGACGTCACCCCGCAGCCCCCGGACCGGCTGTCCGGCAAGACCGTCGCCGTCATCGGCTCGGGCCCGGCGGGACTCGCCGCCGCCCAGCAGCTGACGCGGGCCGGTCACACGGTCGCGGTGTACGAGCGCGCGGACCGCATCGGCGGCCTGCTGCGGTACGGCATCCCCGAGTTCAAGATGGAGAAGGTGCACATCAACCGCCGCATCGAGCAGATGCGCGCGGAGGGCACCAAGTTCCGCACGGGCGTCGAGGTCGGCCGCGACATCCCGGCCGACCGGCTGCGCCGCCGCTACGACGCGGTCGTCATCGCCGCCGGAGCCACGGTCTCCCGCGACCTGCCGGTCCCGGGCCGCGACCTGAACGGCATCCACTTCGCGATGGAGTACCTGCCGCTGTCGAACAAGGTGCAGGAGGGCGACTTCATGGCGCCCCCCATCACCGCCGAGGGCAAGCACGTCGTCGTCATCGGCGGCGGCGACACCGGCGCCGACTGCGTGGGCACCGCCCACCGCCAGGGCGCGGCCTCGGTCACGCAGCTGGAGATCATGCCGCGCCCCTCGGAGGACCGCACCGCCGGCCAGCCGTGGCCGACGTTCCCCATGCTGTACAAGGTGACCTCGGCGCACGAGGAGGGCGGCGAGCGGATCTACTCCGTCTCCACCACCCACTTCGAGGGCGACGAGGACGGCAACGTGCAGTCCCTCCACCTGGTCGAGGTCGCCTTCGAGGACGGCAAGCTCGTCCAGAAGGAGGGCACCGAGCGCGTCCTCCCGGCGCAGCTGGTCACCCTCGCGATGGGCTTCACCGGCACCGACCAGGCCAACGGCCTGGTGGACCAGTTCGGCCTGGAGCTGGACGCGCGCGGCAACGTCGCGCGGGACGCGTCGTACGCGACCAACGTGGACGGCGTCTTCGTCGCCGGCGACGCGGGCCGCGGCCAGTCCCTGATCGTGTGGGCCATCGCCGAAGGCCGCTCCGCGGCCCGCGGCGTGGACCGCTACCTGACGGGCGCCAGCACCCTCCCGTACCCGGTCAAGCCGACGGACCGCTCGCTGACGGTGTAACCACCCGGCAGCACCCCTCCCCTCCGCGGGAGGCCCTCATACGGCCCGTACAACGGCGTACGGAACCCCGACACGGCGCCCGCCAGTCCCCGACCAGGGAGGCGGGCGCCGTGGCGTGCGGGGGCGGGGGCGGTTCAGCCGGGCGGGAACTCGTACCGCAGCTCGTACAGGTGGCCCGACTTGACCATGACGGTCACCTCGACCGGCCGCCGGTCGTCGCTGAAGACCGTGCGCAGGGTGCGGAGCACCGGCAGGTCGCTGGTCAGGCCCAACGCGCGGTGTTCGTCCTGGGTGGGGACGCGGGCGGAGACCCGGTCGACACTCAGCCGGGGAGGGACGCCGAGCCCGGCGAGCAGGGCGGGAGTGCCGCCCCTGATCTTGCGCGCCTCGGCGAGCGCGCTGCCGCGGGCGACGTCCAACGGGTAATAGGAGCAGACCAGCTCGACCGGTTCGCCGTCGATCCGCATCACCTGGCGTCGCAGTACCGTGCGATCGCCGTCACGGAGTCCGAGCGCGGCGGCGACATCGGCGGGCGGGGTCACCTCGCGCACCTCTACGAGCGTGCTGACGGCGTGGGCGCCGGGCCCGGCGGCGTCGGTGAGCCAAGGGTAGGGATCGTCGCCGGACGCGAGCGCGAGGGAGGCCGCGGGCAACGTCATCCGATCCTGGTCTCGTAGCGCAACTGTGCACGGTCCGCGGGCATGACCATCACGTCGGCCTGGACGGGCCGGTTGCTCGTGTCCATGGTGACCCGGGAGACGAGGAGTACCGGCTCGCCCGGTGCGATCCGCAGGTGACCGCATTCCTCATCCGTCGGCAGTCGCGCCGAAACCTCCTCCACCACGCGTACGCCGGCGTGCCCCAGCGCGGCGAGCAGGGTGACGGCTCCGCCGCGGATCTTCGCGGTGGATGCGAGCGGGGTTCCCGCCGCGATCGCAGCGGGGTAATGGCTGTCGGTCAACTCGCACGGCTCACCGTCCAGTTCGATGACCCTCCGACGCCGTACGACGCTCTCCCCGGCGGGGACGCCCAGCATCCGCGCGACCGCGTCCGACGCGGGCTCTTCCCCA
The DNA here is from genome assembly GCF_040611795.1 of Streptomyces sp. NPDC006529. Taxonomy (NCBI): domain Bacteria; kingdom Bacillati; phylum Actinomycetota; class Actinomycetes; order Kitasatosporales; family Streptomycetaceae; genus Streptomyces; species Streptomyces sp. NPDC006529. Next base: position 24,044 of record NZ_JBEXPB010000052.1, on the reverse strand, counting down.
GCGTGCAGGATGCGTTGTCCGCCCGAGCGCCCACGAGCCGTGGCCTCGGCGGTCCATGCGTCCGGCTCCCCGTCTGCCCGGGGCGTCAGGTACGGGGCCGACGCACTGGTCCACTGGCCGTCGCTCATGCTGCCCTCCGCTTCCAGGTCCGGTCCCGCTCTGCGGCTCTCACGGTATGCGTGTGCGCTGCCCTCGGAGGGTGGGGAGTCATCGATCACCGCGACGACATGCGCCTCTGCGTTTCCGAACGCGCCGCCGACGCCTTGGTGCACGCGGTGCCCGGTTGCAGGGCCAGGTGGGTAGTCGGTCGCCGGGGCGCGGCCTTGGTGGGGGTTTGTGGGGGTGTGGGGGCTGTATATACAGCGTCATGCCGCGAGTCGTGTCGAATGCCATGTCGGGTGTCGGGTCGTCCCGCGCCGGGGGCAGTGCCGTGTCCCGGGCCGGGGCGGGGTTGCCGCGGGGCGGGCGGGGGCTGTACCGGTTGCTGGCCTCCGGCTGCGGGGTCGCGCTGGCGCTCAGCGGGCCGCTGGCCGCCCTCGGTCCGGCCGCCGCTGCCGCCGACGCCGGCCGCACCTACGACTACCGGGGGCTGCGCTTCACCTTCCCCGCGACCTGGCGGGTCGTCGACCTCGACCGCCACCCCGAGGCCTGCGTGCGCCTCGACCTGCCCACCCTGTACGTCGGCCACGCCGGCCCCCAGGGCGACTGCGCGGGCCGGGCCGCCGTCGAGCGCGCCGACACGCTGCACCTGGAGCCCGTACAGGACGCCCCGCGGCGGGCCGACATCCCGACCGTCGACGTACCGGTCGGCACCGCGCTGCCCGCCGCCGCGCCCCGGGCGGTGCCCAGCAACGAGCTCCGGTACGTCCTCGCCCAGTCCGGCATCATGGCCACCGCCTCCTACGGCGACGCGCCCGCCGCGGTCCGCGCGGTGATCGAGGGCGCCCGGCCGGTCGGGAGCGGGGACGGTGATGCGGAGCTGCCCGGCCATCCCGGCCACCCCGGTCCGCCGTCCGTCCGCCCCGTGCCGAGGCCGGTGCCCCGGCCCGCGCCGCGGCCCCTGCCCGCCCCGGCACCCGGCGCCGCACCGGGGTCCCTGGTCACCCCGGGCGCGTACCGCGGCGAGGGCTTCGACGCCTGCACCGCCCCCGGCCAGGGGACCATGGACGGCTGGTGGGACGATTCCCCCTTCGGCGCCGTCGGCATCTACATCGGCGGCGGGTCCCGCGCCTGCGCCCAGCCGCAGCTGACCGCCGACTGGGTCAGGCGGCAGAGCGCCGCCGGGTGGCACCTGATGCCGATCTGGGTGGGCCGCCAGCCCTGGTACAGCGGCGCCACCGGGCTGTCCACCGACCCCGGCACCGCGGCCGCGCAGGGCCGGACGGCCGCCGACGGCGCCGCCTCGGCCGCCCGCTCGCTGGGTCTCGGCCCGGGCACCGTCCTCTACAACGACGTGGAGAACTACACCGACCGAGCCACCTGGGACGCCCCCGTGGTCGCCTACGTCGGCGGCTGGACCCAGCGGCTGCACGCCCTCGGCTACCGCGCCGCCGCCTACCTCGCGGCCGGTTCGGGGATGAAGGCGCTCAGCGCCGCCTACGCGCGCACCGGGCAGGCCGTCCCCGACATCGTGTGGGCCGCGGCCTGGAACGGCCGCTCCTCGGTCACCGACTCCGACCTCGGCCTGCCGTCGGGCACCGGGCAGTGGAGCGGGCGCCGCCGCGCCCACCAGTACCAGGGCGACCACGACGAGACCTACGACGGCGTGACCATCAACATCGACCGCAACCGGGTGGACATCGACCCGGCCGCGATCGCCCTCTCCGGGACCGGGCCCGCCCCCGAGCAGGACCCGGTCCCGGTCCCCGACGCGTAGACCGGCCCGTACTTCGGGGCCGGACCGGCTCCCGGGGCCGGGCCCCGCGTCACTCCTCCCGGGCGGGCTCGTCGTCGTTGCCCCGGCGGATCGTGCGCGGCCCTCCGGGCTGCGGCGCCTCCCCCGACTCCTCGGCGAAGCGGTGCAGCTCGGGCGGGTCCAGGATCTCCACGGCCCGCCCGGAGATCCGTACGTCCCTCCACCGGCGGAGGCGGGTCAGACGCGCACGATGCCCGCCGCACGGGCCGCCGCCAGCCAGGACGGGAACTCGGACACCAGCCGGTCGTACAGCTGCCCGTCCGGCACCGCCCGCGGATCCTGCCCGGCGTGGAAGTAGCCCGCGTTGTCCACGGGGCGCGCCTGCGGCACCGGCAGCTCGTCCAGCTTCCGCAGGAAGTCGAACTGGGTGCTGCGGGTGTTGCCGAAGCCGACGAACTGCCAGAACAGCGGCAGCCGCGCCGCCTTGCACAGGTAGCGCTCCGCCGCCGCCTTGTTCACCGGGCCGCCGTCCGTCTGGAAGACCACCAGGGCGGGCGCCGCGCACCCGCTGTCGAGGTAGTGGTCGATGACCGCGTCCATCGCGGCGTCGTAGGACGTCTTGCCCATGTGCCCGAGCCCGGCCGCGATCCGGTCCACCTCGCCCGCGTGCCGCTCCAGCGAGATCTCCTCGACGGCGTCGACGTCGGTGGAGAAGAAGACCACCGGGACCCGGCCGTCGTCGTCCAGGTGCGCCGAGAGTCCGAGCACCCGGTCCGCGAAGGCCTGTACGGTGCCGTCGGCGTAGTACGGGCGCATCGATCCGGAGTGGTCCAGCACCAGGTAGACCGCCGCCCGTTGGCCGCTCAGGCCGTGTTTGCGCAGGGAGACCCCGGCGCTCTTGTACAGGCTGACGAGCGCCGGAGCACTCTCTTCCACCTTGCGCAGGTCGATCGCACTGCCGGTCATGGGCCCGAGGGTACGGCAGTGCGCGCGGCCCGGCGGGGCTACGTCGAAAGGTCCGCGGAGCCCGCGGGCTCCCCGGCTTCCCGGGAGCCCGCGTCCGCCCGCGCCGCCTCCAGGGCCTCGATGTCCGCCAGCATGGCGGCCGCGAGGTCGCGCTCGGAGGCGTAGTACCGCTCGGCCCACCGGAGGGTGAGCGTGGGGTACGCCCACGCCGCCTGCCCCTCGGCCGCCTCCGCGTCGGCGATCGCGCGGCGCCGCATGTCCTGTGCGAACTCCTGGTGGCGGGCCAGGACTTCGCGCATCTGCTCCGGTTCCAGCAGGTGTCCCAGCCACAGCCGCAGCATCGGCCCGTGCTTGAGGACGGGCGGGTCGACCGCGGCGCCGCGGGCCCAGGTCCGCACGGCCTCCATGCCCTCGCCGGTGATCCGGTACACCCGCTTGTCGCGGGTGCCGCTCTCCGGGGAGACCAGGCGCGAGGTGGCGTACCCCGCCCTCTCCAGACGCTTCAGCTCGCTGTAGATCTGGCTGAAGGAGGGGCTCCAGTAGAAGAACGTGAGCGACCGGTCCGACCACTTCTTCAGGTCGTAGCCGGACAGTTCCTGCCCGAAGGAGAGCAGTCCGAGCACCGCCCAACTGGTCGCGGGGAGCGCGCGTCCGTTCGTCTCGTCTGCCACGGTCGGCAGTCTACGACCGGCTCCGCGGGCGCCCTTCCCTCCGCCGGGGGCGGCTGCTAGAAGTATTCCTATTCGAAATACCTGTGCAGTACAGGGGGAGGACCGTCGTGGGGGCTCACGTCTCGCTGGACGGGAAGGTCGTGGTGATCACCGGCGCCGCGCGCGGTCAGGGCGCGGTGGAGGCCCGGCTGTGCGCGGAGGCGGGCGCGCGGGTCGTCGTCACCGACCTGCGGGAGGAGGAGGGGCGGGAGATCGCCGCGGCCCTGGGTGACCAGGGCCTGTACGTACGGCACGACGTGGCCGACGCCGGGAGCTGGGCCGGGGTCGTGCGGGCCGTGGTGGCGGCGTACGGAGGCGTCTCGGCCCTGGTCAACAACGCGGCCCTGTGGCGCACGGCCCATGTGGAGGAGCAGAGCGCCGAGGGCTTCGAAGCACTGCTCCGGGTCAACCTGCTGGGCCCCTTCCTCGGGATCCAGGCGGTGGCCCCGCTGCTGCGCGCCGCCGGGGGCGGGTCCGTCGTGAACATCTCCTCCACCGCCGGGCTGGTCGGGATACCGGGGCACGCGGCCTACGGCTCCACGAAGTTCGCCCTGCGCGGGCTGACCCGGTCGGCGGCACTGGACCTGGCCGGGGACGGGATCCGGGTCAACTCCGTGCACCCGGGGGCGATCGACACGCCGATGGTCGCCGGAGCGGTGGCCGGCCGGGACTGGTCGCACGTGCCGCTGGGCCGGATGGGGCGCCCGGAGGAGGTCGGCGAACTGGTCCGGTTCCTCTGCTCGGACGCCGCCGCCTACATCACCGGCGCGGAGTTCACCGTCGACGGCGGGATGACCGCACGGTGAGCGTCCGTGCGCCGCGAATAATGGGGGAATGAGCACCTCATCCTCACCGAGCCATATACGGGCCCGTGCCCGTTCCTTCGACGCGGCCGCGGCGCTGTACGGGGCCAACCGGCCCGGGTATCCAACGGAGTTGTTCGACGCCCTGGAGGAACTGGCCGGGCGGCCGCTGGAGGGGGCGCGGGTGGCGGACGTCGGGGCGGGCACCGGGATCGCGAGCGCGCTGCTGGCGGGGCGGGGGGCGCGGGTGGTCGCGGTCGAGCCCGGTGACGGCATGGCGGCCGAGCTGCGGCGCGCGCACCCCGGGATACCGCTGGTCCGGGGGGACGGGGACCGGCTGCCGCTGGCCTCCGGGGCCTTCGACCTGGTGACCTACGCCCAGGCCTGGCACTGGACCGACCCGGTCCGCTCGGTTCCCGAGGTGCGGCGGGTGCTGCGGGGTGGTGGGGCGCTGGCCCTGTGGTGGAACGACCTGGACGCCTCCGTGCCGTGGATCGACGCGCAGGACCGGCGGGTGGCGGAGCTGCTGTCCGCCGAGCCGGGGATCGCGCCGCGCGGCCTTGCCGCCGGCCTCGCCTTCGCCACGCGGCAGGTCCGCTGGGCGCGGCGGGTGCCGGTGGATACGCACCTGGCGAACCTGGCCAGTCATTCGGCCTTCCTCGTCCTGGGGGACGGGGCCTCGGGGGACTTCTTCGCGGCCGAGCGGGTGCGGTTGCTGGCGCTCTTCCCCGACGGCGTCCTGCGCGAGGACTACGTCACCACCCTCTGCGTGGCCGTCCCGTAAGCCCTTGGGGTGGCCCCCCTCAGCCCGTCCGGCGATTGAGGACCGGGTCCGGGCGGAGCCCGGGAGGCTCGGCCGCGAGTGATGGTTCGGCCTGTTGTCCGTCTGCGGCCGGTCGTCCTGGGCTCTGCCCAGACCCGCGCCTCAAACGCCGGCGGGGCTTGATAGGGAAGGACACCGGCCGGGGTCAGGGGGCGGGCAGGAGTTCGGCTCGGCAGGTGGAGGGGGTGCCCCAGGCGTCGCGGAGGGGGCGGGCTTTGCGGAGCCAGAGGGAGAGGTCCAGTTCCTCCGTGTAGCCCACCGCACCGTGGAGTTGGAGCGCGGTCAGGGCCGCCCGGTAGGCCGCCTCGCCGGCGGCGACCTTGGCCGCCGCGATGTCCCGGGGGGCCAGGGTCAGGGCCGCCGCCCACACCAGCGGCCGCGCGAACTCCAGCGCGATCAGGGTGTCCGCCAGCCGGTGCTTGACCGCCTGGAAGGACCCGATCGCCACCCCGAACTGGGTGCGCTGCTTCACGTACTCCACCGTCCGCCCCAGCAGCGCCTCGCCCACCCCCAGGCTCTGCGCCGCGGTCAGCAGCCGCGCCCACCGCAGCGCCGCGCCCGCCGCGGCCGCCACCCCCGGCCCGGCGGCCAGGAGTTCACCGTCCGGGCCGGGCCGCGAGAGCCGCCGCGCGGGGTCCAGCGAGGTCATCGGGGGCCCGGCGCCCGCCCCCGCCAGCCGCAGCGCACCCGCCGCCGACACCGTGAAGACGTGGTCGGCCGCCGCCGCGTCCAGCGCGTACGGGCCGCCCCCGGCCAGGGTCAGCGTGGCCACCGCCTCGCCCGACAGCAGCCCCGGCAGGAAGCGCTCGGCCAGGGCCCCGTCCCCCAGCCCCTGATCCGACAGCAGGGCCACCGCCGCCACCGTCTCCGCCAGCGGCCCCGGTACCGCCGCCCGCCCCAGCTCCACGAAGCCGAGGGCCAGTTCGACCGGGTGGACGCCGAGCCCCTCGTACTTCCGCGCCCCCGCGTCCTGCGGTGCGGCCAGCGCGAACAGGCCGGTGTCGGCGAGCCGGGTCCACAGGGCCCGGCCCGGCCCGTACGCCCCGCCCGACCAGGACCGTACGACGGCCGGCACGTCCGAGGCGCCCAGCAGCGCGCGCAGGGTGCGGGCGAAGTCCGACTGCTCGTCGGTCGGAAGGAAGCGCATCAGCGGCGGCCCTTCGGGAGGCCGAGCAGCCGCTCGGCGATGATGTCGCGCTGGATCTCGTTGGTGCCCGCGTAGATCGGCCCGGCCAGCGAGAAGAGCCAGGGCTCCGCCCACGGCCCGTCCGCCAGCTCCGCGTCCGCGCCGAGCAGGTCGAGCGCGCTCTCGTGCAGGGCGATGTCGTACTCGCTCCAGAACACCTTGTTCAGGCTCGACTCCGCGCCGATCGCCTCACCCGCCGCGAACCGCGAGGCGTTCGTCCAGGTGAACAGCTCGTAGGCGCGCGCCCCGATCACCGCGTCCGCGACCCGGTCGCGCAGCGCGGTGTCGGCCGGGTCCGCCCGCTCCCGCCACAGCGCCGTCAGCCGGTCGGCCGCCGCCAGGAAGCGGCCGGGGGAGCGCAGGGTCAGCCCGCGCTCGTTGCCCGTGGTCGACATCGCGATGCGCCACCCCTGTCCCGGCTCGCCGATGACGTCCTCGTCGGGCACGAACACCCCGTCCAGGAACAGCTCCGCGAAGGCCGGCTTCCCGTCCAGGCGCCCGATGGGCCGTACGGTCACCCCCGGCGCCCGCAGGTCGAACATCAGGTACGTCAGGCCCTGGTGGGGCTTGGCCGTGCCCGCCCCGGTGCGGAAGATGCCGAACGCCCGGTCCGCGAACGCCGCCCGCGAGGACCAGGTCTTCTGCCCCGTCAGCAGCCAGCCCCCCTCGGTGCGCTCCGCCCGGGACGTCAGCGAGGCCAGGTCGGAGCCGGACTCCGGTTCCGACCAGGCCTGCGCCCAGATCACCTCGCCACGCGCCATCGGCGGCAGCACGCGGGCCCGCTGCGCGGGGCTCGCGTGGTCGAAGAGGGTGGGGGCGAGGAGGTTGATGCCGTTCTGCGAGACCCGGCCGGGGGCGCCCGCGGCGTAGTACTCCTCCTCGAAGACGAGCCACTGCACGAGGTCCGCGCCGCGGCCGCCGTACTCCTCGGGCCAGGACACCACCGACCAGCGGTCCGCCGCCAGCAATGCCTCCCACTCCCGGTGCGCGGCGAAGCCCGCCGAGGTTTCGAGGGAGGGGAGCGGCCGCGCGGGCACGTGCGCGCGCAGCCAGGCCCGGGCCTCGGCCCGGAAGCCGGTCACCTCGGGCGTATGGGTCAGGTCCATCAGCCGGTCGCCTCCGTCGTCGCCGCGCCGCCCGTGCCCCCGTGCCGTCGGGCGGGCGTCCGGGCACGCTTCCCTAACAAGTGTTTGGTAGGTTAACGTACGCCCGTCAGCAGCGTCGAGGAGTCCGCGCGGATCCTCGCTCCCCACCAGGAGGTCCGGCATGGACGCCACCCTTCCCCGGTACGTCGCCGGGCACGGCCTGCTGAAGGACCGGACGGCCGTGATCACCGCGGCGGCCGGCGCCGGGATCGGCGGCGCCACCGCCCGCCGCTTCCTGGAAGAGGGGGCCCGCATCGTCATCGGCGACGCGCACGCCCGCCGCCTCAAGGAGACCGAGCACGCGCTCGCCGCCGAGTTCGGCGCGGACCGGGTCGCCTCCCTGCCCTGCGACGTCACCGACGAGGAGCAGGTCGGGGCCCTCTTCGCGCTCGCCGAACGCATCCACGGCGGCCTGGACGTCGTCGTCAACAACGCGGGCCTCGGCGGCACGGCCTCCCTCGTTGACATGACGGACGACCAGTGGACCAAGGTCCTCGACGTCACCCTGAACGGCACCTTCCGCTGCACCCGCGCCGCCCTGCGCTCCCTGAAGGCGGCCGGCACGGGCGGGGTGATCGTCAACAACGCCTCCGTCGTCGGCTGGCGCGCCCAGAGCGGCCAGGCCCACTACGCCGCCGCCAAGGCCGGCGTGATGGCGCTGACCCGCTGCGCGGCCCTGGAGGCCGCGGAGTTCGGCGTCCGGGTCAACGCGGTCGCCCCCAGCCTCGCCATGCACCCCCACCTGGTGAAGGTCACCAGCGCGGAACTCCTGGAGGAGCTCACGGCGCGGGAGGCCTACGGGCGCTACGCCGAGCCCTGGGAGGTCGCCAACGTCATCGTGTTCCTGGCCAGCGGTTACGCGTCCTACATGACCGGCGAGAGCGTCCCGGTCAGCAGCCAGCACGCCTGAGGGGCGTCTGGGACCACAATGGGCGCGTGCCAACGAACCAGAAGAAGCAGCAGGTGACGGCCTCGCCGGAGCGCCGGGGGGAACTCCTCGCCACCGCGGCCGAGGTCTTCGCAGCCCAGGGCTACAACGCCACCACCGTCCGCAAGATCGCCGACGCCGCGGGGATGCTCGCGGGCAGCCTCTACTACCACTTCGATTCCAAGGAATCGATGCTCGACGAGATCCTCTCGACCTTCCTGAACGAGCTGTGGCAGGGCTACGACAGCGTGCTCGCCGCCGGACTCGGCCCCAGGGAGACCATCGAGGCCCTCGTCACCGAATCGTTCCGGGAGATCGACCGGCACCGCGCCGCCGTCGCGATCTACCAGAAGGAAGCCCGGCACCTGTCCGCGCAGCCCCGCTTCCACTACCTCTCGGACTCGCAGGTCAAGTTCGAGAAGGCGTGGCTGGGGACGCTGGAGCGGGGGGTCGCCGCGCGGGTCTTCCGGGCCGACCTGGACGTCCGCCTCACCTACCGCTTCGTGCGCGACACGGTGTGGGTGGCGGCGTCCTGGTACCGGCCGGGGGGACAGCACAGTCCCGAGGAGATCGCCCGCCAGTACCTCTCGATGGTCCTGGACGGGATCGCGCTCCGTCCCTGAACCCCCACCGAGGAGTCCCGATGCCCGAGGCCTACATCATCGACGCGGTACGCACCCCCGTGGGCCGGCGAGGGGGAGGGCTCTCCGCGGTCCACCCGGCCGACCTCGGCGCCCACGTCCTGAAAGCGCTCGTGGAGCGGTCCGGGGTGGATCCGGCCGCCGTCGAGGACGTCGTCTTCGGCTGCCTCGACACGGTGGGCCCGCAGGCCGGTGACATCGCCCGGACCGCCTGGCTCGCCGCCGGACTCCCCGAGGAGGTCCCCGGCGTCACCGTCGACCGCCAGTGCGGCTCCTCGCAGCAGGCCGTCCACTTCGCCGCGCAGGGCGTCCTGTCCGGCACCCAGGACCTGGTGGTCGCGGGCGGTACCCAGAACATGTCCATGATCCCGATCGCCTTCGCCTCGCGGCAGGCCGCCGAACCCCTCGGCCTCACCGAAGGCCCCTACGCCGGCTCGGCGGGCTGGCGCGCCCGCTACGGCGACGCCCCCGTCAACCAGTTCCACGGCGCCCAGCTGATCGCCGAGAAGTGGGGGATCTCCCGGCGCGCCATGGAGGAGTTCGCCCTGCGCTCCCACCAGCGGGCGCTGCGCGCGATCGACGAGGGCCGCTTCGCGCGCGAGACCGTCGCCCACGGCGACGTCCGCACCGACGAGGGGCCGCGCCGGGACACCACCCTGGAGAAGATGGCGGCCCTGAAACCCGTCGTGGACGGTGGCACCATCACCGCGGCCGTCTCCTCCCAGGTCTCCGACGGCGCCGCCGCGCTGCTGATCGCCTCGGAGCGGGCCGTGGCGGAACACGGCCTGACGCCGCGCGCCCGCATCCACCACCTCTCCGTCCGCGGCGAGGACCCCATCCGGATGCTGTCCGCGCCGATCCCCGCGACGGCGTACGCGCTGAAGAAGACCGGGCTGTCCCTGGACGACATCGACCTGGTCGAGATCAACGAGGCCTTCGCCCCGGTGGTCCTCGCCTGGCTGAAGGAGACCGGCGCCGACCCCGATCGGGTGAACGTCAACGGCGGAGCCATCGCGCTGGGCCACCCGCTGGGTGCCACGGGCGTCAAGCTGATGACGACGCTCCTGCACGAGCTGGAGCGCACCGGCGGCCGCTACGGACTGCAGACGATGTGCGAAGGCGGAGGTCAGGCCAACGTGACCATCATCGAGCGGCTCTGACCGGCGGGGCGCCCGGGCGGCGTCCCGGCGGCTCGCCGGGACGCGCCGGGGCGACGTGCGTCACACACCCGTGGACAAGATCCGCCGTCTTCCTGTGGTACGTTGGAGACGTTGCAGTTGTGGTACCCATGAACTTTATGTGCGCCTGACGGGATTGCTCCTCAGGCGCTTTTATTGTTTCCGGCATTCTCCGGATGGGGCCCTTGCCACCTATTCAGGAGATTTAAAAATGGCACTTGGCACCGTGAAGTGGTTCAACTCGGAAAAGGGCTTCGGCTTCATCGAGCAGGACGGCGGCGGCCCGGACGTCTTCGCGCACTACTCGAACATCGCCACCCAGGGCTTCCGTGAGCTCCAGGAGGGCCAGCGCGTGTCCTTCGAGGTCACCCAGGGTCAGAAGGGCCCGCAGGCCGAGAACATCCTGCCTGCTAACTGACGCTCTTCGCACGGCCGGGGTCCGCACCGCGAGGTGCGGGCCCCGGCCTGTGTGTTGTTCCGTCGATGCATTTCCGCCGGTTCCAGGAGGGCCTCCCCGCATGACCAGCTCCAGCTCCGCACGTCCCAGCCGCCGTCCCGTCAGGGGTCGGGGTGCTGCCCAGGGACGTCCGAAGGCTGGCGGCGGCCGGCCCAAGGGCGGTTCCGCCCAGCCTGCCCGGCCGCAGGAATTCACCATGCCGGACCCGATCACCCCGGCCCTCCCCCCGGTGGCCGCCTTCGCGGACCTCGACATGCCCGCCGCGCTGCTGAAGACCCTCGCCGCGCAGGGCGTCACCGAGCCGTTCCCGATCCAGGCCTCCACCCTCCCGAACTCGCTCGCCGGCCGTGACCTCCTCGGCCGCGGCCGCACCGGCTCCGGCAAGACGCTCGCCTTCGGCCTGGCGCTGCTGGCCCGTACGGCCGGCCGCCGCGCGGAGCCGAAGGCGCCGCTCGCGCTGGTCCTCGTACCGACCCGCGAGCTGGCCCAGCAGGTGACGGACGCGCTGACGCCGTACGCCACCGCCGTGAACCTGCGCATCACCACCGTCGTCGGCGGCATGTCGATCAACCGGCAGTCCGGCGCCCTGCGCCGCGGCGCCGAGGTCCTCGTCGCCACCCCCGGCCGTCTGAAGGACCTCATCGAGCGCGGCGACGCCACCCTCGGACAGGTCTCGATCACGGTCCTCGACGAAGCCGACCAGATGACCGACATGGGCTTCATGCCGCAGGTCACCGCGCTGCTCAAGCAGGTCGAGCCCGGCGGCCAGCGGATGCTCTTCTCCGCGACCCTGGACAAGAACGTCGACAAGCTCGTCAAGATGTTCCTGGACGACCCGGTCTCGCACTCCGTCGACCCGTCGGCCGGCGCCGTCACCACGATGGAGCACCACGTCCTGTACGTCATGGACGAGACCGACAAGAAGGCCGTGGCCACGCGCATAGCCGCTCGCGAAGGCCGGGTGATCATGTTCGTCGACACCAAGCGCGGGGTCGACCGCATGGTCAAGAAGCTCCTCGCGGACGGCGTCCGCGCCTCCGGCCTGCACGGCGGCCGCTCGCAGCCGCAGCGCAACCGCACCCTCGACTGGTTCAAGACGGGCGAGGTCACCGCGCTGGTCGCCACCAACGTCGCGGCCCGCGGCATCCACATCGACGACCTCGACCTGGTCGTCAACGTGGACCCGCCCACCGATCACAAGGACTACCTGCACCGCGGCGGCCGTACCGCGCGCGCCGGTGAGTCCGGCAGCGTGATCACCCTGGTCCTGCCCGAGCAGAAGCGCGAGATGACCCGGCTCATGTCGGACGCGGGCATCAACCCCCGCACCGCGCAGATCCGCTCCTCGGACGAGGAACTGGTCCGCCTGACCGGCGCCCGCGTGCCCTCCGGCATCCCCGTCGTGATGGAGGTGCCGCAGCCCACCCCGGCCAAGGCGCGTCCCGCCGCCAAGAGCGGTGGCCAGGGTGCGCGCCGTCGCTCCGGCGCCCCGCAGGGCGGCGGCTCCGGTTCCGCCTCCGGTTCGGGCGCGGGCTCCGGTGCGGGCGAGCGTTCGCGCCGCGCCCGCAGTGCGGCTCCGGTCGCCGCGGGCTCCGGTGGTTCCGCCGGCCAGGGCCGCCGCGGCGGCTCCGGCGCGGCAGGGGCGGCTGGCGGCCGTACCCGCAGCGGTGGCGCCCAGGGCGCCAGCCAGGGCTTCGGCGGTCGGCGCCGCGCGACCGGCGGCGGCGCCGGGTCGGGCCGCCCGAGCGCCTGATCCTCCGGCACCCCACCGGTACCCGTACGACGAGAACGCCGGGCGGCGCACACGCGCCGCCCGGCGTTCTCGTCGTTTCCGGTGGCGGGCCGGGGCGGTCCGGGAGGTGTGCGGGCCGGTCGGGGGCTACGAGCGGACCAGCTTGCCCTGGAGCTTCGCCAGGGTCCGCAGGTCCAGCCCGAGGCCGTCCGTCAGGTAGCCGTAGAAGCCGCCGTAGTCCGCCGCCAGCTGCGCCGTCGCCGCGTCCAGGTAGTCCTGGCGGACCTCCTGGAGCGGTATCAGCAGGTCCGGGTTCTGCATCCGGCCCGACTGTTTGAGCGCCGCCCGGACCTGCGCGTCGTACGCCGCCCGGAAGGTGTTCGAGGCCAGGTAGTCCTGCTCGGCCGCGGACTGCGGCACGGCCAGCGCCCGCAGCAGTACGTAGCTCATCCAGCCCGTCCGGTCCTTGCCGGAGGTGCAGTGGTAGAGGAGCGGGCCCTGCGCGCCGTCCGCGATCTCCCGCAGCGTGGCGGCGAACTGCGCCCGGCTCTCCTGGCTGGTGACGAAGGTCCGGTAGATGCCGCGCATGTAGGCCTCGGCGCGGCCACCGCCCAGCATCTGCTCCTGCTTGACCGGGTCGCCGGTGGCGATCGCGCCCACCAGGGTCCCGTACAGGCCGAGGTCGCTGACCGGGCGCGAGGTGGCGGTCAGTCCCGCGGGCAGCCGGTCGGCCCCGTCGTACTGCAGCTCCATCGGGATGCGGAAATCGACGGCCTTCGTGAGGCCGAGACCGGAGACCGTGGTGAGGTCGGCGTCGGTCAGCTTGCTCAGCGCGTCGGAACGGTAGACGAGGCCCTGGCGGACCTGGCCGCCGAGGAGGGTGCGGTAGCCGCCCACGTCACGGACGTTGACGGCGCCCTGGAGCGGGATCCGGCGAATCGTTTCCGCCGTCTGCTGCCGGTGGTGCCGGGCGGCCGCAGGGGCGGGGACGCCCCTCGGCGCGGCGTGCGCGGAGGCGGGGAGGGTGGCGGCGAGCGCGGAGAGAAGCACTCCGGTCGCCGCCAGGCGGATGCGGGCACGGCTCATCGGTGCGACTCCTGAGGGGAGAAGGGGGATCACCCGGCCGGAGGCAGGGCGCGGAGCACTGCGTGTGCCTCGGCCATGACGCGGCTGACGAGTTCCGCACAGGACGGAAGGTCCTCGATCACGCCCGCGACCTGGCCCGATGCCATGACGCCGAGGTCCGTACGGCCCTCGACCATGGACGCCTTCAGGAGCATGGGGGTGTTGGCGGCGAGCAGGACCTGGCTCCAGGACAGGTCCTTGCCGTGCTTCATCGCGAGGCCGTCACGCACCATCTGCGGCCAGCTCAGACCCGAGATCCGGCGGAAGGCCGCCGCGTGCCGGACCGCCTCGGCCAGTGCCCGCGCCCGGCCCGCCCGCTCCAGGGCCACCACCAGCTCGCTGCGCAGCATCCGGTGCGGGAGCCCGTCCACGGCCGTCGTCACCGTGACGTCCTTGACGCCCGCCGCGAGGTAGCGCGCCTTGACCGCGTCGGGGACGGTGGAATCGGAGGTCAGCAGGAAGCGGGTGCCCATCGCGATGCCCGCCGCCCCGAAGGCGAGCGCCGCCACCAGACCGCGCCCGTCGTGGAAGCCGCCCGCGGCGATCACCGGGATGTCCACCGCGTCCACCACCTGCGGCAGCAGGACGGTCGTGGCCACCTCCCCGGTGTGCCCGCCGCCCTCCCCGCCCTGCACGATCACCGCGTCCGCGCCCCACGCCGCGACCTTCTCGGCGTGGCGGCGCGCGCCGACGGACGGGATCACCACGACACCCGCGTCCTTGAGGAGGGCGATCAGCTCCCGGGAGGGCGCCAGCGCGAAGGACGCGACCCGGACCCCCTCGTCGATGATCAGCCGGGCCCGCTCGGCCGCGTCGCCCGCGTCGGCGCGCAGGTTGACCCCGAAGGGCGCCGCCGTGCGGGACGCGACCTCGCGCACCGCGGCGCGCAGCTGGTCGAGGGTCATGGTCGCGGAGGCCAGGATGCCCAGCGCCCCCGCGTTGGCCGCGGCGGAGACCAGGCGCGGGCCCGCTACCCAGCCCATGCCGGTCTGGACGACGGGGTGTTCGATGCCGACGAGCCGGGTGAGCGCGGTCTCCATCACGCCGGCACCTCGCGCAGCCGGGTGGCGCGCGGGTCCAGTTCCTCGCGGATCAGGCGCAGTTCGGCGGCGGTCGGCTCGCGGGTGTACGGGAAGGAGTCCGTGCCCGCGAGGTCGAAACCGGTAGCGGCGCGGACCTCCTCCAGCGTGACCCCGGGGTGCAGGGAGGCGATGCGCATCGACCGGTCCGGGGTCTCGAAGTCGAACACCCCGAGGTTGGTCACCACGCGGGGGAGGCGGTGGTAGCGGCTCGCGGAGGGGCCCGCCGCGGCGGCGCGGTCGTAGCCCACGCCCGAGACCATGTCCACGCGCTCCACGAAGACCCGCGAGGAGTGCTTGGGGATCCAGTAACTCACCGGGTTGTTGAGGGTGTTGACGGGGGCGCCGCGCACGCCCAGCAGCTGGCGGGCGGGCTGCTCCCAGTCGCCGATGCAGGAGATGTTCTGGTTGCCGAACCGGTCGATCTGGCTCGCGCCCATCATGACGTGCCGCTTGCCGCCGGTGACCATCGTCAGGTGCTGGCGGTAGGGCAGCCAGCCCTCGGTGGCGCCGTCCGGGCCGATGAGGAACGCCTCGCCGTTGGTCAGCAGGAGGTCGGGGGAGAAGGTGCGGCGGGCGAGCCGGGCGCCGATGGAGGGGATCAGGCCCATGGGGCTCGCGAGGACCTCGCCGTTGTCCCGCCAGGCTTCGGCGCAGGCGATCACGCAGTGGTCGGCGCGGGTCGCGGGGGCGGGAGGCCGGCCGGGCGGCAGGCCGGGGGCGGGGCGGGGCGCGGGGCCGTCGGTGGCCGGTGTGCTCGTCACTTCTGCTGCTCCTCGTGCCAGGCCTGGACGGCGCACTGGTAGGCCTTCTCGTCGCCGGACAGGAAGCGGGCGGTGAACTGCGCCCAGGCGGCCGGGTCGGCGGCCGCGGTGGCGTAGGCCTTCTGGAAGGGTTCGTCGCGCTCGTAGTCGGGGGCGCAGGCGGTGAAGTGCGCGCCGTGCGGGGTCTCGACGACACCGGTGACCGCGTGCCGCTTGATGAGGAGGGTCTGCGGGGCCGCCCCGCGGGTCAGCTCGGCGGTGTCGACCAGCCGCTCGCACGAGACGTACGCCGTGTCGGCGGCCTCGCAGAAGAGGTCGTCGAAGTACGGGTCGGGGCCCAGGTACTGGCCGTTGCCCGCGCGGTCGGCGCGGTTCATGTGGACCAGGGCCGCGTCCATGCGCAGGGCGGGGACGGCGACGAACTCCTCGCCGTCGGCGTAGGGGGAGGTCACCGTGCGCAGTTCGGGGTTGACCCGCATGACGTCGGAGCCGAGGCCGGCCCGGACGGGCAGGAACGGCAGCCGGTTGGCGGCGGCGGTCAGGCCCCACATGAACATGGCCTCGTCGATCTCGGTGAGTTCGAAGGCGCCGCGCTCGCGGGCGGCCCGGAAGTGGGGCTCCAGGGGGATCGAGTCCAGGGTGGTGAAGGCGGCCACCAGCTTGCGGATCTTCCCGGCCGCGGCCAGCAACCCCACGTCCGGGCCCCCGTAGGAGACCACGGTCAGATCGGTGATCTCGGACCGGAGCAGTGCTCTGACCAGGGCCATCGGCTTGCGGCGCGAACCCCAGCCGCCGATCCCGACCGTCATGCCGCTGCGCAGCTGCCCGACGACCTCGTCGGGGGTCATCGTCTTGTCGCTCATGAGCGTTCCCCGTCTCCGTTTCCGAAGGTGTCGCGGACCCGGTCGGCGACCCCGCTGAGATTGGCCTCGAAGGTGAAGCCCTGCTCGAAGCGGTAGCTGCGCCGGACGTCCACGGGGTCGATGCCGTTGATCGCCGCCTTGGCCAGGCGGATCAGGTAGCCGTCCTTGAGGGCGATCTCGGCGGCCAGTTCGAGCGCCGCCGCGCGCAGGGCGGCCCGCGGGACCACCTTCCACACCGAGCCGTGCGCGTGCAGTTCGGCGGCCGTCGCGGTGCGCGAGGTGTAGTAGAGGGCGCGCATCAGGTGCTGCGGGACCAGCCGGGACAGGTGCGTGGCGGCGCCGAGCGCGCCCCGGTCCAGCTCGGGCAGGCCGAAGGTGGCGTCGTCGCTGGCGACGATGGCGTCCGCGTTGCCGACCAGGCCGATGCCGCCGCCCAGGCAGAAGCCGTGCACCGCGGCGACGACCGGGACCTCGCATTCGTACACGGCCGCGAAGGCCTCGTAGCAACCGCGGTTGGCGCCGATGAGAGCGCCGTGCCCGGTGTCGCGCTGCATCTCCTTGATGTCGACGCCGGCGTTGAAGCCGCGGCCCTCCGCGGCCAGCACCACGCACCGCACCTCGGGGTCGCGGCCCGCGGCGCGCAGGGCGTCGGCGAGGTCGTACCAGCCGCGTACGGGCAGGGCGTTGACCGGTGGGAAGTCGACTGTGACGAGTGCGATGCCCTTGCCGGGGCCGGAGGTGGAGACACCCATGAGCGGATCAGCTACCTTTCCACCAAACGTTTGTTAGGGAAGGAAGGTAGCAGCCGATGGAGCTGGACGGGAGGGTCGTCGTCGTCACCGGTGGCACCCGGGGAGTCGGCGCCGGGATCGCCCGGTCGTTCCTCGCGGCGGGCGCGCGGGTCGTCGTCTGCGCGCGCCGCCCGCCGGACGAACCGGTGGCGGCGGGGGACCGTACGGCCTGCTTCCTCCCCCTGGACCTGCGCGATCCGGCGGCGGTGGCGGAGTTCTTCGCACACGTCGCGGACCGCTACGGGCGCCTCGACTGCCTGGTCAACAATGCGGGCGGCACCCCCTACCGGCTGCTCGGCGAGGGCGAGGCCGAACGGCACGCGCGGGTCGTCGCCCTGAACCTGACCGCCCCGATGACCGCCTCGCTCGCCGCCCGCCCCTTCCTGCGGGAGGCGCGCGGCTCGATCGTCATGATCGGCAGCGTCAGCGGCACCCGCCCCTCGCCCGGCACCGCCGCCTACGGAGCGGCCAAGGCCGGGCTGGAGAACCTGGCCCGCTCGATGGCCGTCGAGTGGGCCCCCGAAGTGCGGGTGAACACCCTGGTGCCCGGCATGGTGCGCACCGAACTGTCCCACCTGCACTACGGCGACGAGAGCGGCATCGCGGCCGTCGGCGCGACCGTCCCGCTCGGACGGCTCGCCGAACCCTCCGACGTGGGCGGGGCGGCCGTCTTCCTCGCCTCCGACCGGGCCGCGTACGTGTCCGGCGCGAGCCTGCTGCTGCACGGCGGCGGGGAACGCCCCGCCTTCCTGGACGCCGCCACCGCGAACCAGACATGACGGACACCGACACCCCCCTCAGGAGAAGGAGAACTGACATGGGCCTCGCCGAGGACCGGGTAGTGATCGTGACGGGCGCGGGACGGGGGCTGGGCCGGGCCCACGCGCTGGCCTTCGCGGCGGAGGGCGCGCGGGTCGTCGTCAACGACCTCGGCGTCAGCCTCGACGGCCTGCCGGGGCCGGACGGCCCGGCGGCGGCGGTGGTGGCGGAGATCCGCGCGCTGGGCGGCGAGGCGGTGGCCCACGGCGGGGACATCGCGACGACCGGGGGCGCGTCCTCGCTGGTCGAGTGCGCCCTGGACACCTTCGGGCGGCTCGACACCCTGGTCAACAACGCGGGGTTCCTGCGGGACCGGATGCTCGTGAACCTGGACGAGGACGACTGGGACGCTGTCATGCGGGTCCACCTCAAGGGGCACTTCCTGCCGCTCAAGCACGCGGCGGCGCACTGGCGGGCCGAGGCGAAGGCGGGGCGCGAGGTGGCGGCGCGGGTGGTGAACACCTCCTCTGGGGCCGGGCTGTTGGGATCCGTCGGCCAGGGCAACTACAGCGCGGCGAAGGCGGGCATCCTGGGCCTCACCCTGGTCGCGGCGGCGGAGATGGGCCGGTACGGGGTCCAGGTGAACGCGATCGCCCCGGCGGCCCGGACCCGCATGACGGAGCAGGCCTTCGCCGAGACCATGGCCGCCCCGGCGGCCGGGGCCTTCGACGCGATGGCGCCGGAGAACGTGTCCCCGCTGGTGGTGTGGCTCGGTTCGGACGCCTCCGCCGGGGTCACGGGCCGGGTCTTCGAGGCGGAGGGCGGCCGGATCACCGTCATGCAGGGCTGGCGCCCCGGCCCCACCGCCGACCGTGCCTCCCGCTGGACCCCGTCGGAGGCGGGCACGGCGGCCGCGAAGCTCCTGTCCGAGGCGGAGCCGGCGTGGCCGGTGTACGGGGGGCGGTAAGGGGGGCGCCGGTGCGGGGCCCCTGGGCGCGGGGGCCCTGGGTGCGGGCGCGGGCCCTGGGCCCTGGGCGTGGGCACGGGCGCGGGGCCTGGCCGAGGGCGCGGGCCTTGGCCCCGACCCGGGCCGCGGGCCCTCCCTCCGCCCCCGAGGCCGACCCCGGCCGCGGGGTGCCCCCAAGCGCCGGGCGGGCTGGGGCCATCCCAGCCTCGCCGGGGTTTGAGGCGCCCCCGGAGGGCCGAGCCACCTGGCGCTTGAGGTGTGGGGGAGGGGTGCGGGTGTGGGTGGCCTCCGGCGGGCCCTCAAGCGCCGGGCGGGCTGGAGTTGGCCGGTAGGGCGGGATGCCGGGCTCCGGGGATCCGCGGGCTGGGTTGGTTGGCTCGGCCGGTGCCGCGGCAGCGCGGGCCATCCCAGCCCCGCCGGCGTTTGAGGCGCCCCCGGAGGGGAGGCGGGGCGGTCACCGGGCACGGGCAACGGCCGGGCGCGTGCTTTCGCCTGGCGGACGGGGGGCACAGAATGCGACCGGGGCGGGGAACGCGGAGCGCCCCGTACGCGTACCTGGAGGGGGACTTGATGTTACGTGCGGTGACCACGACGGCTCTGGTGGTGGCGGCAACGCTACCCATGGGCCCCGCCCAGACCACCGGCACCACGACCACACCGCCGGCAAGGGCCACGGCGGCCCTGGTGATGTCCGAACTGCGCCCCCCGGACGGCTTCGTCTCGACCTTCGGCTCGCTGCTCAGCGATGCCGGCCACGTCGTCGGCACGGCGGGCGCTCCCCGGGGCGAGAAGTACGTCCCCGTCCGGTGGGAGCCCGACGGCACGCCCACCCGCCTCGTCGGCCTGGGTGACGACTGGATGGCGACGAAGGCCGTCAACGACGACGGCGTCATCTCCGGCGCGGCCAACACCCCCGACGGCAAGCAGCACGCCGTGACCTGGGACTCCTCCGGCACGGCCAAACGGCTCCAGGAACCCGAGGGCTACCTGCAGAGCGTCGCCGAGGACATCAACAACCAGCACGTGGCGGTCGGCACGACGTCCCTCTACAGCACCACCTGGGCCGTGCGCTGGGACCGCGACGGCAAGCCGACCTTCCTGGAAAAACCGCCGAACTCCGTCGGCAGCCTCGCCACCCGGATCAACGACAGCGGAGAGATCATCGGTTCCGCCCGCTTCCTGGGCACGAGCAGCACCTCGGCGGTGCGCTGGGACGCGAGCGGCAAGGTTTCGTACCTGGGCGCGAGCCAGTTCCCCTCTCCCGCCAACGCCACGGACATCAACAACCGCGGAACGGTCGCCGGTGACACCTACGACCCGGTCGCGGGCGGATACCGGGCGGCGCGGGCGCTGCGCTGCTGCGTGTTCCGCGTCATGCCGGGCGCGGCCGACGGCAGCGCCGCCTACGACGTGAACAACCGGGACGTGTTCCTCGGCGCGACCAAGATCGGCGACCGCATCGAGAACGTGCGCTGGGACGACGCCGGCGGGATGGTGGTGATGAAGCCGGTCCCCGGCACGTCCTCCCGCAATGTGTACGCGCTCAACGATGCGGGGCTGGCGGTGGGGGTTTCCGGGGGCCACGCAGCCGTGTGGGATGCCGGCGGGAACGCGACGGGGCTGCCGGATGAGAAGCCGGGGCGGGTGCTGAAGGATTCGATGGCACTGACGATCAACAATGCCGGTCAGGTGCTCGGGCGTGCCGACTACTGGGACGTCTCCCCGCGCGCGATCGTCTGGCGCTAGCCCGGCCCTCAAGCGCCGGGCGGGCTGGGACGGCCATCCCAGCCTCGCCGGCGTTTGAGGCGCCCCCGGAGGGCCGAGCCACCTGGCGCTTGAGGTGCGGGGGAGGGGTGCGGATGCGTGGGGCCTCCGGCGGGCCCTCAAACGCCGGGCGGGCTGGGGTTGCTGCCTGGGCGGGATGTCGGGCTCCCGGGATTCGGGGCCGGGTGGGTTGGCTCGGCCGGTGCCGCGGCAGCGCGGGTCATCCCAGCAGCGCCGGCGTTTGAGGCGCCCCCGGAGGGGCCGGGGCTCGGGGTGGGTCCGGGTTCCGGACAAAGCGGGGGGCGGGCGGGCCGCGGCGTGCGGTGGGGATGCTGGTGGGCCGGGGCGGGAGCGGGACGCGGGCGTTGGTTCGGGCCACGCGGCCCGGGGGCGAGGGGGTTGGCCGTATAGCGGGCTTACCCAGCCCCCGACCCCGTGGTGGCATGTGCATGCCCACGTCGGATCCGGATAGCGGACCCGGCCGCACCTTCACCGGACGGAGTACCGGACATGCCCCTGCCCAGACTGGCCCTCGGGGCCGCCGCCCTGACCCTGGTGGCCGTGACCGCCCCCACCGCCACCGCCCGGGCCGCCGGCCCGGCCGCCGTACCCCCCGGCCGGATCACCGTGGAGGTGGTCGGCGCGAACGGCTCCGGCTGCCCCACCGGCACCGCGGACGTCGCCGCCGCCCCCGACGGCACCGCCTTCACCGTCACCTACAGCGACTACCTCGCCCAGACCGGAGCCGGCTCCTCCGGCACCGACTTCCGCAAGAACTGCCAACTCGCCCTCCGTGTCCACGTCCCCCAGGGCTTCACCTACGCCGTCGCCCGCGCCGACTACCGCGGCTTCGCCAGCCTCCAGCGCGGCGCCTACGGCCAGCAGCGCGCGGGCTACTACTTCCAGGGCGCTTCGCAGACGGCCCGTACGACCCACCAGTTCGGCGGCCCGTACGCGGACAACTGGCAGGCCAGTGACCAGACCGGCCATGCCGACCTCGTCTGGGCCCCCTGCGGCGAGGACCGGATCCTCAACGTCAACACCGAACTGCGCGTCTACGCGGGCACCTCCGGCCCCCAGGCCCTGAACTTCATGAGCATGGACTCGACGGACGGCAGCGTCAGCACCGTCTACCACGTCGAGTGGAAGCAGTGTCCGGCCGCCTGAAACCGCCCGTCCCACCTCACGGCCAGGAGTGACGCCCGTGTCTCCTTCCCTGCCCCGAACCCTGCTCGCCGCCGCCGCGACCGCCGCCCTGCTGGCCTCCGCGGCCCCGGCCCACGCGACGCCCATCACCGTCCCGCCGGACAAGATCGTGATCGAGCTCGCCACGGTCAACGGCTCCGGCTGCCGCGAAGGCACCGCCCAGGTCGCCGTCGCCCCCGACAACACGGCCTTCACCGTCACCTACAGCGAGTACCTCGCCCAGGTCGGCCCCGGCGCCCCGCCCACCGGCTTCCGCAAGAACTGCCAGCTCAACCTGCGTGTGCACGTCCCCTCCGGCTTCACCTACGCCATCGTCCAGGCCGACTACCGCGGCTTCGCCTCCCTCCAGCGCGGCGCGTCCGGCCAGGAACGCGCGGGCTACTACTTCCAGGGCATGCCGCAGACCACCCAGCGCACCCACCAGTTCGGCGGCCCGCTGGAAGACAACTGGCAGACGACGGACAGGACCGAGTACGCCGACCTGGTCTGGGCCCCTTGCGGAGAGCAGCGCAACTTCAACATCAACACCGAACTGCGCGTGAACGCCGGTACGTCCGCCCCCGGCACGACGAGCTTCATGGCGATGGACTCCACCGACGCGAGCGTGAACACCCTCTACCACCTCGCCTGGCAGGTGTGCCCGGCGCCGAGGGCGTAACCCGTGCGTGGGCGGTTGCCCGAATTCCGGTACCGCGCCGCGTCCGGGTCGTTACGCTCGGTCGCCGACCGGAACGAGCGCCACACGGCGCGTACTTGGGGGTGACCGCCCATGGTCAACATCCGCGACCTCGATCCCAGCGACTCCCCGCTGGACTACTACGGGTCCGAACTGCGTCGCCTGCGGGAGGCTGCGGGGCTGAAGCAGTCGCAGCTCGGCGACATCATCTACTGCACCGGATCCCTGATCGGCCAAGTGGAGAACGCCCGGAAGGTGCCGACGCGGGACTTTTCCGAACGGCTCGACGCGGCGCTGGGCACGGACGGGCAGTTCAGCCGCCTGGTGGGGCTGGTGCTCCGCAGCCAGTTGCCGGTGTGGTTCCGGGCCTACGCCGAGATGGAGGCCCGGGCGGCGTACATCTCCACGTACCAGTGCCAGCTGGTCCACGGACTGCTCCAGACGGACGCGTACGCGCGGGCGGTCCTCGGCGTCGAGTACCCCGAGAGTCTCGACGGCGCCGTGGAGGCCCGGCTGGACAGGCAGCGCATCCTGGTCCAAGAGGAGCCGCCGGTGCTGTGGGCGGTCCTGGACGAGGCGGTCCTCCACCGCGAGATCGGGGGACGTGACGTCATGCGCAACCAGCTCGCCCACCTGCTGAGCCTGCGTGACCGGCAGTGGGCGGACCTTCAGGTGCTGCCGTTCTCAGCTGGTCAGCACACCGGGATGATGGGGTCGTTCACCCTGCTGCGCTTCGACGGCGATCCCGACATCCACTACAGCGAGAGCTACGACTCCGGTCACATGACCGCCAACCCGCAAGTGATCAAAGAGCGTTCGGTCGGATACGCTCGTTTGCAGGCCGAGGCCCTGTCCCCCCGGGATTCGGCCGCGCTGATCGCTCGCGTCATGGAGGAACGTTATGGAGACCAACCAGGAGCTGGCGGGCGCGCGGTGGCGTAAGTCCTCGTACAGCGGCAGCAGCGGCGGCGAATGCGTCGAGGTCGCTCCGCAGCCGCGTCTCGTCGCCGTCCGGGATTCCAAGGTCCCCGACGGGCCCGTCTTCACCGTCGGCCGCACCGCCTTCGCGGCCTTCGTCGGGGCGCTCTAGACGGCGGCGGCACGGCCCGGAAAACGGACCGGACCCGGCCCCCTGGCGGGAGGTCGGGTCCGGTCCTTCTCGTGCGATGACGTATCACTACCCAGCCCATCGGCCCGCTGAACCGCCTCGGCCCATCGTGTTCTGCGGCGTCCGTACGGCCCGGCGGTGGAAGGGGGTGTTCCGGCCTGCGGGGCCGGGCACATCCGGCACATGAGCACGAACGCCATCATCATGTGGGGTGTCCTGGCGTCGTTCGTCGCCTTCTTCGTGCTGGGCTGGCTGATGAGCCGGGGTCGGGGCAGTGCGCCTGTACGGGGTCCCGGGGACGAGGACGGCGACGGGTGCGGGGGTGGGGGCGAGGGGTGCGGGTGCGGGTGCTCTGACGCGTGACGCGGGTGCGGGCCTGCGGGGCGCCCCTTCGGCTTCGCCGGGCCCCCTCCAGCCTCGCCGGCGTTTGAGGCGCGGGTCCGGGCGGAGCCCGGGGCGGCCCGCCAGGGTCGTTGTCCCCTGCGGGGCGCCTGGGGCTCCGCCCCCGGTCGGTAGTG
>NZ_JBEXPB010000051.1:0-43145 GCF_040611795.1 Streptomyces sp. NPDC006529 | reverse complement strand
GCCCCGTGGGGAGAAGGGGGCGGCGCGCGGGTTTCACGGGGTGGTGCCGGTCGCCGCGGCGGTCAGGCGTACACGCCTAAGTGGAACAGCGAGTAGCCGTAGCCGGTGCCGCGCTGGGTCATGTCCAGGCGTACGTACCGCCCCGAGGCCGCGATGCCGACGTCGTCGATACCGCCGTCCCCGGTGGACGTCGCGTACGCCGTGCGCCAGCTGCGGCCGTCGTCGGAGACCTGGACGGTGTACGCCCTGCCGAACGCCGACTCCCACACCAGCTGGACGTGCTTCAGCTGCTTCACCGCGCCCAGGTCCACCTGGAGCCACTGCGGATCGGCCCAACTGCTCGCCCACCGGGTGTCGTTGCGACCGTCCGTGGCAAGCGCCGCACCGCACGGACAGCCGCCCCAGGTGTCGTTCTGGAAGGTCGAGGCAGTGGTCGGCCGGTTCAGCGCCACGTCCGTGCCCGGCACCGGCGGCGGGACGACCCGCACCGAGCGCTGCTCCACGCCGACGTTGCCCCGGCCGTCCTTGACCTTCACGTACAGGATCCACACGCCGGTCCTGCCCGGCGCCGTGACCCGGATGGTGCCGTTGCCGAGGGCGCCCGAGGCGGCCGAGAGCAGCCCGACGCTCCCGTCGACGTACTTGCCGCCCCAGAGCACCTCGTACGAGAGCGCGTCGCCCTCCGGGTCGGTCGCCGGGGCCTGGAGGGTGATCTCCTTGCCCGCCGGCACGGCCGAGGCGTCGGCGACCGAGGGCACGGACACGGTCGGCGGCAGGTTGTCCCCGGCCGTGTTCCCGCCGTACATCCGCTTCACCGCGTAGTAGGCCTTGCGCCGCTCCCCGGCCGGGGTCAGGTTGAACCAGTGCCCGCCGAAGTCGTATTCGGTGCCGTAATGGAAGACGGTCGCGCCGAGCGCCACCCCGCGGTGGCCCGTGACGCAGTTCCACGCGTTGGTGTAGCCGTCGGCCATCGCCTGGTCGCCGACCTGCCGCGGCACGCCGTTCGCGTCGTTGGGCACCTCCCATTCGCCCGCCGGGCCGGTCTCGGTGATGATGTACGGCTTGGTGTAACCGCCCTGCTCCCAGGCCTGCTTGACGCCGCAGACCTCCTTGTAGGAGTTGACCGCGTACAGGTCGAGGTCGGGGGAGTTGCGCTTGTAGTACGTCCAGGCCCCCACCCAGGCGTCGGTGGAGGTGACCGGGTGGTTGGCGTCGATGCGGTGGACGGCCTTCGCCACGTCGTTCACGAAGGCGGTGTAGGCGTTGCGCTGGTTCTCCAGCTCCGTGCCCGCGTAGCAGTTCTGCAGGCCGAGCACCGATTCGTTGCCGACGTTCCACATCAGCACGCCCGGGTGGTCCCGGTAGGTCTGCACCCAGCGGGTGAACTCGGCGAGCATGTCGTTCTTGTACGTGGTGTCCGTGACGTAGTTGGTGCAGCCGCCGCTGCCGGGGCCGCCGCCGGGCTGGAGCCAGAAGCCCGCGATGACCTTGATGCCGTTGGCCGCCGCCGCGTCGAGCAGCGGGCGGCTGCTCGCGTCGGTGCCCCAGGTGCGGATGGTGTTGGCGCCCAACGACTTCACGTCGGGCAGCAGGCGGGCCGCGTCGGCCGGGGAGGGACCCCAGGTGACGCCCTTGACCTGGTACGGCGAACCGTTCACCTGGAGCTGCCAGTTGCCCTGGGAGCCGGTCACCCTGACCACGCTGCCCGCGGCGTGCGCGGGCAGGGCGGGCAGGGCGGTGACGGCTCCGGCGAGCAGGGCCGCGGCGGTGAGGGTACGCATGCGCGTGAGCATGCCGGTGCCTCCTTGGAGGAGTGGGGGGAGGGGATCGCGCGGGGAACGGACGGGCCTACGGGAGGCGGTAGTCGGGGCCCAGTACGGCGCCCGCCGCGGGGTGGGTCTCGTCGTAGCCGCGGGCGTTGCACTGGAGGCCGCCCTTGATGCAGTGCTCGACCAGGGCGCTCAGTGTCCGGTCGTCCCACGCGTTGAAGAAGTCGTAGTGGAAGGTGTGGCCGGCCCCGCTGGAGAGCCGGACCTGCGACATGTCGCCGCTGACCGGGAAGGCCATCTTGAACTCGACCATGGGCAGCGCGACCGGGTGGTCCGCGGGGCAGACGTTGTCGTTGTTGCCCGGCTTCACCACCGGGTAGGCCATGTGCGCCTTGTGGTCCGGGGTGTCGAGGTTCTTGCCGTCCCAGCAACTGGGCGCCTGCATGCGGATGTTGAGCTGCGTGCCGACGGGGCAGTTGGCCGGGAACTCGACGTTCTTGAAGCTGTCGCCGCACTCCCAGCCCTCGACCCAGCCCTTGTGGGCGCGGAACTCGGCAGCGGTCTGGGTGGGGCTGCCGACGACGAACCGCAGCCCCTTGGGGAAGGGGCGCACGCTCGTGTAGTCGGTGACGCCCGTCTTGTAGTAGATCACTTGCGGTCCGGTGGGCAGGACCGGCCGGGTGCCGTTGTAGAGCGTGGGCATCCAGTAGCCGGACAGGTCGCCGGGCGCGTTGCAGGCGGTGCCGCCGGCGCTGAGGGACGCGGTGGTGCTGAAGGCGTTCGTCGTGGTGTTGCCGAGGAACGTGTGGTCGTGCGAGGCGCCGGGGCGGCCCGCGAAGACGATCGGGTCGTCGGGGGCGGTCCTGCTGACCGCACAGTTGGCCTGGAACTCGTGGAAGTACCGGTCCGGGGGGTTGTTCCAGGACGGGCTCACGCCGGTGACCGGCGGTACGGCGGGGATGTAGCCGTCACCGTCCGGGTCGTCGCCCCCGGCGAGCGGGGCGGCGGCGGTGTGGTCCATGCCCTGGTGGACCGCGAGGCCGGCGTCGGGTGAGGCCTGTGCGGTCAGCGTGGTCAGGCCCAGACCGGCGGTGGCGGTCACGGCGCAGGCGACGGAGACGAGGGCGGCGGACAGGGCCCGCGGGTGGAGTGTCATCGGTTCAGCTCCTTCGGGGAGGGGGAGGGTGCGGCCGTACGGTGCACTGGGAGAGCGCTCTCTCAGGTGGCCCGGAAAACGCGGGGCGGCCGGCGGCCGCCCCGCGTCCTGCGGGGATCAGGGGTGGATCAGGGGAACGAGACGACGGTGGACGGGGTGGTCGACGTACCCGAGGTCGGGGCGCCGGTGCTGTTGATGACGTGCTCGTACTGGCCGTTGCCGCCCAGGGAGACCACCAGCAGGTCGTGGAACCGTACGCCGGGCTTCACCGGCACCTCGAAGCCGTGGTCCTGACGGATCGTCGGGTCGACGTTGTAGTAGCAGTAGCTGCCCAGGCCCCAGCCCTCGTGGGTGGTCACCGAGTCCGCGACCTTGTACGCCGCGAAGCCCTTGACCGATCCGTTCTGCACGGCCGCCTGGTTGGGGGCGTCGTAGGCCTTCTCGTTCTGGAAGAAGATCGTGCGGCCGCGGTCGCCGTTCCACTCCACGTCGTACTTGTTGAAGTGCTCGACGAACAGGCCGGTGGCCAGGACGTCGTCACCGTTGACCCGGAAGCCGTAGTCGGAGCGGTTGGTCTCCCAGCCCACCCCGTCCCCGTGGTCGGCGCGCCAGATCCACGTGTGGTCGACGATCGTGTCGTGGTTGTTGACGACCATGCCCGCCGTGGCCTTGCCCGCGCCCGCGCCGCCGACCCGGATGAAGACGTCCTGGACGGTGGTGGGGTTCGCCGCGTGGTCCGTGGTGGTGCCGGCCGGGCCGACCTCCAGCAGGCTCGGCGAGTTGACGGTGCCCGCGTCGACGAGGAAGCCCGCGAGCCTGACCCCGTCCACGTCGGCGACCTTCATCGCGGTCACCCCGTTGTCCGGGACGATCGTGGCCAGGCCGAGGCCCAGCACCACCGTGTCGGCGCGGTTGACCTGGATGGTCTGGTTCACGTGGTAGACGCCGGGGGTGAAGAGCAGGTGCAGGCCCTGGGCCAGCGCCTGGTTCATGGTCGCCGCGGTCGTGCCCGGCTTGACCACGTAGAAGCGGCTCAGCGGGACCGAGGTCCCCTGCGGCGCTCCGTTGCCCCAGGACGTGCCGCGCGCGTTGACGCGCTTGGCGGGCACGAACACCTTGTACTCGGACCCGTCCAGGTACAGGAAGGGCTTCTCGCGGGAGACGGGCGTCGTGTCGAGGGTGGTGTACCGCGGGTCCGGGAAGCTCTGCGCGGGCGCCCCCTGCGTGCCCGAGAACACCTGGTTCCAGACCGAGTTGTTCCAGCTGCCGATTGAGCTGTCGCGCGTGTACCACTGCTGCTGCGAGTAGTTGCCGACCTGCCCGTCGATCTTCGAGTCGGCGATGTAGCCGCCGGAGGCCCAGCCGTAGCCGTTGGGGGCGAGGTTCAGGCCGCCCTTGACGTGCATCCGGCGGAAGGGGGCCGCCTGGGAGACGGCCCAGCGGTCGGTGCCGTTGACCGGGTTCAGCGCGAGGTTCTCCGCCGAACGCCAGAAGTTCTGGGTGGCGTTGCCGCCGAACCAGCCGGCGTCCACGGTCACGTCACCGTTGATCGTGGTGTCGTCCGGGTTCAGGCCGAGGCCCGAGATCGAGGTGTAGAAGCCGATCTGGGCGTTGAGGCCGTTGTACGTGCCCGGCTTGAACAGGAACTGGTAGCGCCCGGAGCCGAATTGGGCGGACTCCTGCTGAGCGAAGACCTGGTCGAGCCGGGCCTGGATGTTCGGCGTCGACGGATCGAAGACGATCACGTTGGGTCCGAGGTCCCCGCCACCGGGCAGGGTCGGACCGGTGCCGCCCGGGGTGCCGTAGACCTGGAACTCGAACAGCGAGTAGCCGTAGCCGGTGGCGCGCTGCGTGCCGTAGACCCGGACGTAGCGGGCGGTGCCGGAGACGTCGTGGGTCTGGACGCCGCCGGTGCTCGCGGCCGTGGAGTACGCGGTGCTCCAGTTGGTGCCGTCGGTGGACAGCTCGACCCGGTAGGCCTTCCCGTAGGCCGTCTCCCAGCGCAGGACGACCTGGTTGACCTGAGCGGGCGCGCCCAGGTCGACCTGTATCCACTGGGGATCGGCGAACTGGCTCGACCAGCGGGTGCCGTTGTCGCCGTCCACGGCGGCGGCGGCCGGGGTGCCGGCGCCCTCGATGCTGGACGCGGTGGCGGGCTTGCCCTGGGAGAGCAGGGTCGGAGCCGCCTGGGCCGCGGTGGCGGGGAGCAGCATCAGCAGGGCCGCGACCAGCGCGGCGGCGAGCGCCGCCGCGGTGAGCCGCGGCGGCCGGTCGGAGAGCAATCGCATGGAGGTACTCCTGACGTCGGGGATCCGGGGGGATCGAAGCGTGAGTGAACTGCCCCCGGGTGGGCCCGTCAAGAGGTGCAGCGTTCATGAACTGAAGACCCGTGGATGCGTCAAATCGATGGCAGGCCCGTGAACTTGGGGTTTCTTCAATCCTTGTGAAAAGTATTGACGAAAAAAGTCGCGAGCGCTTGGCTGAGACTCCCAACGGCTCCGTCCGACCCTGCCCCGAGGAGACCCGGGAGGCCGCCGTGCGCACTGCGTTCGGAACATGGCGACACCGCCGCGTTCACGGGCGAACCGCCTTCGCTACTTGTCAGGCCGGGCCACCGGTGCGCCCGCAGCCACCCCGCTACCGGGGCGGTGTCGGTACGTCCCCGCCCGCCACCCGGGCCACCTCCACACCCGGCAGCCCCGCGGCCCAGCGCCGGGCGATGACCGCGAGCCGCTCCGCGTCCGGCGGGGTCCCACCCAGACCGATCGCGTACCGGATGCTCCCCGGGGCGCAGGCCGGGGCCGGGGCGAAGGGGCGCGGCCAGGCGTGCGCGTCCACCGCCCCCGCCTCCTCCAGGGCGGCGAGCAGCGCGCGCATCCGGCCCCGGACCCGGCCCACCGTCTCCTCTGCCTCGGCCTCCGCTCCGGGAGCGGGGCGCACGGTGACCTGCGCCCAGGCCGCGTGCCGCCGGTGCAGCGGCGGCGGGTCGAGCAGCGCGGGCCAGGGCCCGGGCCCGCTCTCCGTGATCTCCCACGCCCGGTACAGCTCGCGCACCAGCAGGTCGCGGAAGCCCGGCCCCACCTGGGCCGTGCAGGAACGCACCGGCGCGGTCGGGGTCAGTACGGTCACCGGGGCGTCGGTCGCGCGGTCCGAGGTCACATCAGCCGCGGTCGCTTCCGGGGGCATGGCGTCCGCCGCGGTCACGGACCCTCCCGCAGCCGGCCCGTCCCGCAAGGCCACCGGCAGGCGCCAGTCCCAGGCCGCCCACCCGCCGAAGAACTGGCGCAGCAGCGCGTCACCGGTCAGGCCGGCCGCGCCCGCGCTCTCCGTCGTACGCGCGGCGAGCACCGCCCAGGCCAGCCCGGGCAGGCCGCCGAACGGAGCGCAGTCCAGCCCCCGGGCCCGCGCCCACTCCTTCACCCGCCGGGCCAGCTCCGCGAAGGCCGCGTGGCGCTCCGGGCCCACGGCTTCGCGCACCGCCACGGCGTCGCTCACCGCGCTCAGCGCGAGCGCGGCGCCTTCGCCCCACTCGGCCCGCCGGGCCACCGCGCGACCGGGATCGACCTCCGCGCCCGCGACGACCGCGAGGTCAACGTCCAGCGCGCCGACCCGCAACCGCAGCCCGGGTACGCGCGCCCCGTGCACCTCCCGGACCCGGACCGCCTCCGGCAGCGCGGCCACCACCCGCTCGCGCAGCCGCGCCGGCTCCACCGGCCCCGCGAGGGCCGCCACCAGGTCCAGGTCCGCCCCGGACAGCGCGCACCCCGTCCGGCGCGATCCGGCGACCTCAACCACCCCCTCGGACAGGGCCCGCGCCAGCCGCTCCGTGACGGAACGCGCCTGCTCCTCCAGGAAGTCCGGGGCGTCCGGGCCACCGTCCGGCCCCGCGCCTCCGTCCGCCTCCGGCCCGGCCGACCCCTCCGGCAGCCACCGCACCTCGCCCGTGCCCAGGGCCACCGTGAACCGCACCCGCATCGCTTCCCCGCCCCGCCGGGACAGCACGGCGAGCGATCCCACCCGCACGGAAGCCCCCGCCTCCGGAGCCGCGGCCAGCACCTGCGCGCACCGGGCCGCGTCGCGTGCCGGATCCGTACTGCGACCCAGCGTCAGATGCGGGGTATACCCCTCGGCGCGCCCCCCGCACCCGGGGAACCGGCCTACCAGCGCCGCCCGCAGTTCCTGCCAGGGCGCCTCACCGCCCGCCGCCGGGTCCAGCCACAGCATCGCGTCCTCGCGGTGGCCGAAGCTGTGCACGCCGGCCGGACGCGCGCTGAAGGCGGGCACCGCGGCGGCGGCTTCGGCCAGCAGGACGGCCGCCCGGTCGAACGCGGACTCCGGTACGAACCCGAACAGCAGGTTCACGTGCGGCGGCCAGCGGTCCACCTGCGGATCCAGCTCCCGGCGCAGCTCCTGCACGGTGGGCCACAGCTCCGCGGGCGGGATCCAGGCCACGGCGGTCCGCGCGGTCGCCGCGGCGTCGAGCACGGCCGGCCCGCCCCCCGGGTCGGCGGCCGCCCCACCGGTCGTCGGGCCGAATCGGTCGTCAGGCGGCCCGAGTTCGAGTTCCGCCGCCACCCCGAAGTGATCGGACACGAACAGTCCGTCGGCGGTGGCGGGCCGGTCCCCGCGCAGGACCGCCCCCGCCACCCGGGCCCCGCCCCGCAGCAGGATCCGGTCCAGCCGGGCGGCGCGCCCGGTCAGCGAGCCCACGGCGGCCAGCGGATTGACCGCGGGGTCGAAGGTCGCCGTCGCGTCCGCCGCCCCGTGCACCTCGGTCCACACGTCCCGCAGCCCCAGCGCCCCCGCGGGCCCCTCGGCGCCCCCGCGCCCGTCGTTGAAGTCGCCCATGAGTACGACCTCGCCGTCGATCCCGGCCAACCCATCGGCCAGTTCGACCAGTTCGGCCGCCCGCCGGCCCGCGCCGTCGGCGGAGTGGTCGCTGCTGAGGTGGGTCGCGGCGACCACGAGCGGCCCAGCCGCCGTCTGTACCGTGATGGCGGCGACCCCCTTGTGCGGCCCCAGGGCGTGAACTCCCGCCTCGCGTACGGGCATCCGGCTGAGCAGCAGCAAGCCGGTACCGGGCACGTCCCGGCCGCGCGGAGACGTGCCCACGGTGCAGGAGGCGCGTACCCAGGGTTCGGCCAGGAGGAGGTCGAGCAGCCGTGGTTCGACCTCCTGGAGCGCGATCACGTCGGCGTCGGCGGCGGCCAGCTCGGCGAGCAGCAGCGGGCGCCGCCGCGCCGTCTCGATGAACGGGCCGTCGTAGCGGTCCCACAGCGTGTTCCAGGTCAGCACGCGCACGGTCGCCCCGGCCGCAGCGGTCACCGGCGCGAGCCCGGTGAGGGCGGCTCCCTCGTCCGGCACCCAGCCGCGCGCCGGGTCCCAGACGTGCGCCGTGCGCGCCGTGAAGAAGGGCGCGCGCAGCAGCCGGGGGGCGCGCGCCCGCCCGGCCCCCGAGGCCTCGACCCGGTCCACGCCGGTCGCCCGGTCCCACACCCGCTCCCCGTCCGCCTCGACGAACAGCACCCGGTGCCAGGGGATGTCGCCGCCCGGCACGAAGGAGGTCAGCGGCATCCGCTTCGGGTCGGCCCCCCGCTGGAGCAGCCCCATGACGAACCGGGCGGGATCGAAGCGGGGGTCCCAGCGGACCTGGTGGTACAGCTGCTCACTGGTGCGCATCACGCCGGCCCCCCGTCGTGCCGGTCTCGTCCGGGTGCCCGTCGTACAGCCCGCCCGCCGTGTCCTCCACGGCGCTGCCCGCCCCGATGTACCACGTCCGGTGCGCCTCACCCGGGTACGGCGGCGCGAACCGGCGCAGCTGGGCGTCCAGGACCGCGGGCGGCACCGGATGAGCGCGCGTGCCGTTGCGCCGCAGCAGCGCCTGCTCGTCGGCCAGGACGACGGCCTGCGTCACCAGCGCGTCCCGGCGCCGGGCCACCGCACCGACCAGCGCGCGCTGCGGAGCCACCAGCGAGGTGGCGTCCCACACCACCGTGCCCCCGGCAGCGAGCGCCGCGTCGAGCCGGTCCAGCCCCTCCCGCAGCACCTCGCCGTTGGCCCGCTGGTCCGACCGGGCTCCGCGCGCGGAGCGCAGGTCGTCCAGCGAGACGTACGCGTCCACCCCCGGCAGCGCCCGCCCGAAGGTGCTCTTTCCGCTGCCCGACGGCCCGACCAGCTGGACCAGCCGGGGGAAGTCCCCGTCCCGCCACCGCCAGGTCGCCGCCACCGCCTCCTCCACGCCGCCGGCCCGGCCCTCGGCCCAGGCCTGGCGCGCTTGCGCCCAGCACCGGTCCGCCGCCTGCCCGTCGAGTCCCGCCAGCGCCTCCCGGAGCCCCGACCGCAGCGGCCCGTACGGATCGGGGCCCAGCAGCCCGGCCTCCTCGGCGCACAGCGCGGACCATTCGACGCACTCCCGCGCCCCGGCGCCCTCGGCGTCGGTACGCGCCCCCGCCACCGCCCCGGCGACCGCGTGCAGGACCCCGAGATCGGCCGCGGCCGCCATCCGCGCGAGCCCCGCCGCGCGCCCGTCGTCGGGGAACGGCAGCTGCAACCGCCCCTGCAACCCGACGAGATCCGCCACCCGGCGCGCGAGCGGCAGCCCGAGCGCTTCCGCGAGGCGCGGCGCGAGGAGCCCCCGGTGCGCGCCGTGCAGCGCGGCGGCCAGCACCCCCGCCAACCGGGCGTCCCCCGACCGCCCCAACCCGTCGAGCCGGGCGACGGCC
Source organism: Streptomyces sp. NPDC006529 (assembly GCF_040611795.1). NCBI lineage: Bacteria > Bacillati > Actinomycetota > Actinomycetes > Kitasatosporales > Streptomycetaceae > Streptomyces > Streptomyces sp. NPDC006529. The sequence goes on along the minus strand of NZ_JBEXPB010000051.1, from coordinate 33,498 downwards.
CCGGCCACCCTCTCCGCGCGCGCGTCCGCGCACTTATCGACAGGGGCATCCGCATGGTCCCCGGCGTCCGGCACGCCCGCTGCCGACAGCACGGCCGGTACGTCGGGCATCGCGCCCGAACGGACCGCCCATAGCGCGGCGGCCGGGCCGAGACCGTTCTCCACCACGGACGCGAACATCCAGTGCGTGCCGGTCTGCACATGGCCCCCGCGCACCCATTTGGCCACGTGCCGGGCGAAGGCCGCACGGTCGAAGCCCTCCACGGAGCGCACGACGTACCCCTCGTGGCGGCTCGTGTCCAGCTTCAGCCTGCGCAGCGCGCGCTCGGCCGGCGCGTCCAGAACGCCCCGCCACAGCACGCGCGGCACCGGCACGCCGAGCCCGGTCAGGAACCGCACGGTCCGGTCCCAGTCGAGGCACCGGTCGCCGTCCCAGACCGAGAAGCCGTAGAACCAGCTGTCCAGCGCCTCGTAGGCGAGGGAGTGGCGCGCGTAGAGGTTCTCGCCGCAGATCCGCCAACCGGCGGGGATGCGCGGGCCGATGCGGCCCTGGAGGGCCTTCACCCAGGCCCGCGAGGGGTGGTGGGCCGAGTCCAGCGAGCGGGCGTGCAGACCATCGGTGTAGATGCTCGTGTTCTCGCCGTCGAGCTTCTCGGTCACGACGACCTCGCGCCCCGCGAGCCCGGGCATCCCCGACAGGTCCCCGGTCCGAATGTCGTCGGGCGTGGCCCCGGGCGACCACGGGACGTGCGGCGTGCGGGGATAGTGGGTGCGCATGATCCGCTCCGGTCGGCGAGGTGGTCCCGCCACTGTAGGAAGGCGTACCGGGCCGATCTACCGATTATCGCTCCGGCGCGGGGCCGTCGAGCCCGCACGGGCGGCGCCGTTCAGCGGCCGAACCGGTCCGCGCACAGCTGGGCGAGGGCCGGAGACGCCGTCCCCCGGGCGGCCGCGCAGATCGCCGCCATGTCGGAGGCGCGCCCCGGTGCGGCGGGCCGTGCGTGCGGACGAGGCCGGGCACGCGGCGTGCGCGCCTTCGGCGGGGCGGGGTCGCGCCGCGTGTCCGAGCGGTGCGGGGCCCGGTGCCGGCCGTCGTCGGCGCCTTGGGCCGCGTGGTCTTCCTGGTCTTCTGGGTCTTGGTCTTCGCCGCTGGGCGCGGGGCCGGCCGGTGCCTGATCTTCCGCTACCGGAGCGGGTTCCTGCGGCAGGCGCCCCAGGGGCAGCACCGGAAGGGCCGCACGCGTGGGCGGGGCGGCCGTACGGACGGCCGCCCCGCCCGGAGCCGCCGGTGCGACCGTCACACATCCGGCGCACCCCGCCCCGAGGACGAGCGCGGCAAGAGACAGGGGCACGACCCGGCGCAGCTGCATCCGCCCACCCTGCCGCATCCGGGACCCGGGCGGGTGACGGCGTCACGCTCACGGGTGAGGTCACCATCGCCGGGTTGCGCGCGCATCGGCGCCCCTGAGGTGACCTCGTGCGCGCGGCGTACGCCCGGCGCCGTAACCCGGGGGCCGCGCGCGCTGTTGCACAGGTGCAGGGGAACGGCTCCGCCCCGCCTGTCACGAGCCCGCCCCGGCCCTCTCCCACCCACGGTGAACGGAGTACCGATGCCGCAGTTGACCGACACGGACCGGACGGACCGCGCGGACCACGCGACCGAGGACTGCACGACCGAGGAGCACCCGACCGAGGACCGCACGGCCGAAGGGCACGCGGCCGAAGAGCACGGGGGTGTGGACCGTCCGGCCGGGGAGCGGGAACTTCCCGAGCCCGCCGTACCGGCCCCCGTGACCCCGGGCCGGCTCGCCCACACGGTCGGGACGTGGATGACCGCGGCCGAGTACGGGGCCTCGCGCGCCGCGCTCTGGAGCGCCGCGTGCGTCCTGGTCACCGACCCCGACGGGCGGGTCCTCGTCCAGACCGTGGACTACCGTCCCGACCGGTTGCTGCCCGGCGGGGCCGTGGACGCGGGGGAGGCGCCGTCCGCGGCGGCCGCCCGCGAGGTGTACGAGGAACTCGGCATCCGGGACCACTTCCCCCGCGGCCTCGCCGTGGACTGGATCCCCGCCGACGCCCCCGGTTTTGAACCGGAGATGCGCTTCCCCGGCGAGATCCTGCACGTCTTCGACGGCGGCACCTGGAACGCGGAACGCATCGCTGCCATCCGCCTCCCCGCCCAGGAGATCACCGGCGTCCACTTCGCGGAGCCCGCCGATCTGCCGGGTCTGATGCACCCCGGCGACGCGCGGCGCGCACTGTCCGCCCTGCGGGCCCGCATCGAGGGCGGCGGCCCCGCCCTGCTGGAGGACGGACGGCCCACCACCCCCGGCGCGCTCGACCGGCTCGGCGCGCTGCGCACCCGGCGCACCCCGCAGCGGGGCACCTGGTGCGCGGGCCCGGCCCCGGAGACGGCGCGGGTGGAGGACCGGGCGGCCTGGCTGTTCGCCCCCGACGGGCGGGTGATGGTCCTGATCGACCACGCCACCGGAAACGCGCGGCTGCCCGAACCCGGCCCCGAACTGACCATCACCGAGGCGGAGTTGCTGGGTCACCTGACCGAGGAGGGCGCGGCGGGCCGCGGTGTGCGGATCCGCTCCGCGGCCCGGCTGCGCGCGCTCGGCCCGGCCGCCGATGCGCGGCACGCCCGCCTGCTGGCCACCCCGGAGCAGGTCCGGGACCTCTGCGACTGGGGCCCCGCGGCGGCGGACCAGCTGACCGCCGTGCACGCGGCCCGTACCCGCCTCGGCCTGCCCCGGTCCCCGCGCCGCCCGTGCACGGAACTCCCGGCGGAGGGTCTGGCCTGGTGAGCGCGGGCGTTTCGTACCGGCACCGGGCGCCCGGCATATAGTTTCAGGGGCCACGCGTCGGGTGATGCGGTACCGGCACGGGAACAGGAACGGGGTGGCGGCATGGGCCGGACACTGGGGGAGATCCTCGACGCGGCGGCACGCGGGCAGTTCCCGCCGCCCGACGGGGGTACCACGGTGGTCGCGCAGGAGCGGCACCGGGACGCCGGGGTGATCGCCTTCACCGCGCATTCCGTGGTCTTCACCGACGAGGACCCCGCGTGGGTACGGTCGGCCCTGGCCACCGTCGACTGCGACGGCCTGGCCGCCACCATGAACCCCCGCTTCCTGGCCGCCCTGCTGGACCGCACCGGGCGCCGGCACGACACGATCGACTTGATGACCGTGGCCGACCCGCTGCCGGGGGAGCCGCCGCTCGCCCTGCGCGAACTCGCGGACCGGGACCACCCCCGGGTGGTCCGGGCGCGCGCCCGGCGCGACGACGTACGGGTGTGGGCCGCCGACGGCGGGGTCGTGGTCCTCGGCCGCGGGGTCGCGGGCCGCTGGGAAACGGCGATCGAGGTGGACGAGCCGGCCCGGCACCGGGGCCTGGGCCGCGCCCTCGCCACCGCCGCCCGCCACCTGGTCCCGGGCGGCGCCCCGGTCTGGTCCCAACAGGCTGCGGGCAATGCCCGCAGCATCCGCGCCTTCCAAGCCGCCGGCTACCGCCCGATCGGCTCAGAGGCCCTCCTGATCGCCCCCTGACCCCGGAAACCGCCGGGTGAAGCGCAGGGCCCACCCCGGCCCGATCCAGCCCCGCCCACCATGAGGCGCAGGGCTACCCCGGCCCGATCCAGCCCCGCCGGCGTTTGAGGCGCCGCCGGAGGCCCCCCAGGCGCAAGCCGGCACTCACGCTCTCCGCCCCCTGCGCCGCTACCGGGGGGCGCCGAGACCAGTGGCCGGGACGGCCCGGCCCGGGCCGCTGCTCACCAGGGAGCGCACCGCGGCACCCCGTCCCCCCTCGGCCCCCCCAGGGGCCCGCGGCAACCCCCCGCACCAGCCGATCCGTTACCCCCCGGCCCCCCGCCGAACCCCTCCGCTTCGCCGCAGCCTCGTCATGTACCCGTCCCGTGGTCTAAGGTCTGGCTACCCGGCCAGGTGTCAGTGCTGATTCCGTGCCATATCCCGGAGGACGACTCTCCATGTCGCAAGCTGCGCGTCTCCCTGTCACCGACCCCCCCGTGCTGTCCGCAGCACCGGTCCCCACGGGGTTCAAAGACGTGAAGGGATGGTTCTGGAACGTCGACCAGCTGCTGTTCGACTGGTTCCTGCAACACCAGAACGCCGACGCCGAACACCGCGGTGACCTGCTGGAACTCGGCGCGTACATGGGCAAGAGCGCGATCTACATGGGCGGTTACCTGCGCGACGGCGAGGAGTTCACCGTCTGTGACCTCTTCGACTCGCCCGCCGAGGACGCGTCCAACCTCGCCGAGACGCAGTCCTCGTACGCCTCGCTGACCCGCCAGGCTTTCGAGGCCAACTACCTCGCCTTCCACGAGGAGTTGCCCACCGTCATCCAGGCCCCGACCTCCGTCGTCGGTGACCGCGTACGCCCCGCCAGCTGCCGGTTCATCCACATCGACGCCTCGCACCTCTACGAGCACGTGCACGGGGACATCGAGGCCTCCCGCGTCCTCGCGGCGCCCGGCGCCGTGGTGGCGTTCGACGACTACCGGTCCGAGCACTGCCCCGGCGTCGCCGCCGCCGTATGGGGCGCGGTCACCTCGTCCGACCTGCGGGTGATCTGCGTGACCGGGACGAAGCTCTACGCGACCTGGGACGACCCCGCCCCGCTGCAGAAGGCCCTGGGCACGTGGCTGGAGGGCCGCGAGGACCTGTGGCACGGGATCGACCACGTCGCGGGCGCCCCGCTCGTGCGGATCGGCGGCCAGCGGGCGGACGCCGGCCCCGAGCCGAAGCCGCTGAAGGCCCCCGAGGTCCCCGTGCTGGCGGCGGTTCCGGCGCAGCCCAAGCCCGCACCCCGCGGGCGGCGCGTGCGCAAGCTCGCGAAGGACCTGCTGCCGCCCATCGTGACGCGCGCGATCGTCGCGGGACGCCGCCACTGAACCGTAGGCCGTAGGCCGGGCTGCGCGAGAGCGCACCGGCCTCCGGCGCGGGACGCCACCACTGACCCGCACGCGGAAGGCCGGGCTGCGCGACGCGCACCCGGCCTCCGGTCACTCTCACCGTGCGCGGTCAGACTCCGCGGCGCACCCGCGCGGCCGCCCGCGCCTCGGCGGCCTGGCGGGCCTCCGTGGTCTTGCGGGACTCCTTGGCCTTGCCGCCGCCGGGCCGGCCCGGCCGGGTGCCCATGCCGCGGAAGGCGAGGGTGCTGGTGCCCTTCCCGCCCTTGCCGCCCTCTGCGGGCACGGACCCGGCGAGGGGCACGCCGGACGGCTTCTTCGCCCCGGTGATCCTGCTCAGCAGGGAGTCGCCCGACCGCACCTGGGTGATGGTGGGGCGGATCTTCGCGTCGGCCAGCAGCCGTGTCATGTCGCGGCGCTGGTTCGGGGTGACCAGGGTGACGACCCGGCCGGACTCGCCCGCGCGCGCCGTACGGCCGCCGCGGTGCAGGTAGTCCTTGTGGTCGGCGGGCGGATCGACGTTCACGACGAGGTCGAGGTCGTCGACGTGCAGCCCGCGCGCGGCCACGTTGGTGGCGACCAGTACGGTCACCGCGCCGGTCTTGAACTGGGCCAGCGTGCGGGTCCGCTGCGGCTGCGACTTGCCGCTGTGCAGGCCCTCGGCCCGTACGCCGTTGGCCCGCAGGTGCCGGGTGAACTGGTCCACACCGTGCTTGGTGTCCAGGAACATCAGCACCCGCCCGTCGCGCGCCGCGATCTCGGTGGCGGTCTCGTACTTGTCGGCGGCGTGGATGTGGAGCACGTGGTGCTCCATCGTCGTCACCGTGCCGACCGACGCGTCGACCGAGTGGACGACCGGGTCCTTCAGGTAAGTCCGGACCAACTGGTCGACGTTGCGGTCGAGGGTGGCGGAGAAGAGCATCTTCTGACCGTCGTGGTGCACCTGGTCGAGGATCTCGGTGACCTGCGGCATGAAGCCCATGTCGGTCATCTGGTCGGCCTCGTCGAGCACGGTGATCTTGACGCGCTCCAGGTGGCAGTCGCGCCGCCCGACGAGGTCGCTGAGCCGTCCCGGCGTGGCCACGACGATCTCGGCGCCGGTCCGCAGGGCGCTCACCTGGCGGCTGATGGACAGACCGCCCACCACGGTGGCCATCCGCAGCTTCATGGCGTGCGCGTACGGGGTCAGCGCCTCGGTCACCTGCTGGGCGAGCTCCCGGGTCGGTACGAGGACCAGGGCCAGCGGGCGCTTCGGCTCCGCGCGCCGTCCGGCCGTCCGGACGATCATGGCCAGCCCGAAGGCGAGGGTCTTGCCGGACCCGGTCCGCCCGCGGCCGAGGATGTCCCGGCCCGCGAGCGCGTTGGGCAGGGTGGCGGCCTGGATGGGGAACGGCTCGCGCACCTCCAGCTCCGCCATCGCCGCCATCAGCTCCTCCGGCAGCCCCAGCTCGGAGAACGCCGCCACCGCGGGCAGCGCCGGCGCGACCGTCTGCGGCATCGCGAACTCGCCCTGGAGCGCGAGGGGCCGCGCGGACTTCTTGGGGGACTTCGCGGTCTTGGGGGGCCTGCCGGGCTGGACGCCGAAGCGGCCACGGGCTGACGGATTCAAACGGAGAACCTTCCTCGATACGGAGCACGTCGTCGAGGAGTCCCGACCCGGGCCGGGGAACGGCGGCGGGCGGGCACGCGCGAGAACGAGCCGGAACGAACCGGGGCCCGTACCCAGCGGTACGGGCCCCGGCTTCGTCGTGCGTAGGCGCCTGACCGAAGGCCGTGCGCCACAAGTAACCATCCCATTCTACCCCCGGCCCCCACCGGCCGGGGGCGCGGCCCCGGGCCGGAGAACGGTCCGCTGCGTGCGCCTGTGGCCGGGCGGCCCGTTCACCAGCGAACGGCGGTGAAGTCGATCGGGCGCGGCCGCAGCCGCCGGGTGCGCTCGGCCAGGGTGCGCAACCGCCGGGACATCTCCTCGGCAGGCAGGCGGCGGCGATCACCGTGGCCCGGCAGAACCCATGCGAAGCGGACCCGCCCGGCCGTCCTGACCAGTGAGGTGGCCAGTTCCTCGATGGAATACCAGGTCACACTGTCCGCGACTGCCAGGTCGCCGGCGGCGCGGGACCAGTAGAAGCTGTCCCCGCTGAAGCAGTACCGGTCGTCCGCGAGGTAGAGCACGCTGCCCCGGGTGTGGCCGGGCAGCGGGTGGGCGGTGACTCCCTCGCCGATCTCCACGGGCTCGCGGCCCCGGATCACCTGGTCAGCGGTCGGCTCCGCGTCGAGGTCGCCCTCGTGGATCCACAGCCGGGCGCCGAAGTGGTCGGCGTAGCGGCGGCCGTGCGCCGCGTGGTCGCGGTGGGTGAGCAGCACGTCGGTGACCGGGCCCACGGCTGCGTAACGTTCGGCGAGCCCACGACTCCAGCGCGGGGTGTCGATCATCATGACCGCGCCGGAAGGCCGCAGCAGCAGGTAGGAATTGGCCCCGGCCGTCTGGGGCGAGTTGTGCCCGCACAGCAGCACGCCGCTGTCCAAGGGCATCGGGAAGGGGTCGAGCCGCTGGTCCGGTCGCCCGGAGGCGGGGCGGATCGAGCGGGTGGGGCAGGCGAAGACGGCTGCGTGCAGATCCCGCGTCTCCCTGTCGTCGCGCGGCGGCCGCAGGATCCGGGACCTTCCGTTCACCTCGCCGATCAGACCGGGCGCGAGCTGTCGTGCGACATCGCAATTGAAGCAGCGCTCATCCACATACCAGCCGTCCACGGCACGTGTCCTTCCATGGGGCAGCGCAGGGGGCAGCGCCTCCGATCGGGGCGCCCTTCAGGGATACCCCACCCCCGTCCGGTCCCGGTAGGCAGTGGCGATCTTGTACTTCCCGCCCTGCCGTGATCTCCGGGTACCGTCCACCGCCCTGGAGGGAGGAGCATGGGATCATGGACCTTCCGCCGACCGACACCAGGGCCACCACCCCCACCACCACCCCGAGCGCCGCCCCCGGCCCGACCGACCACCGCCCCGACCGGTGGTCCGGCGCACTGCTCGACCTCGACGCCTATCTGGCCCGGACCGGCTACGACGGGCCCCGTGAGCCCACGCTCACGGTCCTGCGCGACCTCCAGCGCGCCCACACCACCGGCATCCCCTTCGAGAACGTGCACGCCGTCCTCGGCCGGGACCTGCCGCTCGACCTCCCGTCCATCGAGGACCGCCTCGTCCGGGACCGCCGCGGCGGCTACTGCTTCGAGCACGTACTGGTCTTCGCCGCCGCGGTCGAACGCCTCGGGTTCCACGTCACCGGCATGATCGGCCGGGTCAGCCTGGGCGCTCCCAAGGTGCTGCCCGCCACGCACGGCCTGCTCGCCGTCACCACCCGCGACGACGACCGCAGGTGGCTGTGCGACGTCGGCTTCGGGGCCGGTCCGCTCGGCCCGATCGAGATCGCCGACGGGGCGCGCATCGCGTACGACGGCTGGCAGCACCGGCTGGAGCGACGGCCCGGTCCCCACGGCATCGACCAGTGGTGGCTGTACCAGAGCGCTCCCGGCCCGTCCGGCCCGGACCACGACCCCGAGCGCGCCGCGACGCCGTGGATCGACCGGCACACCTTCACCCTCACCGCCCAGTACCCGATCGACTACGTCGTCGCCAGCCACTTCGTGGGCACGCACCCGCGCTCCCCGTTCGTCCGCCGGTTGTTCGCCCAGCGCATGACCCCGGCCGCCCACCACAGCCTGGACGGCCTGACGCACGTCACCACCCGCCCCGACGGGACGGACACCACCGAGCAGATCGCCCCGGAGGCCCTGGACGGGGCCCTGCGGGAGGTGTTCGGGATCGCGCTCACGGAGGAGGAACTCCGGGAGGTCGCCGCCCACCGATCGGCCGCCGCCGAAGCGGGAGCGTGACGGTCGCCAAGGTCCTGGCGGGCAGGGGTCAGTCAAGGCCCTCGACGATGCGGAAGTCGCGCTCGACGCCGTCGGCGAGTACGGCCAGCGCCTCCTGGTAGGCCGCACTCTCGCGCGCCGCGACGGCCTGTTCGAAGCTGTCGAACTCGATCAGGATGGTGCGCTCGGCGGTTCCGGCGTCATGCGCCACGACACGACCGCCCCGGACGAGGACCCGCCCGCCCCCGGCCCGGACGGCCGGACCGGCCAGCTTGTTGTAGGCGTCCAGCTTCGCCTGGTCCGAAATGGTGCGGTAGGCGCTGACCCAGTAGCCCTTGGGCATGGAAACCTCCAGTGTGGGGATGCGTGCATCCGACGTACGGGTGGTCGAGCATCAGGTGGGGAACCGGTGGCCCCAGGGTTCCGCTTCCAGGAGGAGCCCGTTGGCCAGACAGCTGATGGTTCGGTACCAGCCGATCAGTACGAGCAGTTCGAGTAGTTGAGCCGCTTCGTAGTGCGTGTGCAGGGCGTCCCAGGCGGACTGTGTGAGCCGGGCCGTGTCGTCCAGTTCGTCGACGGCGTGGAGCAATGCCGTGTGGCGTGGTGACCAGGGGGCGCTGACTGCCGCGTCGGGTCGGGTGGTTGCGCGGAGTTGTTCCGGGCTGAGTCCGGCCTGTGGCGCCAGGGTGGCGGCGTGGACGCCCCATTCGTAAGCGCAGGCGGATCGCGCGGTCACGCGGGCGATGACGATCTCCCGGTCGATGGCGGGCAGGAGCCCGTGGCCCAGCAGTCCGGCGCCGAGACCGAACATGCGTGAGGCGAGCTCCGGGTTCCGGTGGAGGACGCGGAACAGCGTGAGCGGCTCGTGCGGCACACCCGGCGGCATCCATCGGCGGAGCGCCCGGTCGACGTCGGCGGTGTAGGGCGGGGTGAGCGGTTCGATGCGTGGGATCGCGACACCTCCTGCTTCGATTTCCGAATCACTATGATGCTTCGAGAAGCGAAGCGCAAGGAGGGCGTATGGAAGCCAGAGCGCCACGTCCCGGTGTGCCGGTGCGGGGGTCCGAAACGGGTCGTCCAGTGATGGCCGCACTCGACCTGCTCGGCCGGCGTTGGACGATGCGGATCCTGTGGGAACTGCGGCAAGCCCCGGTCGGCTTCCGTGAATTGCAGCGCCGATGCGAGCGCATGTCCTCCAGCGTGCTCAGCACCCGCATCGAGGAACTGTCCGGCGCCCGCCTGATCGCCCCGGACGGCGATGGCTACCGCCTCACCGAGCTCGGCCGGGACCTCGTCGAGGCGCTGAGCCCGCTGGGCGCCTGGAGCCGCCGCTGGGCCGAGGAAATGGGACCCGCTACGGCAGACGGCCCGCAATGATCACCGCATGGCCGCTCTGACCACGGCAGCGGTGCCGTGGCGAGTTGGCGACCTGGTACCCGCCGACCTGCGCCCACTCGCGGGCCGAGCCCTCGACCGCGTGGTCACCGGCCCCAGCGAGCTCCTGGAGCTCGGGGAGGAGACCGACTCGGCCGACGCGTGGCGGGACACCATCGGCCGGCTGCGGACGCCACTACTGGCCCCTTCGGGCCCGGAGACCGGGCACCTGACCCAGCCGCCGTCGTGCCCGCGGCAGGGCGGCCGTTCACACCTCTGGGTGAGGTCGGAGCGGTTCGCGGGGGTGGGGGTGGGGCGGCTGTCTAGGGTGGGTCCCGGGTGCGGGCCGTCGTTCCGATCGGCGCGTCGAGGGATGTACGGGAGCTGGTGTGGCACAGCAGCGCACGACGACACTCAGGCTGCGGCTCCGGTACCGCTTCGACCATCTGTTCTCCGGGGGAACCACCGCGCTCATCGGCTGGCTCGCCCTGGCCTGCCTGGCCGTCGTCGTTCCGGCGAGCACGGTCCTCGTCTGGTCCGACCGGGCCGCGCCCGCCACGCTGTCGGGACGGCTCACCGCGGTGTGGGTCAGCGTCGGGCAGACGCTGAAGATCGGGGGCGCGGTCGGCTCCCCGCTCTACGTCCTGGCCTCCGTGTCGCTCGCGCTCGTGGCGCTGCTCTTCGTGTCGACGCTGGTCAGCCTGATCACCACGGGCATCAACCGGCGCGTCATGTCGCTGCGCATGGGCCACTCCACCGTGCTGGAGACGCGGCACACCGTCGTACTGGGATGGTCCGACCAGGTCTTTCCCGTGATCGCGGAGCTGGTGGCCGCCAACGCCAACCAGCGCCGGTCCGCCATCGCCGTGCTCGCCCCGCAGGACAAGGCGTGGATGGAGGACGAGATCTCCACCCGGGTCGGCGACCCGGGAAGGACGCGGATCATCTGCCGCAACGGGAGCACCACCAACCCCACCGAACTCGCCCGGGTGAGTCCCGGCACCGCGAAGGCGGTGCTGGTGCTGCCGCCCACCGGGGACGCCGGTGACGGTCACGTGGTGAAGACGCTGCTCGCCCTCGACACGGCCGTGTCCGGGTCCGTCACCGGCTCCGACGAGGGGCCCGTGGTGGTCGCCGCCGTCCGCGACTCCCGTCATCACGTGACCGCCCGACTGGCCGCCGGCCCCGCGGGACACGTCCTGTGCGTCGACGACATCGTGGCCCGGATCCTCGTCTCGACGGCCCGGCAGCCCGGCCTCTCGCTCGTCTACTCGGAGTTGCTGGACTTCGCGGGGGACGAGTTCTACCCGGTCACCGCCGAGGACCTGGTGGGCCGGACGTTCGGGGAGGCGCTGCTCTCGTTCGCCACGTCTTCGGCGGTCGGCCTGCTGCACGGCGACGGGAGCGTCACCCTCAACCCCGCACCGGAAACGGCGGTCGGCCCGGCCGATCGGATCATCGTCATCTCCCGGGACGACGACACGGCCGTACGGGCGGACGTCGCCTCCCACGTGGAGGAAGGCGCGATCGTGGCGCCGGAGCCCGGGACGGGAACCGGGCCCGGCGCCGGGGCCGTTCAGGGGGAGCGGCTCCTCCTGCTCGGCTGGAACCGCCGCGCGCCGCTCGTCATCGAGCAACTCGACCAGTACGTGAGCCCGGGAACCACCCTGGACGTCGTGGCCCTCGGCCCGTACGCGGCCGCGTACGGAGCCAGGGCGGCCGCGGCGGCGCGGTCCCGACTCGACGTCCGCGTCCACGACGGCGACATCACCGACCCGCTGACCCTGGCCAAGCTGGACGTGCCGTCGTACGACGGCGTGATCGTGATCGGTGAGACGGAGCCCGCGGTCGCGGGCTGCGGTTCGCCCTCGGGCTGCGGCTCCGCCGCGGACCCGACCGGCGCGCCCCTCGCCGCGCCCCAGGCCCCGCCGCTCGCTCCGCTGCCGGATCCGGAGGCGCGGGCCGACGACAGGACGCTGGTCGCCCTGCTGCACCTGCGGGCCATCGGGGACGCCGCAGGGCGGGATCTCGTCCTGACCACCGAGATGGCCGATGACGGCAACCGGCTCCTCGCGCCGGGGCGGGGCGGCAACGACTTCGTCGTGAGCGGCCGGCTGATCAGCCTGCTGATGACCCAGATCTCGGAGAGCCCGTATCTCGCCGCGGTCTTCGAGGAGTTGTTCACCGCCGAGGGCCACGAGTTCCACCTGAAGCCGGCCACGGACTACGTCCGGGCCGGCCGCGAGGTCTCCTTCGCCACCGTCGTCGAGTCGGCGCGGCGGCGCCGGGAATGCGCGGTCGGCTACCGGCTGCGCGCGGAGAGCGCCACCGGTCCCGGCTTCGGGGTGCGGATCAACCCCGACAAGCGGCGGCGGGTCCGGTTCTCCGACGGCGACTGGGTGATCGTGCTCGCCGAGAGCTGACGTACCCGCCGGAAGCCGATCGGACCCGCCGCATGCCGACCGCGCCGCCGCACGCCGACCGCGCCGCCGTGGCGCGCCTACGCCGTGTGCACTTCCAGTGCGGCCCGCACCGCCGACTCCAGGGCGCCCTCGATCCACGCGGGCTTGATCGAGGTGTGGCATCCGGCGAAGTGCAGGTTGCCCTCGGCCCGTCGGACGTGCGGGAACAGCTCGGTGTGCTGGCCGGGCAGGAGGACGGACGCCTCGCCGTAGGCGTACGGGTCGCGCATCCAGGACTGGGTGCGCCCGACGCCGGTGTAGAACACCTCGATGCGCTGCCCGAACACCTCCTGGACCCCGGCCAGCGCGCGCGGGTAGCGCTCCTCGTCGTCCAGGGAGTCCCACTTCAGGGCGTCGTCCGACCAGCTGTAGGAGGCGAGGATGACGCCGCCGGGGCTGCCGTCGACGGGGTAGGAGGGCTGGAACATGAAGCGGTTCGGGTTGTCGGTCGCCGATCCGCCGCCGACCACGCCGGCCGCCTCGGGCTGGTCGCGCGTGACCACGCGGCAGGCCGCGTAGTGGGCGCGCTGGCCCGCGGAGATGTGGCCCCCGGGTACGGAGGGGTGGGCGCCCAGCAGGGTGCCGTCCGCCGGGGTCTGCCCGGTCTGGTACCGCCGGTACAGGCCGGGCCGCACCTCCTCCAGCTCGCGCTTCCAGTCCGCCTCGTCGAACTCCCACCAGCGGCGGCTGAATTCGAGCAGCACCTTGGTGGCGGCGTCGTAGTGCAGCTCGGTGACCGCGCGCCGCTTGCCGTACGAGAGGGCGGGGGCGATGGGGATGTGGCGCAGCCCGGAGAAGGGGACGGTGATGACGGCCGAGTCGGCGGTGAAGGTCTCGCGCCGCACGGGGCTGCCGTCCCGGCCCTCGGAGACGGTCTCGACGGAGACCTCCCCGGCGCCGTGCGTGATGCGGGTGGCCCGGCGGTCCAGCCGTACGAGGTCCTTGACGCGGGCGTACATGGCGTCGGCCAGCGTGGCAGTGCCGCCCGGCAGTTCGTAGAAGGCGGTGTCGGGGCTGATCAGCGAGGCGCCGATGAAGCTGTGGACGAAGGCGAGGTGCAGGCGGGAGGTGAGGTTCTCGACGGTTCCGATCAGGTCGATGGTCCGCTCGTCGAGCCTGGCCTCCTCCGTCAGGAATCGATACATCGACATGTGGCCGTAGCGCTGGATGACGCGCGCCCAGCCCTCGACGAGTTCCTTGTCCTGCTTGCCCTCGATCTCCTTGCGTACGGGGGCGAACGCGTCGCGGACGATCTGCGCGGCGGGGCGGGATTCGTAGGCCTTCGGCACGCCGAAGGAGCGGTTGAGCGCCTGCGGAGCGCGTGCGTAGTCGGCGCGGCGGACGCGGATGCCGTTGACGTAGATCCACGTCCGGTAGGCGGGGCGGCCGGCCCCGTCGACGTCCACCAGGTAGAAGCGCCGGCGCTTGAGGCCGAGGCCGTCCATCAGCCCCGTCACCAGGGGGTGGCTGTCGGGGATGCGCATCGCGCCGGCCTCGGCGTACTGCTTCGGGTCGGCGAAGGGCTGGGCCGCCTTCTCGTGGCCGCCGGAGCGGAAGGTCTTGATCCGGCCGCCCACCCGGTTGGCGTTGGCCTCGATGACGGTGACCTGGTGGCCGGCTTCGCGCAGGAGGTGGGCGGCGGTGAGGCCGGCCGGCCCGGCGCCGACGACCAGCACTTTCTTGGCGGGGCGGCGGGAGCGGGGCAGGCCGTTCTTGAGCAGGATGTCGGCGTAGCGCGGCACGAGCGGCTGGTCGTGCTCGTCCCGTACGAGGACGGCCCGGGCGATCGTGAGGCAGGTGCCCCAGTCGGTGACCGCGGCGCCGGCGGGGGCGGCCTGCGAGGTCCCGGCGGAGGTGGCGGCGACGGTCACTCCCGCGGCGGTGGCGACGGCGGCCGCGCCGGCGATGACCGTACGGCGGGAGGGCTGACGGGAGGGGGAGGGGGCGGTGTCGCCGGGGGCGTCGGGGGTACCGGAGTCGCCCTTGGGATCCATGATCATGGCGCAACTCTCGCGGCCGCGAACCTGCGGGAGCCGCCAGAACGCCCCTGTGGGGACAAGGACCACCCGGACGTGGGTCGGGCGCCGTTCTGCTGACGAACTGGGTTTCGGACCGGGGTCGTTGGGGTCGGCCCGACCGGGGGATCGCGCAGCCGGTCAGTCGTACGGCAGTGGCTCTATCTCCAATCCGCGTTGTTTCTAGAATGGCCGGATGGAGGACATCGAAGCGATCGCGGCGTTGCAGGACCCGGTACGCCGCCGCCTGTACGAGTACGTCGCCGCGCAGGGCCGGGAGGTCGGCCGCAACGAGGCCGCCGAGGCGGCGGGGGTGGCCCGCACGCTCGCCGCGCACCATCTGGACAGGCTGGCCGAGGCCGGGCTGCTCGACAGCGGCTCCCGCCGCCTGACCGGGCGTACGGGGCCCGGGGCGGGCCGCCCCGCCAAGGTGTACACGCGGGCGCGGACCGAGCGGTCGGTGTCGCTGCCCGCCCGCGACTACCGCACCGCCGCCGAACTGCTCGCCGAGGCGGCGGAGGAGGCCGGGCTCGACGCCGGGCTGCGCGCGGCCGCGCGGCGGAGGGGCGAGGCCCTGCGCGGTGCGGCGGCGCCTTGCGCGGGGCTCGAAGAGGCCATGGAGGTGCTGGCCTCGCGCGGCTACGAACCCCACCTGGAGCGGGCGGGAAGTAGTGACCCCGATGAGGCGGCGGGGTATGGGGCGGTGGCCGACGAGGTGGGGACGCCTTGCCCGGTCTCCCCGGCCGCCCCCGTCGTCCGCATGCGCAACTGCCCTTTCCATGCCGTTGCCGAGCGCTTCCCGCCCCTCGTCTGCGGCATGAACCTCGCTCTGCTGGAGGGACTGATCGGCGTGGACGGCCCGGTACGGGCGCGCATGGATGCCCGGCCGGGGGAGTGCTGCGTGGTGCTCCAAGCTTCTATCAACAATGAACATTGACATAGAAATGGAGGCCGTGCTGGGATGAGGCCATGACCGCATCAGCGTCCCCGCAGCCGGCCCACCTTGCCCAACTCAACGTCGCCACAATCCGGTTCCCCCTCGACGACCCGCGCGTCGCGCCGTTCGTCGAGATGCTCGACCCGGTCAACAGCGCCGCCGACGGCGCTCCCGGCTTCGTGTGGCGTCTCGTCGAGGAGGGCGCGGCCGACGCCACCGGCATGCGCCCCGCCGGGGAGAACGTCATCGTCACCCTGTCGGTGTGGGAGACCAGGGAAGCGCTGTGGGACTTCGTTTACCGCAGCGGGCACCTGGAGGCGATGCAGGGGCGGCGTGCGTGGTTCGAACGGCACGTCGAGGCGCACCTGGTGCTCTGGTGGGTCCCGGCCGGCCATCGCCCGACCGTCGATGAGGCCCTGGAACGGCTGGCGGAGCTACGGGCGCACGGGCCGTCCCCCCGCGCGTTCACCTTCGCCTCCGCCCATACCGCGGCCGAGGCGGCCCACCACCCTCGGGCCGCCCTCACCCCCGCGTGCGGGGGACAGGCCGGCTGACCTGCGAGGTGCCCGGGGCTGCTCACGTACGGGCGAAGGTGCGCAGGTCGTCATTGAGGCGCTCCGCATGCGTCGCGAACAGTCCGTGGCCCGCGTTCTCGTACACGTGGAGCGTCGCGCCCGGGATCAGCGCGGCTGCGCGGCGGCCCGTGAGTTCGATCGGGGCGGAGGCGTCGGCCGAGCCGTGCACGACCAGGACCGGGCAGTCGATCTTCGCCATCTCCGGTGCGAGGTTCAGCGTGACCAGCAGGTCGTTGAGGGCCGTCCCGGCCCGTGCCGTCGCCCCCTGGCAGAGGTTCACCATGTGCGCCACGTACGCGTCCGACACCGCGGGGCCCGGAAGCCCGCGGGCGAAGAAGGCGTCCGCCCCGTCGGTGAAGAACTTCGCGCGGTCCTGCCGGAAGGTCTCGTTGAACGCGCGGACGAGCTCCGGGTCCAGGCCCTCCGGGTGGTCCGCGGACCGGGCCGGGCCCGGTGCGACCCCGCTGACGAGAACCGCCCGGGCCACCCGTCGGCCGCCCGCGAGGGTCAGGTGGCGGACGACCTCGACGCTGCCGAACGAGTGCCCCACCAACGTGACGTCGAGCAGGTCCAGGTGGTCGAGCAGGGCGCCCAGGTCCCCGGCCAGCGTATCGAGGTCGAAGCCGCCCCAGGCGTCCTCCGACCTGCCGTGCCCCCTGCGGTCGAAGCCGACGCACCGGAACCCCTCGGCCGCCAGCGGCAGCATCTGGTACTCCCACATCTCGCTGCTGAAGTAGGAGCTGTTGACGAAGACGATGGCCGGGCCGCTCGCCGGACCGTAGTCGACGAAGTGGAGGCGGGCGTGATCGGCCGTGGACTCGAAGTACGGCATGACGGAGGTCCCTTCGCGAGGCGGTTGTGGGGGCGTGGCACCATCCTCGCCCGGTGTCCCGGGCCGGGCCATTACCGGCGAGGTCATGGCGGGGACGGCTGCGCGGTGTCGTGCGCCGGCCATCCGGGCATGCCCGAGACCGAGCATGCCGAAGGGGCGCCTTCGTGCGTGTGCAGTCCGCGCGGACTTCCCCAACATGCAGCGCATGGCGGATCACTGACGGGCATTCAGTAAGCGGTTCGGAGGTACTACAGTTCGCCATGCCCCTGACACTTCGCCACTTCGCCCTCCCCGGGTGGCCGCACCCGCCACCCGCCGACGGCACGGACCCCGAAGGGGGCCACCAGCACATGACCAGCCCGGACGGTGCGGGACCCGACTACGACGTCGTCATCAGCGGAGCCGGCCTGGCGGGCAGCGCCGCGGCGATCCTGCTCGCCCGACGCGGTGCCCGCGTCGCTCTCCTGGAACGCCGCTCGGACCCGGACGCGTACAAGGTGCTGTGCACCCACTCGCTGACGGCCAACGCCCATCCGGTGCTGGCCGAACTCGGCCTCGTACCCGACCTGGAGAAGGCGGGAGCCGTCCGCAACGAGGCGCGTTGGTACACGCGTTGGGGCTGGATCGAGCCGAAGGCCGCGGCGGCGGGCCCCGCGCTGCCGTACGGTTACAACATCCGTCGCAGCGTCCTCGACCCGCTCATCAGGTCCTGGGCGGCCGGCACCCCGGGCGTGGACCTGCTCCTCGGCCACCGGGTGACCGCTCTGGTCCGGGAAGCCGGGCGGACCGTAGGGGTGCGTGCGTCGACGGGGGTGGGCGAGCGCGATATCCGGGCCCGCCTCGTGGTCGGCGCGGACGGCAGGGACTCGGCCGTGGCGAAGCTCGCCGGGGTCCCCACCCGGCTGCACGAGAACGGCCGGTTCGGCTACCTCGCGCACTTCCGCGGGCTTCCGCTGGCCGGCGGGATCGGCCAGACCTGGTTCCTGGAACCGGACATGGCGTACGCGTTCCCGAACGACGACGGTGTCACGGTCCTCGCGGTGCTGCCCGACAAGCAGTGGCTGCCGGCCTTCCGGGAAGACCTGGAGGGCAGCTTTCTCGCCTTCGTCCGCGCGCTTCCGCAGGCGCCGCCCATCGACTCCGCCGAGCGGGTCAGCAAGATCATCGGGACTGTCGACTACCCGCTCGTCAGCCGCAGGCCGACGGCGCCGGGCGTGGCGCTGATCGGGGACGCCGCCCTCACCGGCGACCCCTTGTGGGGAGTGGGCTGCGGATGGGCCCTGGAGTCCGCCCGATGGCTGGCGGAGGCGGTCGCTCCCGCGGTGGTGGGCGATCCCGCGGTCGCGGGCCCCGTCGGCCCCGCCGACGTCGCCCACCTCGACCGGTCGCTCACCGCGTACGCCCGCAGGCACCGGCGCCGGCTGCGCGGCCATCAGGCCCTGGCCGCCGACTACGCCAGATCCCGCCCCTTCAACCCCGGGGAACGGCTGATGTTCTCGGCGGCGGCGCGCGACGAGGCGATGGCACGGCACATGTACCTGTTCGGCACTCGCGTGATCAGTCCGCAGCGCTTCCTGAACCCGCTGGCCCTGGCCAAGGCTGCCGCCGTCAACATCAGGCACCGCCGGGCCGCCGCCGGCGCGGCCGCCGAGGGGACGCGGCCCGCGGGATAGTCCGGGCGGAGCCGGGCCCGGCGGCGCGCGTGCGGTCGGCCCCAGAAAGCCGACGGCAGCGGTGTCCGACGGATCCATCGCACAGCGGGCCGTGGCCGAATCTGACAGAACCTCGTCATTGCGGCCATCATGGTCGGCCGAAATGATCAGAGCATGCCCCTACCCCTCCCGCACACGGTCGTCATCGTGGCCTTCGCCGGTGCCGAACTCCTCGACGTCACCGGCCCGGCCGAGGTGTTCTCGGTCGCCACGCGGGTCGCCGGCCCCGACCGCCGCGGGTACCTCGTACGGATCGCCACGGCCGACGGTGGCCCGGTGGCCACCTCCAGCGGCGTACGGCTGATGGCGGACCTGGCGCTCGACGAGGTGCGCGGCGGGGTCGACACGCTGCTCGTGGCCGGTGCGGTCACCATGGTCGGCGACCGGGTGGAGCCCGTGATCGACGGTGCGGTCACCGCCTGGCTGCGCGATGCGGCGCCGCCGACGCGCCGGACCGGGTCGATCTGCGCGGGAGCGCACCTGCTGGCCGCGGCGGGTCTGCTGGACGGCCGGTCCGCCACGACCCACTGGCTCACCGCTGCCCGGCTGGCCGCCGACCATCCGCGGGTCACCGTGGATCCGGACCCCATTTTCATCCGGTCCGGGAGCGTGTGGACCTGCGCCGGTGTCACCTCCGGGCTCGACATGGCGCTGGCGATGGTCGCCGAGGACCACGGCCAGGCACTCGCCCTGTCCACCGCGCGGATGATGGTCATGTACGTCAAACGTTCCGGCGGGCAGAGCCAGTTCAGCGTCCCGCTGTCCGCCCCGGCCGCGTCGGGCGACCGGATCGACGAGCTGCGCGTGTGGATCGCCGACCACCTCACCGACGACCTCTCCACGGAAGCCCTGGCCGCACGGACGCACCTCAGCGTGCGCCATTTCTCCCGGCTGTTCCGGCTCCGCACCGACGGCACGCCGGCCGCCTACGTGGAATCCGCCCGCCTCGAAGCGGCCCGCCGACTGCTGGAGGAGAGCGACGGCAGCCTGCCGGAGATCGCCGCCGCCAGCGGTCTCGGCTCGGTGGAGACGCTGCACCGCTCCTTCCAACGCCGCCTGGGCACCACTCCCGCCGAATACCGGCGCCGCTTCCGCTAGCCACCTGCACACCCGCCCCGGCCGCCGGTCGCCCGGCGGATTTCCGGCACGCCCGCGAGGGCCGCATCCGTCACTCACCTCATGGAGGACGCCATGTCCCGTACGAAGGTCATCCCCATCCCGGTCATGGGCCGAACGGCCATCAACGCCTACTTGCTCCTGGGCCGACGGCCGGTGATCGTCGACGCCGGGACACCCGGCAGCGGTCGGAAGATTTACGACCGCGTCACCGCGCACGGAGTGGACCCCCGGGACGTCTCGCTGATCGTCATCACGCACGGGCACATCGACCACTTCGGCTCCGCGGCCGAATTGCACCGCCTCACGGGCGCCCCGGTCGCCGGCCACGTCGCGGACCTCGGACCGTACCGCAGCGGCCGCGTCCGCGAACCGTACCTGCCCACCGGCCCGATGGGACGCATCATGAACCGGAGCAAGGACCTGCACGTCCAAGCAGAACCCCTCGACCCGGACGTCCTGATCCACGGCGAAACATCCCTGGAGGACTTCGGCATCGCGGCCCGCATCATGCCCACGCCCGGACACACCGCCGGGTCGGTCTCCGTCCTCACCGATGACGGGGATCTGGTCGCCGGTGACCTGGTGGCGAACTCCTTCATGGGCCTCATCCCGGGCAGACCGGCCAATCCGCCCTTCCACGACGACCCGCAGCGCAACCTCACCAGCCTCCGCGAGATGCTCGCCCTCAACCCCACCAGACTCCACGTCGGCCACGGAGCCCCGCTGGAACCCGACCGCGTCCGACGCTGGGCCGACGGAGAGTCCGACCGCCTGTCCCGCCTCGAAGCGGCCGGCCGGATCACCACCCGCGCCACCATCCGACCGTGAGCGCCCGCAGGCCGTCCGCCTCCCTGCCCCAGGCGTAGCAGGCGCACCAGCCGTACCAAGGGACGCCGACACACGCGGTCGCGGCGGATCCGGGACGCGGTCGGCCGGGGACCGCTCCCGTCGGCCCGGGCCGCGCGGGCCGTGCCAGCCGTGCCCCGCCGCCGCACGTGGCGGGCCGTACGTCGCGTACGGCCCGCTCGCGCGCGTGCTCGACCGCCCGGTAGACGGAGCGTCGCAGCTGGGCAGTATGGCCAAGCGGGTACGCAGCCCCGAGTCAGTCGAACCAAACGACAAGGCGTACGTTCTCGGCTCCGTGGACCTCGCTGAGGATGCGCATGACGCTCCAGACCCGGCCCCGGTCGATGTCGGTTCCTGCGGCCGAGGCGCGGGTTCGTGTGCCTGAGTCGTTGGTCTCCTGCCAGTCCGTGGTGTCCAGCTCGGCCCGGGGCAACCAGGTGGTCCCGTGTGCGTAGTGGGGCCCCACCGCAGGCGGAGAACGCACCCGGCATTCGATCATTCCGCTGACGTCGGTCGACATGGAGAGATCCTGCCTGCGCGGGCCAGGAGCCGGCATCTCCGATTTCGCGCGCGGGCGTACGTGGCTCGGTCGAGGCGGGCTCGGCCGGATCCGTAGGCCGCATAGTGGCGCCTCCGGCGCGGTTCCGGCCCATGACAGCGCCCTCACGGTCCATCGCGGGCTAGGAGGTGTAGTAGACCGCCAGCACCGGTCCGTCCCCGAGGCTGCTGTCCGGCGCGAGCCACCGGGAGCGTGATCTCGACAGCATGGGACGACGAGGCGGCCCGCATCACGGCGCTGGTCGCCCGGATGACACCTCCTGCCGATGCCGAACGGACGGAGAACTTCCGCTTCATCGACGAGGTGACCACGCTCCTGGCCTCGCGCTACGGAAAACTGGGCCTGCGGCTGGGACCGGGCGACCCACAATGGCGGACCTGTCGCCGCTTGGTACTGCGATGCGCATTCGGCGGGAGAGGCGCAGGAGACCGCCGCGCGGGTGGTGGCCTCGCTGCTGGAATCGCGTGACTGGCTGGAGGACATGGCCGAGCGATTCGAGCAGCTCACCCCGTCGCGCTCGTTGGCTCTTCCGCCGGGGTGCTGTCCTGACCTGTGTCCATGAGTGTTTGGATGGTGGAGTTTTGCCCCGATATGGCCGTCCAGAGTCCGGTCGCTGGAGTGCCTTTCGGCCCGCTTAAGCTCCGATCATGGAGCTGTGCGAGCGGTGGGCGGAGTGGAACAGGCTGCGGGGCCGGGTGCCTGAGTGGCACCCGGTCGGGGTGGTGGTCGATGCCGAGGGGCCGGTCGTGCGCCGGTACTACGGGACGCATGGCACCGTCGAGCACTCCCCCCTCGTGCCCGGGACGGACATCGCCGGGCTGGTGCGCGTCCAGCAGGAGGCGTTCGCGGAACGCGGTGAGCCGGTGGAGTGGAAGGTGTGCGGGCATGACTCGCCGGGCCCCTGCCCGATGAGGAGCGCGGTACCCCGCCCGCAGAAGCGGCCGACCGTCCGGCGGAGCCGCCCCGGCAGGGGGTGTGCAACCTGTACGGCGTACGGGATCAGGCCGAGCGGGCGTGGAAGGTCGCCGTCGGATCCACGGGACCCCACGCGGTGCCCTACGCGGAGATGATCGCGGACGGCGCCTCGGATTACGGTGGCGTGTTCATAGAGGTCCTGTTGGAGGACGGCCTCGTCGTCGCCGTCGCCTGGGTGCATGCCGAAGGACGCAGTACCTTCGCCCTCGTGGGCGGTCTGACCCGGGACGACGCGGATTTCGTCACGGTCTGTACGGACGGATGGCGCAGGCTCTGGTCGGGCAGGGCCCTCCTCGCGGAGGCCGATGGGCCTCTGCGTGCGCGGCTCCTGGAGGCAGGGTTCAGCGAGGCCGCCACCGTCCGCTCTTACCATTGGAGCCCGCCGGGCGCCCGCGAGACGACGCGTCCCGCACGATTCCTCGACTGGCTTCACGACGACGGCCCGTTGTGGGACCGCTTCTACACGGACTTCAACTTCAAGCCGGGCACCACATGCCGGCCCGCGATCACAGATCCCTCCCCTTCGGCCGTCTGGAACCTGCACTCCCACCACCGCCTCGCCCCGGACCTCCCCGCGGAGCTCGACGCGATCGTCCGCCGCGGACTCCTTGCCGCCACCGAGCCCGGGGAGCTCGTGTGCTGGCCGGACTGGCAGCATGACGGCTACCGCTACGACCCCCGCCGCACCGACTCCCCCGGACGGCCACCCCGGCCCGGCAAGGGCACGTACCCCAACGGCGACTACTACCTACATCTCACGCACGACCTGCGCCTGGGCACCTTCGGACACCCCTGGGAACTGGCACTGACCGTCTGGGGGCCGACACTGCTCGCCGCCGTCGAGGCGGAGCTGACCGACCTGCTCGGAGAGCCGGTCAGGCACCGCCACTGAGCGCACCGGCACGGTCGCCGCATGGCTCCACGAGCACCCCGGCGCCGGGATCATCTGCCGAGACCGCCTGATGAGGTGCTCACCCTCGGCTGCACCGGCGGACACCACGTCGTGCACGCTACGTAGGTCGGAGTCGCGCGTCCGCCTCGCCAGGGAATTCGAACACATGTTTTACTTGGTGGATGGAACTGTTCCGCTTCCCCGATGACCTGGTGGCGCTCCAGGGCTCGTGGCTCGATGCGTACGCCGCCTTGGCCCAGGCGCCCTCCGGGGTCGGTACGACCGTGCTTCGGCGGCGCCTGGTCGTCCTCTCCTGTCGGCTTCATGCGCATCCGCACTGGACCGCGCCCGGTGGTTCGCGCGGTACCTGGGCGGAGCTGCGACGGCAGGCGCGCGCCCGTGGGTGGGCCGCTGCCGCGTGAGCCCCGACGAGGGTGCGGCGCGACCCGTACATGCCTTCCCCGAGGACTTGGTCCGACTGCAGCAGGACTGGATCCGGACGTACAACCGGCTCGCCCATCGCCCCGCCACGGGCGCTGCCGAGCTGCGGGCCGAGCTGTTCGCCCTCACGCTGCGGATCGATTCCCACGGCCACTGGCGCACCACCGGCTGGAGCCGGCTCGGCCGGCTCCGGCTGTGGAAGGCCGCTCAGGAGGGGCCCGGCGGGGTGCGCGAGGTGAGAGTGCGGTGGGCGGGCGGCGCGTTCGTGATCACCGGGGCGGAGGGTGGTCCGGGTGAGGAGCCCGGTGAGCAGCCGGAGGAGTGAGCCGCGCGAGCATCACGGGCTGATCCGGGGGCCGCTCCCCGCCTGGGGCGGTGGCGCGGGCGCGGCCACGTCGGTGTACGCCTCCCAGATCAGCGGAGGGAAGGCGCTGCCCCGCGCGGAATCCGGGCCGCCCACTCCCTGCATGGGGAGCAGCTGCGGCACGTCGGGCTTCGTACGGAACATGACGACCGAGGTGCTCAGTTCCGTCGTCGCGCCGATGAACCAGGCCGAGTTCATGCGGTCGTTCGGACCGGTTCCGCCCGCCATGAACGGGACGTGGGTCCGCTGGTCCTTCGGCGGTCCGACGACGCGCCAGCCCACTTCGCGGAGGGCGGAGCCGACGATCGAGGCCGCGTCGGAACTCATCGCCCGGCGCGGTTTCGCCGCGCCCAGGCCGTCCACCGCGACGCCGTGCCGCTCGACCCTGGTCACCGAGTAGGGCTCGGTGGCCCGGCCCTGGTTGACGAAGGTCGTGTAGGCGCTGGCCAGCCGCACGGCGCTGGGGGTGGAGGTGCCGATGGAGAAGGTCGGCTCCAGCTTGGCCATGCTGTCCTCGCGCAGCCCCGACGAGACCGCGAGCTCCTTGACCGCCTTCAGCCCGATCTTCTTCCCGGCCTCCACGAACGGCGTGTGGTCGGAGCTCACCAGGGCCTTGTGGAGCTCTGCAGCTGCCGTCCCCGGCCCGCTCGGCCGGATCGCCCCGGGTTTGCGGGGGGCCGGGCCCTCGCCGTCGGCGGAGCGTTCGCCGCCGACGGACTCCGCCTCCAGGGCGGCGGCGAACACGAAGGGTTTGAACGCCGAGGCCGCGGGGACGCCGGACGTGTCCGCGTTGTTGGTGAAGTGCTCGATCGCGTCCGAGCCCCCGTAGACGGCGACGACCGCTCCGTCCTTGGGGCGTATCGAGGCGGCGCCGACCTGCACGAATTGGTCCTCCGCGCGCTTCTTCGGGTCGAGCCGCTCCGCGCGCACCTGCTCGACGGCCTTGGTGAGCGCGACTTCCTTGTCCTTCTCGAAGGTGGTGTGCACGGCGTAGCCGCCGCTCGCCAGATCCTTGTCCGTGATCCCGCCGCGGCTCTTGAGGTACTTGTTGGCGATGTCGACCAGGTAGCCGGTCTGACCGGCCTGGCTGGTCGGCTTGGCGGGAGGCTTCGGCTCGGGGAACCGCGTGTACTTCGCGCGTTCCCCGGCGCTCATCGAACCCGTGGCGACCTGCCGGTCGAGAATCCATGCCCAGCGGTCTTCGGCGCGTTTGTGGTTGTTGGCGCCGAGGGACGGATCGAAGCTCTCCGCGCCTTTGAGGACAGCGGCCAGCAGGGCGCCCTGGCTGGGGTCCAGGTCCTTGGCGGGGATGCCGTAGTACGCGTAGGCGGCGGCCTGGACGCCGTACGCGTCGCGGCCGAACCACGAGGTGTTGAGGTACCCCTCCAGGATCTCTGCCTTGGGCCGCTGGTTGCTGACCTTGAGGGAGAGGAAGAGTTCCTTGATCTTTCGCTGGACGGTCTGGTCCTGGCTCAGGTAGGTGTTCTTCACGTACTGCTGCGTGATCGTCGAACCGCCCTGCGTCTCCTTGCCCTTGACGATGTTGAGGGCGGCGCGGCCGATGCCCGTCACGGAAACGCCGGAGTCGCTGTAGAAGTCCGCGTTCTCGGCCGCGATGACAGCGGCCTGGACGGATTCGGGCACCTGCGAGAGCTGCACGTCCTGCCGGTTCACCTCGCCGACGCTCACCATCCGGCTGCCGTCCGCCCAGTAGTAGACGGTGGCCTGCCGCCGCGCGGAATCGTGTGCGTCCGGGATCTCGACCTGTAGGTAGATGGCGGTGAAGAGGCCGGCGAGGGCGCCGGTGAAGAGCAGGAAGAGGCCGGAGGCCAGCTTCCAGGAGGGTGTCCAGCGGCGCCGGCCGCGTCGGCCGTGCCGGGGGAAGTCGATGAGGCGGCGCCGGGCCTTACGGCTGCCTGACCCGTGGCTCTTTCTTCGATCCGTGGCCGTCTCGCGGTCCGTACCGTGGCTCGTCCCGTGGTCCGCCCCGCGGCGCATCCCTCGGCGCGTGCGGGACCGGGCGCGGTCCGGCGCTTCCCTGCGCTCCGGGCTGCTGGGGTCGTCCGTACGGGCGGTTCGAGCCGCGCGGCGTTTTCGGGGCAGCCTCATGGGGATGCGGACCTCCTCGGTCGCGATCCGTCACTTCGGGGCGGTGACGGACTCGACCGGAGAGATGATCATCTGACGGTAGTGGTTGGGTGGTTCACTAAATCTCCTTATATGACAGGGAGGGTGGACTGTCCGTTTCCCGTGGGCGGGACGGGGGAGTCACCAGGGCGGCTGCGCGGGGGCCTGGGCCGAGCAGGGGTCGCCCGCAGTTCCCGTAGGAGTTCCACGATGAGGTCCGGTCGCCCTACGAAGGGAGAGTGGCCGGTGTGCCACTCGCGCGTTTCGGTGCAGCGCGCGGCCATCCGTTGCTGGAGGCCCGGGTCGATGGCGCGGTCATGTGCGCAGACGACGTACGTCGAGGGGGTGTGCTTCCAGCCGTGGTGCTCCGGGACTCCCCGTCCGCAGCCGGGGGCTTGCGTACGCAGAAGGCCGATCGCCTGCGCGGCCAGGAGTTCGGGGCAGTCGTCGTAGAGGGCGTGGGCGGCCCGTTCGGGGTGGAGGCTGGTCGCACCGTCGGGCTCGGCGACGATCGCGTCCCGCAGCTGCGGGGACGCGCCGCCCAGACCGGCCGCGCTCTCACCGGCGTCCGGCACGAAGGCCGCCAGGTAGACGAGGTGCCCCGCGCCCCGCACCCCCGTGATCACCGACCCTCCGTAGGAATGACCGAGGACGATCGCAGGCTCCGGCAGTGCGTCGACGGCGGCCTGAACGGCGGCTGTGTCAGCGCGCAACGAGCCGCGGTGCAGCTCGGGCGCGACAGTTTCGATCCCAGCGGCCCGCAGGCGCTCCGCGACCGCGTCGAAGTGCTCCGGACGGTGGTACAGGCCGTGAACGAGCACCACAGCGGCCAACTCGCCCGCCCCCTCGGATCGGTGTCAGGTCAGTGAGCGTATCTCCGGTCCTGGACAGGTCATCACGCGGCGCCGGGACGGGCCGATGGTGTTCGTGGCCGGGCCGTCGGGTCAGTCCGTCGTGCCGAGGGCGCTGTCGCGCCGTGCGTACCAGCGCAGGGAGTCGCGGATGCCGTCTTCCAGGGTGTGTTCGGCCTTCCAGCCGAGGAGTTCGCCGGCGAGGGCGACGCGCGCGAAGGCGCCGGCCGTGTCGCCGGGGCGGCGGGCGGTCTCCGTGGTGGGGAGGGGGGTACCGGTCACCGCTTCGAAGGCGGTGACGAGTTCGCGGACGGTGGTGCCGCGGCCGGTGCCGAGGTTGATCACGCGGTACGGCTCGTCGCGGGTGATGGCGTCGAAGTTCCGGACGGCCTTGACGTGGGCGGCGGCGAGGCCCCAGACGTGGATGCAGTCGCGGATGCCGGACCCGTCGCGGGTGGGGTAGTCGGTGCCCCTCAGAATCCGGCGCTGCCCGCGATCAGCACCCTCAAGGTTTCTTCCGCAGTGCGTCCGCGGGCGTTCGGAACTTCGGTTCCTTCCGGCGCGGGGCCGAAGATCCCGGACCGGAACGGACGGACCGGCCCGTTCCGGCCCGGGTCGGCCGGCGACCGGCGTGCCGAGGCCATAGATCAGGGGCAGGTCTCTTCGATCTTGGCGACCGTGAAGGACACGGGCCGGCCGGTCAGGGCGGCGCCGGGCTTGGGGTCCTGCGTGCACACCTTCCAGTTCGACTCCTGGAGCACCACGCGGCTCTGCACCGCGTCCTTCACGGTGATGCTCGCGTTGGAGGGCAGGGCGCCGCGGACCGCCTTCATGCCCCGGCCGACGAAGTTGGGCATGGTGTCCCCGGCGGGCTTCGGGCCCGGCGCGTCGGTCGCGGGGCAGGTCTCTTCGAGCTTGACCGTCCCGAAGTCGACGGTGGTGCGGGTGTCGACGCTCGCCGCGGCGGCGGGGGTCTGCGAGCACACCTTCCAGTTCCGGTCGAGGGCCTGGCGGCGGTCGCGGCCGAGCGCGTCGTGGGACTTCAAGGTGTAGAACCCGGCGGCCTGCGCCTCGTCCTGGGCGGTTTGCAGACCCTTGCCGACGAGGTTCGGGAGAGCGGCGGCCTTCGTGGCGGCGGGGGCGCTGCCCGCGGGCGTCGACGTCGCCGCGCCCGGGGCAGTGGCGGGCTTGTTCGAGGTCGTCGTGCTCTGCGGACCGCAGGCGGTGAGGGCCAGGGCGGCGACGGCCGCGAACAGGGCGGTGGTGTGATGTGTGCGCATCGTGCCATATTCGGCTGAGTGGAGCCGCTGTGTGGGCACTGTGACCGGTCTGTGACGCTCGACAGCCGCCGTCGCCCTCGCCGTTGGCCCGCGGAGGGGTCGGCCTGCGGAGGGCCGGCCTGCTTCATGATCGCGAGCGGCCCGCACGGCTCCGGGCACCGGATCTACGGCACCGTCTACAACTACGACAAGCACTACCTGCAGGGCAAGAGCGAGATGTGCGTGTGACGGACCGCCCGCGGACCGTGTGCCTGCTGCACTGGCACGACCGGCCCCCCTACGGGCTGACCGTGCTGGGCCTGGCCGCGGACCGCCTGCGCGAGGCGGAGGAGGCGGCGGGGACGGCCCTGGCCGGCCTGCCCCTCCCCGCCTCGTGGCAGGACGCGGACCCGGAGCTGCGCCGGAGCCTGGTCGCCGCGTGCCGGCCGGTGCCGGTCCTCCGCGCGTGGCACGTGAGCGACGACCGGCCGGACACGGACGCGGTGCGCGCCCGGCGGGACTGCCTGCGGGCGCTCGCCGCGGAGTGGCCCGGGGCCGAGCCGGTGCCCGGCCAGGACCGGCTGCCGGGGCTGAACGCCCTGCTCCGCCTGACGGCGCTGGTGTGCCGGATGCCGCCCGGCGTCCGGCTCGACGCCGAGGAGGACCTCCTGGACCTTTACGACACGTACACCGGGGGCGGTCTGTGAGCCCACCCGCTTCCCTGTGACCACAGCCGCCCCCGGCCGGAACCTCCGGCCGGGGGCGGCCGTCGTTCGCGGGCGGCCCGGGTGCTTCCCGTCGGCTCGGGCGGGTAGCCGGGGCATGACGGCACGCTCGACAGCGAGGCAAGGAGCAGCAGTGATCACTCAGGAACAGCTCTCGTCCCTGACCGGCTACACGATGCGGACGGACCAGGGCCAGCACGTGGGCCGCGTGGAGTACCTCCTGGTGGACGACACCACCGGGAGGCCCGAGTGGGCCCGGATCACCGACCCGGCCTCGGGCCTGGGCGGGGTGTTCGTTCCGCTGCGCCGGGCCGAGCTGGAGGACGGGGTCGTGGTGGTCCCGTACCCGGTGGCGATGATCGAGCAGGCGCCCTGTGCGGCGCTGGACTGCGGCAGCGTGCTCTCCGTGGCGGAGGAACAGCAGCTGTTCGGCCACTACGGCGTGCGCGACCCGCGCGACGAGGTCAACGCGGAGAGCGGTACGGGCTGGAGCGCGATGGACCGGGCGAGCGCCATCCGCGAGGGCACGACCGGCCAGGAGCACGCCGCCTCCCGCCTGCGCCCGGTGCGGCCGGGGGAGTGACCCCCTGGCCCGGCGTCCGGGGGGCGACCTGCCCCGCCCCCCGGCCGGGGTGTCACGTCAGCTCGGTGCGGGGGTCGATGACCCAATGGTGGGTGCGCAGGACGCGGTCGGCGAAGGTGACGTCCTCTTCGCCCAGGAGCCGGAAGCCGAGCGACCGGCAGATGCCGTTCGACGGGCCGTTGGTCGTCGCGGGGAACGCGTGCACCTCTCCCCAGCGGTCCTCTCCCCGGGCCAGTTCGAGCAGCGTGCGGACGGCCCGCTTGCCCAGGCCCCGCCCCTGGAAGGCGGGCAGCACCATCCAGCCGATCTCGGTGATCAGCCGGCCGCCTTCCTCGTGCGACCACAGGGTCACGGTCCCCGCCACGACCGCCGGGTCGTTCCCGTCGGGGAGGATCATCTTGATCCACTGGCTTCCCCCGGCGGCGCTCCCGACATCGCGCGCGACCTTCTCCGCCATCCCCTCCGCGGGAAGCGGGCCCCCGAGGTCGGCCATCATGGCCGGGTCGCACCGCATCCGCACGTAGGCCTCGACATCGCCCGACTGCACATCACGCAAACGCACTCTCTCGCCCTCCGCCGGCCTGCCCGCCAAGGCCCCCGCGCTCACGCGGCAGCCTCCAAGGACGCCACGCCACAGGCCCGTTGCGGGGCGACCGGCTGCGCGGCTTCCGGTGGACCGGTGGGGTGCGGGCCCCTGCCGGGGTGCGGCAGGGGCCCGCGGGGTCACTTCAGGTGCCGGGCGAAGAACTGGGCCGCGGCGTCTCCGGCGTACCGGGGGACGCCGGTGTGGCCGCCCATGTTGGCGTGCAGGGTCTTCTCCTTGGAGGCGAAGGCGTCGAACAGGTCCAGGGCCGCCTGCCGGTCGTTCCCCTCGTCGTCCCACTGGAGCAGGACGTGCAGCGGGACGGTGACCCGCCCGGCCTCCTCGAAGGAGCTGCGGGGCACGAAGCTGCCGGCGAAGAGCGTGGCGGCCGCGATGCGCGGCTCGACCGCCGCCAGCCGGATGCCGATGGAGATCACGCCGCCCGAGTACCCGACCGGACCGTCGATCCCGGGCAGCGACAGGAGGGCGTCCAGGGCGGCCCGCAATTCCGGGACCGCCTCGTCGACCAGGGGGAGGACGAGGGCGTCGACGATCTCGTCACCGACCGGCTCACCGGCCTGGAGGGCCCGCCTCAGGTCGGCCCGGGCCTGATCGACGACGGGCAGCCGGGGCCGGTCCCCGCTTCCGGGGAGTTCGAGCGTGGCCGAGGCGAAGCCGTCCGCGGCGGACTGCCGGGCCCGTTCCACCAGCCGCGGGCGCATCGCGCTCAGCCCGAGGGGAGGGGTGCCGAGGAGGATCAGGGGTGTCGGCGCGGGCGCGGAAGCGGGCGTCCAGAGGATGCCGGGAACGTCACCGAGGGTGAACCTGCGTTCGAGGACGCCGTCGTCGAGGCGCTGCTCGGAAGTGAAATGCATGGTCGTGCCTTTCGGGAGTGCACTGGAACGGCGCTCCCGGACGACCTGCCTATCGCCCGACCGTGACCCCGGAGGGGAGCACCCATGTCGTTACTGCGTTCACGGGTACCACCTCCTCGGTCTCTTGCACGGCTTCCGGAAAGGTAGCAGCGCTCACCCCGCTCCGCCAACGGGTTTGCGGCCCCCTCACCGGCCAGAGCGCTTTACCCGTTATGCGCGGATAGTCTGGGTGATGTGATCGAGTCCGGACGGCCGCGGCTTCGTCGGCGCCCCGAGCCGGGAAGACTTGTGCGACTGTCGCCGGTCGTCCTGACCGTCGTCATCGCCGGCCTGGCCTACGCCACCCCGCCGGAGATGGCCTTCAGCCGCCTCCTCCCGGCGGCGCCGGCGCTCGCCGCCGCCATGTGGCCGGTCCTGCCGACCGTCCTGCTCGGGACGGTCTGCCTGCTCCTGATGATCGGCCTCAGCCTCGTCTTCCCCGACCTGGGGACCTGGTGGACGGCGGCGGGGATCATCGCGGTCACCGTCGCGGCCGCGTACGGGAGCCACGCCCGGCTGGAGCGGGAACGTACGCTCTTCCAGGTACGGCTCGTCGCCGAGGCCGCGCAGCAGGTGGTGCTGAGCCCCCTGCCGCATCGCATCGGCACCATCGAGATCGAGTCGCTGTACCTCGCGGCCGCGGCCGAGGCGCGCATCGGCGGGGACTTCTACGAGGTGGTCGACACGCCCCACGGGGTGAGGCTCCTCATCGGGGACGTGCGGGGCAAGGGCCTGCCGGCCGTGGGGGCGGCCGCCGCCATCGTCAACGCCTTCCGGGAAGCGGCCTACGGCGAGACCGGCCTGGTCGAGGTGGCACGGAGAATGGACGCGAGCAGCACCCGCTACAACGCCGGGTTTCCCCCCGAGGGGCCGATGGAGCGCTTCGCCACGGCCCTCCTCGTCGAGATTCCGCACGAGGGCAGCCGCATCAGCATCCTCAACTGCGGGCACCCGCCGCCACTACTCTCGAGCCGTACGGGCCTGCGCGTCCTGGACTCGGTCAGCCCCTCGCCGCTGCTCAGCCTCGCCGAGCTGATCGGTGATCAGTACTCCGTGGACACCTTCGAGTTCGCCGTCGACGACCTGCTGCTCCTGTACACCGACGGGATCGCCGAAGCCCGCGCCCGCGACGGCGAGTTCTTCCCGCTGGCGGCCTGGATGGGCCGCCAGCCCCCGACGCCGCCGCGCGAACTGCTCACCGCGCTGCACCGCGACCTCCTCCGCTACAGCAGGGGGCGCCTCGACGACGACATCGCCGCACTCGCCGTACGTCTACGTGCGTCGTGAGCTTCTACCCGCGCCGGTTCTGCGGGGACCCGCGCGGGCTCACGGCGCCCCGAGCACCTGGTCGAAGTAGCCGGGCCCGGTGGGGGGCCGGACCCGGGGCGCGTCCGTGTAGCGGTGGGTCCGGGTCTGCCAGGCGTGGTAGCCGCTCATCCACGCGCCCATGGTCTCGACGTACGCCTCCACCGCGGCCCGTTCCCCTGCGTCCAGACCGAGTTGGGAACACAGCCCGGGGACCTGGGGGGCCAGTTCCACGAACCGTGCGACGAGCCGGTGGACTTCGGCGCGTGCCTCTTCGACGGCCTCCGCGCGCGTACAGCGCCGTTCGTGCTCGATGACGAGGACGAGATTGTCCATGTCGCCGCGCGCCTCCTCCTTTTCGAGGGAGTAGACGTCGTTGCACATGAACGTGACGTCGATGGCGGCCCGGCGCATGATCCGCAGCTGCGGGCTGTGGAAGGCGGCCGGCGGAACGGTGATGCCGGCGGTCCTCTCGCCCAGGCAGAGCGGCAGGTCGGTGCCCGCGATGCCGCGGCGGACCTGGAGATAGGTCTCCCGGTCGCCGGGTGTCCCGCGGAGGCGGCCCACGGCCTCGTGGGCCTGGGTGGCGAAGTAGTACTCCCATGCCTGCGCGCACCGCGCCGCCCAGCCGGGAGCGGCGCCGTCGGCGCAGCGCGCCCAGAGGTCGGCGAACGCCGTCGAGCACCCGTCCGCGCCGGCGCCGGGACGAGCGCCGTGGACGATGTCGATCAGCCTCTGGCACACCGCCGCGGACCGGGCCGGATCGAGGCCCAGCGCTCCGTCGAACTGGTCGTCGAAGACGAAGAAGAACGCCATCGCGTCCGCGCACAGGTCCAGCGCGGTGCCCCGGGCGCAGGGAAAGCCCAGGGCGGCCAGGCGGGGCATGTCCCACGACGCGTACCACCGCAGCGAACGGCCCTCCCCGACCAGCCCGGTCTCCGCGACCCACGCCAGGTTCCGCTGCCGCGCCGCCTCCAGGTCGGGGCTGAGGGCGACCGGGAAGGGCAGGTGGAACTCGACGTCCTGGGGCATGTGTCCTCCGTGCGGGCGGCGCGGGGCGGCGCAGTCCCGCACCGGCTTCGGAGGGTGGCACGGCGCCCGCCGGCGGACAAGGACGCCTGCCGGACACCGCACTAGACACCGGTGGTGAGGGCGAGCCAGTCGCCGTCGAGGTAGTTCTTCTTCCAGGTGTCGAGCTGTTCGGTGGTGATCTTGTACTTCTTGGCGATCTTCTCCTGGTT
>NZ_JBEXPB010000050.1:0-45369 GCF_040611795.1 Streptomyces sp. NPDC006529 | reverse complement strand
TGTGGGGGGTTTATTTTTATCTCACCCCTGGGGCGGGGCGGGGGCGGGCCCGGGTATTCCACAAATTCCGGGGGCGCCCCCCCGGGGGGCCCGCGCCACGGGATTCGGGGACTTGCGGGAGCGGTCGCGTCAGCGCGTGCCGACCGCCGCCCGGACCGCCCTGCGGGCCATCCCGCAGTCGTCGTGAAGCCTGCGCAGCAGCAGGCGGTGCTCCTCACCGCTCGACAGCGCGCCCGACGGCAGCGGCTGGGCCGGGGCGGCCGCCAGGATCGACCGCTGGACCGCCGTCTCCGCCATCCGGATCTCCCGGGTCAGCACCAGCATCAGATTGACCAGGAAGGCGTCGCGGGACGCGGGACCCGCCGCCTGCGCCAGCCTGCTGATCTGCCCGCGGGCGGCCGGGGCGTCGCCCAGCACCGTCCAGAGCGTCGCCAGGTCGTAGCCGGGCAGGTACCAGCCCGCGTGCTCCCAGTCCAGCAGCACCGGCCCGGCCGGGGAGAGCAGCAGGTTCGACAACAGGGCGTCACCGTGGTTGAACTGCGGCTGCACCCCGCCCATCTTCAGCCCGTGCAGCAGCTTCTGCAGGTCGCCGAGGTCCCGGTCGGTCAGCAGCCCCAGCTCGTGGTAGCGCGAGATCCGGGAGGCGTACTCCAGCGGCCGGCCGAACAGCTCGCCCGGCGGACGCCACTGGTTGACCCGGCACACCGCGCCCAGCGCCGCCCGTACGTCCGGCCGCGGCGGGGCCTCGACCGGGTGCCGCTGCAGTGCGGCCACCCGCCCCGCCATCCGCTCCACGATCAGGACGCAGTTCTCGGGGTCGGCGGCGATCAGCCGCGGCACCCGGACCGGCGGGCGGTGCCGGACGAAGGCCCGGTACGACGCTATTTCGTGCCGGTACCGCTCGCGCCACTCGGGCGAATGGTCCAGTAAGACCTTCGCGACGGCCGTCATCCGTCCTGTGGTGCCCACCAGGAGGACCGACCGGCCGCTGCGGCGCAGCACCTGCACCGGAGCGAACTCCGGACAGATCCGCTGCACCGAGGCGAGCGCGGTGCGCAGTTGCGCGCCCTGCGGGCCGGAGAGGTCGATTCTTCCGCTGATCGGCTGGGCCCCGTTGCCCGGCATCCGCCGGGCCCGGACGGCGGCCTGGGCCGCGTTCGAGGGACGTCCGGCGTCGAGGTAGGGGCCGCCGCCCGCCTGGAAGGTGCGGTGCGGCCGGACGGGCGCGGACACGGAGGAGGTTGCTGCGTACATGATGATACGGATCCCTTCGTGCGCCGACGAGTTCGTACGCCGCCCCGCTCGATCCCGTACATCACCCTGGGGAGTTCCGCCGGTGACCGGGTCGGGGAGGCGCATTCCTACCTGACACCCGGGTGCGGGTGGCACACCATCTGGCGCACCCTGGCGAACCCTGGCGAATAGTCGCTCGGCATCTGACGGGGGGTTACTGTCAACTCAGCCGAGAACCTGGGGGCTTGACGTGAGCAAAGGACCCAACACCCGCCTGTCCGATCTGTTCGGGCTGGCCGGGTGGTCCAAAGGCGAACTCGCGAGGATGGTCAACCGGCAGGCGGCGGCCATGGGCCACCACCAGCTGGCCACCGACACCTCGCGGGTGCGGCGCTGGATCGACGTGGGGGAGACCCCGCGCGAACCGGTTCCCACCGTACTGGCAGCCCTGTTCACCGAGCGGCTCGGTCGTGTCGTGACCATCGAGGACCTCGGGTTCGTACGGCAGCGGCGCACATCGGCACGACAGCAGGACGGGTTGCAGGACAACCCCGACGGCCTGCCGTGGGCGCCCGAACGCACAGCCGCGGTCCTCACCGAATTCACGGGAATGGACCTCATGCTCAACCGTCGCGGTCTGATGGGCGCGGGCGCCGCGCTCACCGCCGGCTCCGCCCTCACCAACGCCATGCACGACTGGCTGCACTCCGACCCCCTGCCCGCCACCCCCGCGCCACGCTTCGGCGGCGACGGGTTCCAGGCCGACCCCGCGGGCTACGACCGCTACGAGGCCGCGCCCATCGGTTCCCAGGAGATCGAGGCGCTGGAGCGCTCCGTGGAGGTCTTCCGGGCCTGGGACGCCTCCCGGGGCGGCGGTCTCCAGCGCAAGGCGGTCGTGGGCCAGCTGAACGAGGTGGGCGGCATGCTCGCCTACCACCACCCCGACCACCTGCAGCGCAGGCTGTGGGGGGTGGCCGCCAACCTGGCGGTCCTGGCCGGCTGGATGTCCCATGACGTCGGCCTCGAACCCACCGCGCAGAAGTACTTCGTCATCGCAGCGCACGCGGCCCGGGAAGGCGGCGACCGGCCGCGGGCCGGCGAGGCGCTCTCGCGCGCGGCGCGCCAGATGGTGCACCTGGGCAAGCCCAACGAGGCCCTGGACCTGATGAAGCTCGCCCAGTCCGGCTCGGGCGAGGAGACCCTGCCGCGCACCCGCGCCATGCTCCACACCATCGAGGCGTGGGCGCAGGCCGCCATGGGCAAGGGGCAGGCGATGCGGCGCACCCTCGGAGAGGCCGAGGACCTCTTCGTCTCCGACAAGAGCGACGTCCCGCCGCCCAGCTGGATGCAGCACTTCGACGAGGCGGACCTGCACGGGATGCAGGCGCTCGCCTTCCGCACCCTGGCGGACCACGATCCGAGCGCCGCGCCGACCGCCCAGCGGCACGCACGCGAGGCGCTGCGGCTGCGCGCGGCCGGGCACCAGCGGTCGCAGATCTTCGACTACATCTCCATGGCCTCGGCGTGCTTCCTCGCCGACGACCCGGAGCAGGCGGACCGCTACGCGCGTCTCGCCCTGGTCTCCATGAACGAGACCTCCTCGCACCGCACGTGGGACCGGCTGCGCGAGATGTACCGGCTCACGGGCCAGTACGCCGGGTACGGACGGATCGAGGAACTGCGCCAGGAGCTCAAGACGGCTCTGCCGACGCGCACGGTGCGAGGTGGCCGGGGCGCCCAGGCCTGACCGTGATGCCGACGCACCCGCACGATGCCGACGCACCCGCACGCAGAGATCCGCGCCGGGACGGACACGGCCGCGCCCGCCGGCGCGGCCCCGAACTCACCGGAACCACCCGTACCGGGTGAAGCTCACGCACCGACCCTGGCGACCAGGACGCAGGCGTCGCCCTCGCGCCCGGTCTCGCCGAACTCCTCGATCACCGTCCGTACGCAGTCCTGGGCCGAGCGGGCCGCCGTGAACCGCGGCGCGAGGGCCAGCAGCCGCTCGCCGCCGTCCGCCCGGCCGAACTCGATGCTGCGCGGCGTCAGCCCGTCCGTGTGCAGGACGAGGACGTCGCCCACCTCAAGCGGTTCTTCGCGCTGCCCGTACACCGCTCCGGGGGTCGCGCCCAGCAGCACGCCCTCCGGCGGCCGCAGGGCGCGGCCGCGGCCGCCCCGGAAGAGCAGCGGGGCCGGATGGCCGGCCTGGGACCAGGTGAGCGTCCGGCGGGCCGGGTCGTAGCTGCAGCACACGGCGGAGCCGAGCGCGGGCTGTGCGGAGGTCTCCAGCAGCTGGTTCAGCCAGCCCATCAGGGGGCCCGGCTCGATCCCCGCCATCGCCATGCCGCGCAGCGCGCCGAGCGCCATCGCCATGCCGGAGGTGGCGGTGACGCCGTGCCCGGTGAGGTCCCCGACGGTCAGCATAGAGCGGCCGTCGGGGAGTTCCAGCGCGTCGTACCAGTCGCCGCCGATCAGCGCGCTCGTGTCCGAGGGCAGGTAGTGGGCGGCCACGTCCAGCGCGCCCGCGGCGGCGCGCGGCGAGCGCAGGGTGCCGCCCCACGGGGGGAGGACCGCCTCCTGGAGTTCCACCGCCAGCCGGTGCTCGGTCCGGGCGATCTGCCGCTGCTGCTGGAGGGAGTCCCGGGTCTCGCGCACCGCGCGCTCGCTGCGCCGCAGCTCGCTCACATCGCGCAGGACGGCCCACATGGACGCCGTACAGCCGTCGGACTCGTCCACGACGGGCTCGCCGCGCATGTGCAGGGTGCGGACCACGCCGTCGGGACGGACGATCCGGAACTCGCCGTCGATGGGCTTGCCGTCGACCAGACAGGCCGTCACCATCGCGGTGAGCAGGGGCTGGTCCTCCTCGCACAGGGTGGACCCCAGCTCGTCCAGGGAGAGCGGGCCGGCCTCGGGCGCGCGGCCGAAGATCGCGAACAGCTCGTCGGACCAGCTGACTTCGTCCGTGAGCAGGTTCCACTCGGCGCTGCCGATCCGGGTCTGCTGCGGCGCACCCGCGCCGGACTCCGCCGCGGGTCCGGGCGGTGCGGCCGGGAACAGTGCCTCGGCGGCGGACGCGGGCGAAGGGACGGCCGGGAGGCCTTCCTTGAGCTGCCCCAGCTGCTCGCCCAGGTCGTCGAGGTGATGCACGGCGAGGTCGCACAGCGCACGCTGCCAACGGGCCTGGGCGTCGTCGTCGTCCATGACCGCGTCACGGCGGACCGCGTCCACGTCGCCCCGCAACCGCCGGGTCTGCGTGATCAGCGCGTCCACCGACCCGGGCCGGGGGGGCTGCGCGGGGCGGTCCGCGAACAGGTGCGACGGCATGAGAACTCCGATACAGGCGCGGCACGGCCAAGTCTGAAGGAAGGACCGGTTACGACTGTTGCACAGACGGCAATGGGCTGTAAGCCGTTTGGCAACATCCGGGCCGTTCCTGCCGCCGTCATATGCCAAAGGCCTCCCGCCCCCCCTTGGGGTGTACGAACAGTTCCGGTCAGGGCGTCAGACGCTGACCGCGATCGGGTGGATCTCGCTGGCCGGATGCCCGGCGCGCTCGTGGATCCGCTGGACCGCTTCGGCCGAGGGGGCCTCGGAGAGGCAGTACACCGTGCCCGACTCGGGGTCGGCCCACGCGCGCTCGAAGTGCACCCCCTCTTCGGCCTCGATGGCCAGGTCCGCCTTGTGGGCCTCGGACAGCTGCTCCGCGGTGATGCCGTGCATGCCCTGGTGGACATCCATGAACATGGTCACCTCGGTCCACCTCCTTCTTCTTCTTCCCTTGGTTCCCGGGGGCTCCCGTGTGCTCCTTCCATGGTCCGCCCGAGCGGGCCGCGCTGCGCGGTGCGGCCGGAAACCGTCGGCGGGCGGGGCGGGGACCGTTCGTATGAGCGACGTGTGCGACCGGATGGCCGGTCGACGGCCCGCCGGGAGCCTCGGCACGGCGCGCGCCGCGCGCCCCCCGAACGAGTGACCCGGCGCCCCGCGCACGTCTTCCCAGCCCATCCGGTGATCGCTACTCTACGTGTCGGTAATGAGCCATGTGGGGTACGGCGAACAGGGTGGGGCGCGGCCATATGACGGGCACGGCAGGGCCGATGGACACCGGGGGGCCGACGGGAGCGCCAGGAGCGGCGGAGCCGACGGGAGCGCCGGGGCCGGCGGAAGCGGCAGGGCCGGCGGAAGCCCCGGAGCCGGGCCGGAGCCGGAGCCGGCGGAGCTTCCTCACCTACCTGGTCGCCGCGCCCACCCTCGCCCTCGTGACCCGCGCCGGCGCCGACGCCCTCGCCCCGCAGGACGCCCGGGCCGCCGTCCCCACCCTGCCCGCGCCCGCCGACCTGGTCGACCTCGGCGACCTCTTCATCCTGGCCGGGGCGCCGACGTCCGCGCTCCTGCTCCTCACCGTCGAAGCCGAGGGGACCATCCGGTTCCGGCTGCCCCGCGAAGAGGTCGGCCAGGGCCTCACCACGGCCGTGGCGATGCTGGTCGCCGAGGAACTCGACGCCCCGCTGGCCGCCGTCCGCGTGGAGCTGGACGACGCGCGCCCGGAGCTGCTCTTCAACCAGCTCACCGGCAGCTCCAACGCCATCCGCTCGCTGTACGGGCCGGTCCGCCAGTGCGCCGCGACCGCCCGAGCCCGCCTGGTCGCAGCCGCCGCCCGGCGCTGGAACACCCCCGCCGCGGGCCTGACCACGGCGAACGGCGCGGTCCGCGCGCCCGACGGCCGCACCCTCGGCTACGGCGCGCTCGCCGCGGCCGCCGCGGACCCTGGCCTGGTCGTCCTCGGCGCCGCCCCGAAGCCCGCCGCGCGGCAGACCCTGGTCGGCACCCCCACCAACCGGATCGACGCCCGCGCCATGGTGACGGGCGAGCAGCGCTACACCCTCGACCTGGACGTGCCCGGGGCCAAGCCGTGCGTCCTGCGCCGCCCGCCCACCCTCGGCGGCTCCGTCCGCTCCGTCGCCAACCTGGCCGCCGTCCGGGCCATGCCCGGCGTGCTGGACGTCGTCACCATCGCCACCGGGGTCGCCGTCGTCGCCGAGACCTTCGGTCAGGCCCTCGACGCGAAGGCCGCCCTCCAGGTCACCTGGGGCCCCGGCCCCGCCGACGCGCTCTCCGACGAGCAGGTGCGGGCCAGGCTGCGCACCGCCAACCCCGTGCCGCTGCTGCCGCCGCTGCTCACCCCGTACGTGGACGGCGAGTTCGACTTCGCCTTCGTCGGCCACGCTCCGATGGAGACGAACTCGGCGGTGGCCGACGTGCGCGAGGACCGCGCCGAGATCTGGTCCGGGCTCAAGTCCCCGATCGTCGCCCGCCAGACCATCGCCGCCGAGCTCGGCCTGCCGGTGGACAAGGTCACCGTCCACGTGGTCCAGGCCGGCGGCTCCTTCGGCCGCCGACTGTTCTTCGACGCGGCCCTGGAGGCGGCGCGCGTCTCGCGGGCCTGCCGCCGCCCGGTGCGGCTGATGTGGACCCGGGTGGACGACACCCGGCACGGGCGGATGCGCCCGGCCACCCACCACCGGATCCGCGCCACCTACGCGCTCGGCGAGGTGCTCAGCTTCGAACACCGGGTCGCGGCCGTCGAGACGGACTTCCGGCACGGCCTGGGCGAGATCCTCACCGCCACCGCCGCGAGCCTGCCGCCGGGCATCGGCAACGCCACCCTCGCGCAGACGCTGTTCCTCACCACCGTGAAGTCCCCCTACCACTTCGGGCTCACCACCCAGCTGCTCACCGAGGTGCCCACCGGCA
The DNA here is from genome assembly GCF_040611795.1 of Streptomyces sp. NPDC006529. Taxonomy (NCBI): domain Bacteria; kingdom Bacillati; phylum Actinomycetota; class Actinomycetes; order Kitasatosporales; family Streptomycetaceae; genus Streptomyces; species Streptomyces sp. NPDC006529. The sequence goes on along the minus strand of NZ_JBEXPB010000050.1, from coordinate 38,379 downwards.
TCCCCACCGGATCCTGGCGCTCGGTGTACTCCGCGAACACGCGCGGCGCCGAGGAGATCATGGTGGACGAGCTGGCGGCGCGGCTCGGCAAGGACCCGTACGCGTTCCGGCGCGCCTTCCTCAAACACGCCGACCAGCGCGCGGTGCTCGACAAGGCCGCCGCCGAGGGGGAGTGGGGGCGGGCGCTGCCCGCCGGCTGCGCCCAGGGCATCGCCTTCCACGAGGAGTACAAGTCCCGCACGGCCTGCCTGGTCGAGATCGACACCCGCGACCGGGAGCACGTGCGGGTCACCAAGGCGGTCATCGCCGTGGACGTCGGCCGTCCGGTCAACCCGCGCGGGCTGGAGGCGCAGATGATCGGCGGGCTCACCGACGCGATCTCCACCACCCTGCGGGCCGGTCTGCACCTGGACAAGGGCCTGCCCCTGGAGGGCAGCTACAGCCAGTTCCACTGGGCGCTCCAGCGAGACAGCCCGCGGGACGTACGGGTCTTCGTGCTGCCCGCCACCGGGGAGCAGCCGGGCGGAGCGGGCGAACTGGGCGTACCGGCGGCCGTCGGGGCGATCGCGAACGCCTACGCCCGCGCCACCGGCACCAAGCCGCGCAGCTTCCCCCTCGACTTCGACGTCGACTTCACCCCCTACCCGCGCTAGCGCCAGGAGTACGCCGTGCCCTCGCACACCTTCACCGTCAACGGGCGGAGCGTCACCGTGGACGCGCCCGACGACCTGCCCCTGCTGTGGGTCCTGCGCGACCTGCTCGGCATCCGCGGCCCCAAGTACGGCTGCGGCGTCGACGTCTGCAAGGCCTGCACCAGCCACCTCGACGGAGCCGACATCCGGCCCTGCGTGGTGCCGGTCAAGGCCTGCGCCGGGCGGGAGGTCACCACGATCGAGGGGCTCGCGGACGGGGACGTCCTCCACCCGGTCCAGGAGGCCTGGCTCGAACAGGACGTCGCGCAGTGCGGCTTCTGCCAGCCGGGCCAGATCATGGCCGCCGTGGCCCTGCTGAAGCGGACCGCCGCCCCGACGGACGCGGACATCGACGCGATCGCCAACATCTGCCGGTGCGGGACGTACGTCCGCATCCGCGAAGCCATCAAGTCCGCGGCCGCCCGCATGTGAGCCGTGCGCCCGCCACCTCCCCGGGTGCACCGTAAAAAGCGACGAACCGTCACGAATCGCTGATCATGCTTGCATGAGGCGCATCAACGCGAAACGGGTGCTGGTCGGCGAACCGCTCGACTCCGCCCGGCTGGGCGAGACGCTGCTGCCCAAACGGCTCGCCCTGCCGATCTTCTGCAGCGACCCGCTCTCCTCGGTGGCCTACGCCACCGAGGAGATCCTGCTGATCCTCGCCCTCGGCGGCGTGACCCTGCTGCACCTCGCCTGGTACGCGGCCGCCGCCATCGTCTTCCTGATGGTGGTCGTCGTCGCCTCGTACCGGCAGACCTGCCACGCCTATCCGGGCGGCGGCGGGGCCTACGTCGTCAGCGCCGAGAACCTCGGGCCGGCCGCCGCGCTCACCGCCGCCAGCGCCCTGCTCGTCGACTACGTCCTCACCGTCGCCGTCTCCGTCGTCTCCGGAGTCGCCGCGATCACCTCGGCCGTCCCCGCCCTGCACGACCACATGGTGCTGCTGTCGGTCTGCTTCGTGGTGCTGCTGACCCTGATGAACCTGCGCGGCGTGCGCGAGTCCGGCCGCGTCTTCGCGATCCCCACCTACGGTTTCGTCCTCGTCATCTACCTGATGTTCGCGGTCGCGGCGGTCCGGCTCGGCACCGGCGCCACCCTCCGCGCGGAGTCCGCCGAGCTGCCGATCACCGCCTCCGGGACCTATACGGGGCTCGCCGTCGTCCTGCTCGCGCTGCGCGCCTTCGCCTCCGGCTGCACCGCCCTCACCGGAGTCGAGGCGATCAGCAACGGCGTCCCCGCCTTCCAGAAGCCCAAGGCCCGCAACGCCGCCACCACCCTCGCGGCCATGGGCGCCCTCTCGGTGACCATGTTCGTCGGGATCACGGTGCTCGCCATGTCCTACAAGGTGCACGTCGCCGCCGACCCGACCGAGCTGGGCCTGCCCGCCGGCACACCGACCTCCACCGCGCTCGCGCAGATCGGCCGCGCCACCTTCGGCAGCTGGGACTTCCTCTTCTACCTGCTGCAGGCCGTCACCGCGGGCGTCCTGGTCCTCGCCGCGAACACCGCATTCAACGGCTTCCCGATGCTCGCCTCGATCCTCGCCAAGGACCGCTACGCGCCGCGCCAGCTCTACAACCGCGGCGACCGGCTCGTCTACTCCAACGGCGTCGTGCTCCTCGCGCTCGCCGCCATCGCCCTCATCGTCGCCTTCGACGCCGAGCTGACCCGTCTCATCCAGCTCTACATCATCGGCGTCTTCGTCTCCTTCACCCTCTCCCAGGCCGGCATGGTCCGGCACTGGCGCCGCGCCCTCGCCTCCGCCGCGACCCCCCGCGAGGAGCGCGTCCACATCCACCGCCGCCTCGCCATCAACGCGGTCGGCGCCGTGATGACCGCGCTGGTCCTGGTCATCGTCCTGATCACCAAGTTCACGCACGGCGCCTGGCTCGTCGTCATCGCCATGCCGCTGCTCTTCCTCGGCATGAAGGGCGTACGCCGGCACTACGACCAGGTGGCCCGCCAGGTGGCCGTCGCCCCCGGCGTCAAACCCCGCCGACCCGCCCGCCACCACGTCGTCGTCCTGGTCGCCTCCGTGCACGCCCCCACGCTCAAGGCCCTCGGCTTCGCCCTGGGCCTGCGCCCCGACACCCTCACCGCGCTCAGCGTCGCCGCCGACGAGGAGGACGCCGATCGGCTGCGCGCGGCCTGGGCCGAGCACGACCCGGGGATCCCGCTCAAGATCCTGCACTCGCCGTACCGGGAGGTCGTCCGCCCGGTGCTGGCCCACATCCAGGAAGAGGCCGCCCGGGAGGGTACGGACATGCTGTCGGTGGTCATCCCGGAGTACGTGGTGGGCCACTGGTGGGAGCAGCCGCTGCACAACCAGAACGCGCTGCGGCTCAAGGCCCGGTTGCTGTTCACCCCGGGGGTCGCCGTGATCGACGTACCGTACCTGCTCGAATCGGCGCGGCACGACGAATCCGCCCCGTAGGCCGTCCGGGAGCGCCGCCGGGCGGCCTATCCGACGGCGGTGTCCACGATCACCGCGCCCCGGGCGGTGAGGTGGCGGTCGGGGGAGAAGTTCGGCGAGAAACCGAAGGGGAAGCCGTCGTTCTTGTCCGGGCTGTCGCACGGCACGTCGTACGTCCACTCCACCACGTACCGCCCCGAGTCCACGGGCAGGGTGAAGGACAGCTCGCCCCCGTACCCGCCCGTCGCGCACCGGCCGTGCGTGCGGGTCACGGTGTGGGGCGCGGTGCCCGGGGCGTAACGGGTCCGGTGCCCGGCCTCGGTGCGCACCTCCGCGGTGACGACGTAGCGGTGGTCGCGCCACTCCCAGAAGAGGCTCTCCCAGCTGAAGGTGTCCGCGCAGACGGCCACCTTCACCGTCCACTGCGCCGCGTCCCGCTCCGGCAGGTCCATGGTCACCCGGCACCGCGCGTTGACCTTCTCCCGGCCGCGGTAGGAGCGCTGCGTCCGGCACGAACCGTCGGCCGGGTCCATGGCCGTGCGCCGGACGACGACGTCGGCGAGCATGCCCGGACCGTCCTGCGCCTCCCCGCCGCCGAACACCTCGAAGTCCTCGTACGTCCCGTACTCCCCGTACCCGCCGTACACCGGCCACGGCTCCGACAGCCCCTGCGCGGGCGGCACGGTCTCGTCGTCGGACGGCAGCCGCCCGCCGTCGTCCGGGAGCACCCGGATCCCCGAGATGTCCTGGTCCTCGGAGAGCGCCAGCGTGGCGAAGTTGTCGCCGTCCTCCGCCGGGCGGGGCACCCCGCCCCGGCTGAACTCGTGGTCCGAGGGGCACCGGCGGAGCACGAAGAACTCCTCGCTCTCGTGCTTCTCCCAGAACAGGTTCGCGTAGCGGGTGTGGCGCCGGTCCGGCGCCGCCGCCGTCAGCTCCGTCGGCTGGGTCTCCACCAGGTCCCCGTACTCCGCGCGGACCACCGGCCGCCTGCCCTTGAGCAGATCCCGGCGCCGGGTGTCGTGGGTGAGCGCGCTGTAGTCGCGGTCGCCCCCCGCGACCAGCAGGCAGTGCTCGCGGGCCAGCCGGTAGAAGGGGTGGCCGCGCAGCTCCTCCAGGGCCGGGCCGTCCAGGCCCTGCGCGCCGTAGCGCTTCGCCTGCATCGCGACGTCGCTCAGCAGCATGTCCAGCTCGTACTGGAGCTGGCGGGCGCGGGCCTGCTCGCGCTCCGCCGCGTAGAACTCGTGGGCCGCCTTCAGCTCGGCGGTGCGGGCGGTGGCCGCCGTGAGCTCCGCCGCCAGTTCGTCGACCCGGCTCACGTCGGTGTCGTGATTGGCCAGGGTGACGAAGAAGTCGGTCGTCTCCCCGTACGGCTGGGCCGATTCCGCCCCGAAATGGGTCCAGTGCAGCAGCGTGAGACGGCCGCTGTAGAGGTCCTTGAACACCACGTACCGGTGGTCGTCCTCCCGCGGACTGGTCGGACCGTAGTACCGGGCCCGGATCTCCTTCTCGAACGTGATCCGCCGGGCGTCCGGGGTGATCCGCAGCTGGAACATCCGGCGGCCGTCGCCGCCCGGCCGCTCCAGCTCGCGCAGCAGCTCGGCGGTCGGCTCGTCGAAGGTGGGGGGAAGGAAGCCCTGGGGCATGGAGTCTCCCGGTGTGGGGGGTCGGTGCGGTGCCTCACCGAGCCTGACCGAAACACGGCCGCCCGCGGGAGCCGGTCGCAGGAGCCTGACCGGATCGCGTCCCCCGGTCAGGGGCGGGGACCACCCGGCTGATCACCCGGCCGGGCCGGACCGGCGCGGCGTGCGCGGCGGCGACTTTGGCGCGGATGCGCCCTGCCCGTCGGCCGCCCGCTGGACCACCGCCGCGTGGGCGAGCGCCAGCTCCACCACGTGCGCCGGGTCGGTCAGGGAACGGCCGGTCAGCTGTTCGAGACGGCGCAGCCGGTTGGAGACCGTGTTGCGGTGGCAGTACAGCCGCTGCGCCGCGTACGTCGTCGAACCCTGGCAGGCCAGCCAGGTGCCCAGCGTGGTCAGCAGCACCCGCCCGTCCTCGGGCGCCAGCGCCAGCACCGGACCCAGCACCACCTGCCGCAGCCGCCCCGCGAGTTCCCCCTGGCCCGCGACCAGCGCCGCCGGGAGCCGCTCGTCCAGCAGGGCGGTGCGCGGGCCGCCCGGACCGGTCGTGGTCCGCAGCGCGAGGAGGGCCAGCCTCCGGGCCCGGGCGCATTCGGCGGGCGCGGCCACCACCGGGCTCACCCCGGCCCGTACCCCCAGGGGCGCCAGCAGCGCGCGCACCGCCTCCAGCGGATGGTGGCCGAGCTCCACCAGGGCGCTCTCGCCGTCCGCCCGGATCCGCCACAGCACGCGCGGCCCGGCCGCGGAAACGGGCGGCCGGTCCACCGGGTCGGCGCCGGAAGCCAGCACGAGCACCGCGAAGCGGCCCTGGCCCGGCAGCCCGAGCTGAGCGGCCGCGGCCGCCGCCTCCTCGGCAGGACCGCCGTCCAGGAGGGAGTCGAGCAGGGCGGCCCGGCGCTCCCGGTCGCGGCCGCCGCGCGCGCTCTCCGCCTGCCGGTACGCCTCGGCGGTGGCGTCCGTCTGCTGGTCCAGCACGTCCCACAGCACGCTCGCACCGGGCAGCAACCGGGGCAGAGCCGCGCGGTCGTGCGCCGTCACCGCCTCGGTCAGGTGCTGCCACAGCAGTCGGCCGGCCTGCCGGTGGGACCGGATCAGCGGGGTGAGCGGCAGCCCTTGCTCGGCCCGCAGCGCTCCCACCGACCGCGCCTCCGTCAGGTCCACCGGCAGCCCGCGCGCGCTGCGGACCACCCCCTCGACGGTCTGGCGCAGCTGCCGGTGGGCGCGCTCGCGCAGCTCGGCCCGGCCGAGCGGAGCGGCGTACGCGGGATCCTCGGTCAGCGTCCGCTCGGCGAGCCGGTCCGCCGCCACGGCGATCCGCCGGTCCAGGTCCTCGCGTATCTCCTCGATGATCCGCTCCATCGGGGCAGCGTGACACGGGAACCGCTCCGGTGGGGAGGCCCTGGAGCTCCCGCGCTTCAGCGGGGTGCGGCGGACCGGGGGCTACGAAAGTTGGGCGGCGCGGGCCGCAGTTGTCCCCTAAAGTCGCGGAACGGGGCACCGGAAGCGGGACGCCCGGCCCCGGCCCCGCCGCCTACCGTCAGGGACATGACCACCTCGACCTCCCGCTCCCCGCTCGGCGACCTGCTCGCCCTCGTCGGGTTCGTCCTCCTCGTCGGCGGCGCGAGCGGCCTGCTCCACGAATGGTGGGGCTGGATCCGCATCCTCGGCTTCCTCGGCCACTTCATCCCCTCCGGGTACGAGATCCTCTCCTACGTCGTCATGCTCGCCCTCGGCACCGCCGCGAGCGTGGCCGCCTCCGTCGCGGGCGGCCGCCGGACGGACTGACCCGGGCGCAGGGCGCGGCAAACCGTTTTGCCCCCGGAGGGTCCCGCTTGGGAGACTGCCGGGGTGAATGCGACCGACTTGTTCCATCAGATGCTCCGCGAGCGCATAGCCCCGGCACTGCGCGAAGCGGGCTTCACCGGCGCAGGCCGGGAGTACCGGCTCGCGGTCGCCGTCCCCGATCACGCGCTGATCGGCTTCCAGCGCAGCGCCGCCTCCACCCCGGAGCGCTGCCGCTTCACCGTCAACCTCCGCGCCGTCGGCTACCAGGAGCACGAGGACCTGCGGCGGCTGCGCCCCGCCCTCGGCACCCGGCTCTCGGCCAACCGCGTCGGCCCCGTCGGCTGGCACGCCCGCATCGGAGCGCTCCTCGGCCACCCGCACGACCACTGGTGGACGATCACCGACGAGCGCAGCTCGCTCGCCGTCGCCGAGGACGTGGTCGACCTGGTCCAGCGCCACGCCGTGCCCGCGCTGTGGGGCAGGCTCACCGGCCACGCCCCGGTCCCCGGACCCCGCGTCGACCCGCTCGCCGAGTGCCTGGACACCGGGTGCGCGCACCACCCGGCCGCCGACGGCGGCGACGGCGCTGCCGATGGCGAGGAACCGGACGGATACGCGTTCGACGCCGCCGACCTCGTCGGCACCGTCGTCTACGAGGTGGGCGAGCGCCGGGCGCGGCCCTACCTCGTCTTCCACGACGAGGACGAGGAGGCGGAGGGCCGGATCACCCTCGACGCCTCATGGCGGCTGGAGCTGCCGGACTCCGGCTGGATCCGGGTGGGCCACGACCCCTCCGGCGGCGAGCGGATCGTCCGCTCCCCGGGCGCCACGCTGCCCGCGCACAAGACGGCCGTCCTCGGCGAACTGGGCCTGCGCCGCGTCTCGGACGCCGAGGTCACGCCCGACGGATCGCTGCACGTCCGCTTCGAGACGGGCACCCCGCGCGAGGCGAGCCTCACGGTCTCGGGCACCCCGCACGCCCGGACCGTCGCCGCGCCCTGGCACTTCGACGGCTGGACCAGGGCCTGAGCGCGCCCCGCCCCGGCCCCGGCCGATCCCGTCCCCGGGTTGACGCGAGTCAGCTGGTATTGGGGTGGGCGAGCGACTTTGATGGGTTTGCCAGGCCGCCTACCGGAGCAGGGGGACTACTCATGGGCACCGAGCAGACTCAGAACGACAGCGCGCACCACGGCGCACCCCACAGCGCACCCACCCTCATCGGCTCCGTCCAGCGCGCGCTGCGCCTGGTGGAAGCGATGTACGCGGAGGACGGCGCGACGGCGAAACGGCTCGCGCGGATCACCGGGATCCCCCTGCCGACCGTCTACCACCTCCTGCGCACCCTCACCCACGAGGGCTACGTCCGCCGCGAGGGCGGGACCTTCAGACTCGTCGACGGAATGCCCCTTCCCCTGGCTTCCTGATCACCTGTGAACGGGAACGACCGGTCCTGGTCGGCATCCGGCCAACCCTGCGCAGGCATCCGGCGCATGTTCCAGGAGAAAATGCCAGAACGCCCTTTCGCCGTGCGGAACTTCAGTAAGTTCCTCTCTGTCGCGCCGCACGACCGTGCACCACGCACGACCGGCCGGGAGGGGAACCCGCGTGCCCGGGATCGACGAATGCCTGCTCGAAGCCATGACGCTGCCCGGCGCGCGCGGGGCGGCGCTGGTGGACTGGAGCAGTGGACTGGCCCTCGGCACCGCGGGGGAATCACCGGTGGGGGACCACGAGACGACCGCCGCCGAGACCGCCGAGCTGGCCCGCGCCGCCGCCGAATACGAGTCCTTCGCCCCCGACGCCCCGTCCACCGGGACGGCGGACGCGGGCCCGGGCCCCGGTGCCGGTGACGAGGACGGGCCGCCCATCGAGGACCTCATCGTCACCACCCGGACGGGCTACCACGTCCTGCGCTTCGTCGAGACGAGCTTCGACAGCAGCGTCTTCCTGCACCTCTGGCTGGACCGCTCGCACGGCAACCTCGCGCTCGCCCGGATCAGACTCCGGGACCTCGCGGAAGGGCTGGTGCTCAGGTGACCACCGCGACCCCCGCCGCCGACCGCGTGCCCGGCCACGCCGCGGTCTCGCCGCTGCTCACCCGGCTCGCCGCCGAGCGGGCCACCGGAGCCCTCTTACGCGACCGCGGCACCCTCTTCCTGGAAGACGGCCGGATCGTGCACGCCGAGAGCCCGGCCACGCCCGGCCTGGAGGTGCTGCTCACCACCGGCGGCGGCCTCGCCCCCGAACGCTGGCGCGAGGCCGTGGACCGGGCCGGAGCCCGCCGCCAGGTCGCCCGGTTCCTCGTCGACAGCGGCGGCCTCGCCGGGGGCGAACTGGAGATATGCCACCTCGCCGCCATCTTCGACGCCGCGTTCTTCGCGCTCTCGCCCGGCAGCGGCCCCTCGCGCTTCCGGCGCGGCGCCACCCACTGGATCGGCTCCGTGCGCTCCGTACCCGCCGCCGCCGTCGAGCGCGAGACCCGGCGGCGGCGCGAGCTGCTGGACTCGGTGTGGCCGTACCCCCTGCTCGACACCGCGCCCGTGGTGCCCCGCACCGCCGCTCCCGGCCAGACGGTCACCAGCCGCCAGCGCCTCCTGCTGCGACAGGCAGACGGGGTGCGCACCCCGGCCGCGCTGGCCTGGGCGATGGGCCGCCCCGCCTTCCACACCCTGCTCGACGTACGGCGGCTCGCCGCGGCCGGACTCGTCGAGACCCCGCACGCACCGGTCCCCGCGCCCGCCGCGGCGCCGCTGCCGGACTGGCTCACCGACGCCCAGTCCCCGGATGTGGCCCTGCTGCGGCGGCTGCGCGACGCGCTGGAGGCAAGCCTGTGAGGCTCCCGCTGCGACCGCGCGCCGAGCGGCGCCAGGACGGGCGGGGGCGTCCCACCGAAAGGAAACCGCCCATGGTGCCCGCCGAAGCCGAAGCCGAGATCCTCGCCGAGCTGCGGCGGCTGCGGGCGCGGATCCCGCAGCTCACCGGCGCCCTCGCCGCCAGCGCTGACGGGCTGGTGCTCGCGCAGGACACGGCCGCCACCGAAGCGGAAGCCGTGGCGGCGCTGACCGCAGCCGCCCTCGGGGTGGCCCAGCGGCTCAGCGACAGCACCGGACAGGGCGACTTCCGGGAGCTGCTCGTCCGGGGCGAGCACGGGTACGTCGCCACCTACGCCGCGGGCGACGCGGCGGTCCTGACCCTGATCGCGGAACCGCGCGCGAACGTCGGCAGGCTCCACCTGGAGGCCCGTCGCTCCAGCCTGCGGATCGCCGAGCTCATAGACGGCGTCCTCGGCCGGCGCGGCCCCGAGGCCCCCGAAAGGCCCCGGTGACCCCGGGCGTCACCCCCCGTGCCACCCATGACCCATCACCCTCACCAGCAGGAACACCGGAAAGGAACTCCCATGGCCAACGTGGAGACCGCTCTCAAGGAGACCACCACCATCGACGGAGCCCTCGGCGCCGCCCTGGTCGACTACGGCAGCGGCATGGCCCTCGGTACCATCGGCGGCAGCAAGGAACTCGACCTCGCGGTGGCCGCGGCGGGCAACACCGACGTGGTCCGCGCCAAGGTCCGCACCATGGAACTGCTCGGTCTGAAGGAAGAGATCGAGGACATCCTCATCACCCTCGGTTCGCAGTACCACCTCATCCGGCTGCTGCGCGGCCGCAACTCCCAGGGTCTTTTCCTCTATCTGGCGCTGGACAAGGACCGGTCCAACCTCGCGATGGCACGTCACCAGCTGAAGCGGATCGAAGCCGAACTGGAGGTCTGACCGCACGAGCGGGCACAGTGGGGAGGCGGGCGGTTGAATTCTTTGCCGTTCGCCCCACCACTTGCGACGCTTTGTCCGGATTGGGTGGAGTTTATAAGCCCGTTACAGAGTAAGATGCTGTAATTAGCTGATCATTTGACTGATAAACCCGCTGGAGAATTCGTCACCCATGCCCCCGCGCCTGAGCATCGTCGTCCCCGTCTACAACGTCGAGCTCTACCTCGACGAGTGCCTGGAGTCTCTCGCCGCCCAGACGTTCGGCGACTTCGAAGTCGTCATGGTCGACGACGGTTCGACGGACACGAGTGCCGTCATAGCCAAGGCCTTCGCCGCACGGGACAGCCGTTTCCGGCTGGTCCTGCAGGAGAACGCCGGCCTCGGCGCCGCCCGCAACGCCGGAGCCCGGCACGTGTCCGAGGGCAGCGAGTACCTCGCCTTCGTCGACAGTGACGACACCCTGCCGGCCAACGCGTACCAGCTGATGGTCGACACCCTCGACGAGACCGGCTCGGACTTCGTCGGCGGCAACGTCCTGCGCTTCCGCTCCGTGGGCATGAACCAGTCCTGGGGGCACAAGGCGCCCTTCGCCAAGACCCGGCTGAAGACGCACATCTCCAAGTTCGCCCCGCTCGTCACCGACCGGACCGCCTGGAACAAGGTCTACCGGCGCACCTTCTGGGACGAGCACGGTTTCCAGTACCCGGAAGGCATCCTCTACGAGGACGCCCCCGTCAGCATCCCCGCGCACTACTTCGCGGCCAGCGTCGACGTCCTCAGCGACGTCGTCTACCACTGGCGCGTCCGCGAGACCGGCGAGCGCTCCATCACCCAGCGCTCCACCGACCCCGTCTCGCTCATCGACCGGGTCACCTCCGTCCGCCTGGTCCGCGACGCCCTCAAGGCCAAGACCGGCGCCAAGTACGCCCGTTACCTGCGCGAGTACGACCACAACGTGCTGAGCGAGGAACTCCCGCTCATCTACAAGTACGTGCCCGAGGGCGGCCAGGACTTCCGCGACGCGTTCGTCCGCGAAGTCGGCGGCCTCGTCCGCGAGATCGGCAGCGAGCCCTGGAGCGACCTCACCGTCGCCGACCGGCTCAAGGCGTACCTCGCCCGCGAAGGCCGCGTCGAGGACTTCATCGCCCTCCTCAAGCACCAGGGCGACTTCTCCTACAGCGTGCCCGTCAAGGGTCTCGCCCGTCCGCAGGCCGACTACCCCTTCCTCCAGGGCCGTCCGCCCGTCCCCGCCAAGGTGCTCACCCTCGGCCAGCGCGAGCTCCGCGTCGTCAGCCGGCTCGAACAGGCCGCGTGGAGCGGCGGCAAGCTGCTCCTGCGCGGCTACGCGCTGCCCGGCCACCTGGGCGCCGAGAGCCGCCTGGGCTCGCGCAAGATGCTGGTCTTCCGGGAGAAGGGCAAGCGCCGCCGCACGGTCGTCAACACCCGTACCGTCGCCGCGCCCATGGCCACCGTGAACGCCGCGCACCTCGCGCTGCGGCACGCCGACTGGGCCGGTTTCACCGCCGTCGTCGACCCCTCCGTCTTCCAGCAGGGCGGCAAGTGGCGCGACGGCACCTGGACCACCTCGGTCGCCGTCACCGGCGCCGGCGGCCTGCACCGCGCCCGCCTCAAGGGCGGCGACCACGACAGCGGCCTGACCCCGCCCGCCCACTGGGTGGCGCCGGACGTCCGGATCGTGCCCGCCGTCAGCGGTGCCTTCACCGTCACGGTCGAGGTCGTACGGGCCCGGGTCCTGGACGTCCGCCCGGCCGCCGACGGCAGCGGTTTCGACATCAGCGGCGAACTCGCCGCGGACTTCGGCCCCGGAGCCGCACTGCGCGCCCAGCACCAGAACACCGGCACCGTCCTGACCCTGCCGCTGGAGACCACCCCGGGCAGCCAGGGCGGCCGCGCCGCCTTCACCGTGCACGTGCCCCTCGCCGACCTGGCCGCCGTGCCCGACGCGGTGCCCGCCCCCGGCGAATGGCTCCCCGAGCCGTGGAACCTGTCCGTGACCCGCGCCGACGGCACCTCCGCCGACCTGGCGCACGACGAGCGCGGCGGTTTCACCGGACTCGTCATGCCGGTCCCCGGAGACGACACCGGCCGCTCCGTGTTCGTCAAGCGCACCCCCGCCGGGCACCTCTGCTTCTCGCTCCAGCCGTCGCCGCCGCTGGTGGACACCGTCAGCGCCGAGGACGGCACGCTGACCCTGGGCGGCACCTTCCTCCCGCCCGCGAGCGCCGCCGACGAGCCGTACGAGCTGGTCCTGCACAACTGGCACGGCGAGGAGTACACCTACCCCGTCACCCACGGGAACGGCCGCTTCCAGGCCGTCTTCACCCCGATGCTGCCCGAGCCCTTCGCCGGGAAGACCTCGCTCCCGCACGGCCGCTGGTGGCCGACGCTGCGCCCGGTCAGCCAGGGCGGAACGACCGCGAGCCTGCTCGGCGTCGACCGGGGCGCCCCGGTCCAGCTGATCGCCCCCGCGCTCGGCAAGGGCCCCGTGGCCCTGACCGTCGAGGGCCGCCGGATGCGCGTGGAAGCCCGCTTCTACGACCGCATGGCGCTGGTCACCGACCCGCTGCTGACCCCGCACGACCGCTCCCGGTACGCCCAGCGCATCGCCCGTGACGTGACCTACCCGACGCAGCGCCGCGCGCCGCTCAAGGACATGGTCGTCTACGACACCTTCCAGGGGAACGGCGCCGGTGACTCGCCGCGCGCCATCCACGAGGAGCTGCTGCGCCGGGGCGAGAAGCTGGAGCACGTCTGGCTGGTCCGCGACGGCCGCGCCGAGGTCCCCTCCACCGCTCGCGCGGTGCAGTACAGCAGCCTGGAATCGTGGGACGTGCTGGCCCGCGCCCGGTACTACGTCGTCAACGACAGCGTCCCCTCGCAGTTCTTCCGCCGCGAGGGCCAGGTCGTCGTCCAGACCTGGCACGGCACGCCGCTCAAGCAGATCGGTCACGACTTCATCCACGACTACTACTCGAGCCCCGAGGTGCTGGAGTCGCTGGCGCACGACAGCGCCCAGTGGTCCCTGCTCGCCTCCCCGAGCAGCTTCGCCACGCCCGTCCTCAAGCGGGCCCTCGGCTTCGACGGCGAGGTCCTGGAGGTCGGCAGTCCGCGCACGGACGCGCTGGTGCGTCCCGACGCCGACCGGATCGCCGAGGTCCGCCGCCGGCTCGGCCTGCCCGAGGGCAAGAAGGTCGTGCTGTACATGCCGACCTGGCGCGAGAACAACGAGGGCTGGAGCGGCGGCTACAAGCTCGACCTGCGGATCGACCTGGACGAGGCCCGGCGCGAGCTGGGCGAGGACCACGTGCTGCTGGTCCGCGGCCACTACCGGGTGACCGAGCAGGTCCGCGACGGGGTCCGCGACGGTTTCGTGGTGGACGTCTCCCGTTGGCCCGACACCACCGATCTGCTGCTGGTGGCCGACGTCCTCATCTCGGACTACTCGTCCGCGATGTGCGACTTCGCGCTCACCGACCGCCCGATCCTGCTGTTCACCTACGACCTGGCGCACTACCACGGCACGCTGCGCGGCCTCACCATCGACCTGGAGGCCAAGGGTCCCGGCCCGCTGCTGGAGGACTCGGCGAGCCTGATCGCGGCGGTGCGGAACGCGGACGCGGTGGGCGCGGAGTACGCCGCCCGGCGCGCGGCCTTCCGCGCCGAGTTCTGCGACCTGGACGACGGCCGGGCCGCCGAGCGCGTCGTCGACCGCATGCTGGAGATGTAGCCCGTACGGGTGCTTCGCGGACAGGTCCCGGGCCCACCGATGAGAATCGGGCCCGGGGCCGGTCTGTATGGGTGGACAACAGCCCGCACCCGATGGAGGCAGTCATGATCAGCAACGGTTTCACCACGTGCCTGTGGTTCGACGGCAACGCGGAGGAGGCCGCCGACTTCTACCTCTCCGTCTTCAAGGACGGCAAGCGCGGCCGGACCGGTCGCTACACCGACGCGGGTCCCGGCGAGGCCGGCTCGGTGATGGTCGTCGAGTTCGAGATCAACGGGCAGAAGTTCGTCGGCCTCAACGGCGGCCCCCAGTTCACCTTCAGCGAGGCCGTCTCCTTCCAGATCCACTGCGACGACCAGGCCGAGGTGGACCACTACTGGCAGGCGCTGACCGCGGGCGGCGGCGAGGAATCGGTCTGCGGCTGGCTCAAGGACCGCTTCGGCCTGTCCTGGCAGGTCGTTCCGGCCGAGGTGATCGACCTGATCAGCGACCCCGACCCGGAGAAGGCCGCCCGGGCCAGCGCCGCCGTGTACACGATGAAGAAGATCGACCTGGCGGCGGTGAAGAAGGCGCACGCGGGCGGCTGATCCGCGCGGTGCGGGGCGGTTCCGCCCGGCGGGCCGGACCTACACCTGGACGTCCTGGAGCCGGTCGAGGAGGCTGGGCAGCGCGCTCCCGATCGGCTCCCTGATCAGCTCGTCGGCGAGCGCGTCGTACGGGGTCTCCTCGGCGTTGACGATGATCAGACGGGCTCCGTGCTCCGCCGCGATCCCCGCCAGCGAGGCGGCGGGCTGCACCTGGAGCGTGCTGCCCACGGCGATGAAGACCTGGCAGCCCTTGGCGACCGCCACGGCCTGCGCCAGCACCTCCGGGTCCAGCCGCTCGCCGAACATCACCGTCGCCGCCTTGAGGATCCCGCCGCAGGTCAGACAGGCGGGGTCGGGCTCGCCCGCCGCGACCCGTTCCAGGGTCTCCGCCATCGGGGACCGGACGTGGCACCGGGTGCAGACGACCGCCCGGGCGGTGCCGTGCAGCTCGAAGACCTTGCGGTCGGGCATCCCCGCGAGCTGGTGCAGCCCGTCGACGTTCTGGGTGACGACCCGGACCGGGGTCCCGCCGCGCTCCAGGGCGGCCACGGCCAGGTGCGCCGCGTTGGGCCGCGCCCCGAGCGCCGCGATCTCGGCCCGCATCAGCCAGGAGCGCCGCCGGATCTCCGGATCCGCCATGTAGTACTCGTACGTCACCAGCTTCTCCGCGCCGGGCTCCCGGCGCCAGAGACCCTGCGGCCCCCGGTAGTCCGGAATCCCGGAATCGGTGGACATCCCGGCCCCACTGAACACGACGACAAGCGGCTTCCCCATGCCCCGACCCTACGCAGGCCGGGGGCGCCGGGGCGACCCATTACCCGGCGCGCCGGACAGCCGGGCGGGGCCGGGCCCGGCCGTCCGGCGCGCGCTCACTGCACGCAGAACTCGTTGCCCTCGGGGTCCGCCATCACCAGGTGCGCGCTGCCGTGCTCCTCCACCGACCGCAGCACCGCCGCCCCCAGGGCGGTCAGCCGCTCGCTCTCCGCCACCCGGCGCTCCGGGCCGAAGTGCAGGTCGATGTGCAGCCGGTTCTTGCCCTGCTTCGGCTCGGGGACGGCGTTGAACAGCACCCGCCGCCCCAGCCCGACCCCGGTCGTCGGATCGACCGGGTCGTCGGGGTGGCGGACGGCGGCCGCGCCGCGCCAGACCGTGCGGCCGTCCACCACCTTCCAGTCGGCTTCGGTGACGGCGCCGAAGCCGATCAGCCGGTCGATCAGTTCGCTGTGGTCCTCGCGTGCGTAGCCGAGCGCGGCGGACCAGAAGTGCGCGAGGCGCAGCGGATCGGCGCAGTCGACGACGAGCTTCCATTGCACCGGGGTCATGACAGCCTCCAGGGAACGCACGGACCGGATCTCGCTCCCGTTATAACCGGGCGCACTGACAACGGCCCTCCGGCGCCCGGCTGAGTACCCGTACTCAGGTGCCCGCGGGCCGCGGTGGTGATACTGGTCGCTCCAGCCCCGCCCCCGGGGGACCGCCCGCAGGACCTGGAGATGCCGTGACACCCCGCCGCGCTCGCGCCGCCGCCCTCTTCGTCTCCGCTCTGCTCGCGCTGACCGGCTGCGGAACCACGGTGACCACGGGGAGCGGCGGACCCGGCCCGTCGGGGTCGCCGTCCGCGTCCCCGTCCGTGGACTACGCCGCCCTGGCCAGGGAGGCCGCCGTCCGGCACGACCGGGACCACCCGGAGATCGCCGCCCGCTGCGCTGGCCGGGCCACCGCTCTGCCCCCGGCACCCGGAGCCACCACCGGGACCGATCCGGAGGCGAACAAGTACGCCGAGAACAACGCCTTCAAGCGGGAGCTGCCCGACACCCCCATGGAGGAGTGCAAGGGCGCGGCCCACGCCGAGCGCATCCGTGCCGCCCTGACCGGCGCCGGCAAGACCGTCCCGCACACCGAGGCGCAGCTGCGGACCGCCCTGGAGGGCCTCGGGTACACGGTGGGACCGGGCGCCATCGTCGCCGACGCCGCAACGCCCGACAGCGGCAGGCTCTGGTTCCAGCTGCGGGTCCACGAGGGGGGTCCTTGCGTCGGCGGCCAACTGCACGACCCGGTGCGGATCGAGACCCACGGTTCGTACATGGAGGGCGGCTGCTGGCAGCCCAAGGGCGGCCACTGACGGCCTGTCACCCCGCAAGCTCCCGTGGGCCGTCCGGATCGGCACCGTACCGGCCGGCGCCGTTCCTCTGGTAGAACACCGCTCATGACGGCATTCGAGATCGCCGGCGCGAGCGCCGCCGACATGGAACTGTTCCGGGCCTGGGCCGACGACGAGGGGTGGAACCCGGGCCACAGCGACCGGCTGGCCTTCGTCGTGGCCGACCCGGGCGGCTTCCTCGTGGGCCGCCTCGACGGGGAACCCGTGGCCTGCGTCTCCGCGGTCCGCTACGGCGCCGGGTTCGGGTTCATCGGGTTCTACATCGCCCGCCCCGCGGTGCGCGGCCAGGGGTACGGCATCCAGCTCTGGAACGCCGCGATGCAGCGGCTCGACGGGCGCCTCATCGGCCTCGACGGGGTCGTCGCCCAGCAGGACAACTACCGCAAGTCCGGGTTCCGTTCCGCGTGGAACAACGTCCGTCACGAGGGCGTTCCGAGCGCGGAGGCGGCGCGGGACGCCGCCTCGGGCAAGGAAGCCGAGGGCATCGAGGTGATCGACGCCCGCTCCCTGCCCTTCGCCCAACTGGCGGCCTACGACCGGCGGTTCTTCCCCGAGGCGCGCGACTCCTTCCTCGCCGCCTGGACCGGACTGCCCGGCCGCACCGCCCTCGCCGCCGTCCGCGACGGGCGGATCGAGGGCCTCGGCGTGATCCGGCCGTGCAGCGGGGCCTCGCGGATCGGGCCGCTGTACGCCGCCGGGCCGGCCGTCGCCGCCGCCCTGGTCCAGCGGCTGGCGGCGACGGTGCCCGGGGGCCCGGGCGGGGGAGCGGGAGCGGTGGCGGTGGACGTACCCGACACCCATCCCGACGCCCTCGCCCTGATGTCCGGACTCGGCCTCGTCCCCACCTTCGAGGCCGCCCGGATGTACACGGGCCCCGCGCCCGAGGTGGACCTCCCCGGTCTGTACGGGGTCACCAGCCTCGAACTGGGCTGAAATGGCTGCCGATCGCCATGCCGGGCCGGTCAGAAGGAGAAGACGACCCCGCTGCCGTTCCGCAGCGCGCAGCGGTTGGCGAAGGTGTGGTCGTAGGTGAACCGCTTGCCCTGCCAGACGCCGTCGGCCGTCACCGTCACCGGGTCCCACTCGCGGGTGCACATCGCCCCCGCGCCGCCCGACGTGATGAGATCCGGCTGACCGGCGGCCGACAGTAACTCCTTACACGCGCCGGCCGGGTCCGGGTGCGTCCCGCTCGGCCGGGGGGCGCAGCTGAGCGTCACGGCGCGCAGGACCGTACCGTCCCGGGCGTCGTCGCCCGCCGTGATCCCGAGCACCAGCGCGGACGGCGCGTAGAGGCTCTCGGTGCCGGAGGGCGCCGCGTCGGCCGCTCCCGAGCCGGCCAGCGACGTGAGCGCGGTGAGCGCCATGGCCGCCGTAGCGAGACCCATACCCCTTGCGATGGACCGCATTTCGAACACTCCCTTGGGTGGTTGTTTCGGATAACGGACACGAGTGTTGCCCACCCAGGGCATGGCCGCAGACCCGTACCCCGATTTCGCGTCACCCAAAGCGACCGGATGATCGCAGGTTGTGTCGGCGAGGTGGCCTGTGACCTGTAGGAAAACCTGTATAGAACCTGTATACGAAACGGCCGAAGATCGGTCCGTCGACATCGGGCCACCGGCGGCCCGCGAGGGGTCCGGTCGGCAGCGCTAGTGAGGGGCGTACAGGTCGAGCAGACGGGTGCGGGTCTGGTGCAGGCGGTGGGCCAGGACCCGGCCCACCCACTGGCCCACGGCGGAGCCGAAGGCGGGGTCGGCGTCCATCAGCATCCGGACGGTCATCCCGTCGAACTCGTACGCCCGCACCGGGGTCATCGCTTCGGCGCACAGCTGCCAGACGTACGGCGGGAACAGCCACGACCAGCCCACCAGCTCGCCGGGGCCGAGGCTCTCCACGGGAGCGGAGCGGTGTCCGGGCACCGGGATCTCCAGGGTGACGGTCCCGGAGCGCACGATCCAGAAGGTTTCGGCCCGGTTTCCTTCGTCGAAGATCCGGAAACCTTCGGGGAAGTTGACCTCACGCGCGTGGCTCATCAGCCGTCCACGGTGTTCGGTGGACAGGGCGGCAGCGAGTCGGATGGGGGAAGGATTGCTCACGACGGCCTCCGATCGGGACCCCCCTGTTCCACCAGTGTCGCCGACCGCGGGCCCGATGGCTGTCCTGCGTCGCGATCCGGGTCTCATTCGTCCGCGTCGGCCTCCAGGCAGGCCAGCTCCATCGCGTCGAGCACCGCCTCGTAACTGCGCTGGCTCAGCTCCGCGACGTTCTCGATCTGCGCGGTCGCCCACGCCGACAGCGTCATGACCAGGACGCGGAGCCCGTCCGTGCCGTGCTCGGCGAGGATCGCGTCCGCCAGGACCATCGCGTCCTCCGGCACCCGCTCCGGGGGCTCCAGCCCGGCCAGCTCGCGCAGCAGGGTGATGGTGCGGCGCGAGATCTCCGGGGTGATCCTCGCCAGCCGCATGTCTTCTTCCCTGTCCATCCGCCCCCGCTTTCCGCCGACCGAGCCGAGCGCCCTGCAGGCACCGTAGAGGGACCCGGCCCACGGCGTGGCGCTTTCGCCAGGGTGGCCGCCGCCCGGTGTCCCGCCCCGGGGCCGCACGCTCCTTCCCCCGGGGACGACCGGCCGGCAACTCGACCGCGCTCCATCGGGGCGACAACCGGCCACCGGGCGCACCGGGCGGAGAGTTCGCCGGCGGTGCCGTTCGGCATCCGATCGGTCAAGTGTGGTGAACGGCGACCGGATCCCCCCTAAGGTGCGCCCGTACGCATGGTTTCGGATCGGCTGTTTCCAGCCATGCGCTCACCCGCACCACCATCACCTCGCTCAATGAACTGGGGGGTTCATGCGTAGATCCACAAGCATGGCGACCGCGCTCGCCGTCGCCCTGTCCGGCGGCGCCGCAGCCATCGGACTCGGCCTCGTACCGCAAGCCGCGGCGCTCACGCCGCCCGTCGCCTTCACCGCCGACGCGCTGTCGACCTGGCAGCCCAACGGCGTCGTCTGGGCGCTAGCCGAGGCGAACGGCACCGTCTTCGCGGGAGGCACCTTCTCGGCCGTCCGGCCGCCCGAAGGCGGCGCCGGGGCCGAGCAGTCCGCGGTCAACTTCGTCGCCCTCGACGCGGCGACCGGCGCCCCGACCGCCTGCAAGCTCTCCTTCACCGTCGGCGGGGGCACCGCCACCGTCCGTGCGCTGGTCCTGTCGCCCGACAAGCAGACCCTGTACGCGGGCGGGTACTTCGGCGCCGTCAACGGCACCCCGGTCTCCAGCCTCGCCGCGATCGACGTGGCGACCTGCACCCCCAAGGCGTCCTTCCACCCGTCCTTCGCGGCCACGGTCCGCGCGCTCGCCGTCACCGGCGACACCGTCTACGCCGGCGGCGACTTCCTGACCGTCCAGGGCCAGCCCCGCCAGCGGTTCGCCGCCGTCGACGCGGACGACGGAGCCCTCAAGCCCTTCACGGCCGACGCTGACGAACCGGGGCGCGCCGTCGAGGTCACCCCCAACGGCCAGAACGTGCTGATCGGCGGCGACTTCTTCACCGTCAACGGCGCGAACACCCACGCGCTCGCCGTCGTGGACGCCACCAGCGGCGCGCTCACCAAGTCCTACCCGGGCTTCATCGACACCAACTCCGTCGTCAAGGACATCGCCACCGACGCCACCGGCTTCTACACCGGCAACGAAGGCACCGGCGGCGGGGTGTTCGACGGCCGCATCGCCCTCAACCTCGGCGACTTCAACCAGCGGTGGCGCGACACCTGCCTCGGCGCCACCCAGGCCGTCCTGCCTTACCAGAACGTCCTCTACAGCGCCTCGCACGCGCACGACTGCTCCAGCGTCGGCGAGTACCCCGACGGCCAGCGCCACCACCTGCTCGCCGAACCCACCAGCGGCACGGCGAAACTCGGCTGGGCACCCGACACCAACGACGGCATCGGCGAGGGCATCGGCCCGCGCGTGATGACCGTCGGATCCAAGGCCGGGGTCCAATACCTTTGGGTCGGCGGCGAGTTCACCGCCGTCAACGGCTCGGCCCAGCAGAGCCTGACCCGGTTCGCGTCCACCGGCGACACCGGGGCGCCGACCGTCCCGGTCGCGAGCGCGGTGAGCTACAAGCCGGGCCAGGTACAGGTCCGCTGGCGCACCAGCCTCGACCTCGACGACAGCACGCTCACCTACAAGGTGTACCGGAACGGCTCGGCCACCCCGATCGCCACGGTCGGCGCCGACTCGCTGTTCTTCCGGCGCCCCCAGGCCTCGTGGACCGACACCACCGTCTCGGCGGGCCAGACGTACAGCTACCGGGTGAGCGCCACCGACGGCGCGGGCAACACCAGCGCCCTCTCCGCGACGGCCTCGGTGACCGTCCCGGCCACCGTGGACGCCTACCCGAACCAAGTCCGCACGGACGGCGCCGCGCAGTACTGGCGCTACGACGAGAGCGCGCTGCCCTTCGTCGCCGACTCCTCCGACGGCGGCAACTCCGGCGGCGTCCACCTCAATGCCCCGGCGCTGCGCCAGAGCCCGGGCGCGGTCACCGGCGCCAGTACGGCGATCGGCTTCAACGGCGCGAACACCCAGGTCTACGGCGACCGCCGCTCGACCGTCGGGAACACCTACACGCTGGAAACCTGGTTCAGGACGAACACCACCCGCGGCGGCAAACTCCTCGGCTTCGGCAACAACCAGGCGAACAACAGCAGTCAGTACGACAAGCACCTCTACATGACCAACGACGGCCGCCTCGTCTACGGCGTCTACATCGGCAGCACCCGCACCATCACCACCGGCGGCAGCGCCCGTTACAACGACGACCAGTGGCACCACGTCGTCGCGACGCAGGGCGCCGGCGGCATGGTCCTGTACGTGGACGGAGCGCAGCAGGGCACCCTGAACGTCACCACCAACGAGAACTTCGCCGGTTACTGGCACGTGGGCGGCGACAACCTCAACGGCTGGCCGGATCGGCCCCTCAGCGACTACTGGGCGGGCCGGCTCGACGAGACCGCCGTCTACCCGACGGTCCTCACCCCCGCCCAGGTGCAGAACCACTTCGCCCTCGCCACGGCCCCGGCCGACTCGGTCGTGCAGGTCCAGGCCGCCGAGGACACCTACGCCAACGCGGGCGCGCCCGGCACCAACTTCGGCGCCTCCGGTTCGCTGGCGGTGGGCGGCAGCGCGCTCTACCAGAGCTACCTGCGCTTCAACCTGCCCGCCGCGCCCGCCGGTACGGTCCTGAAGTCGGCCACGCTGAGCGTCAAGACCAGCACCATGAGCGGGGCGGGCACCACCGACACGGTGTCCGTGGTTCCCGTCACCGGCGCGTGGACGGAGACGGGCACCACCTACACCAACCGTCCGGCCCTGGGCGCCACCGCCCTCGGCGCCTTCGCGGGGATCGCGGACGGCTCGGCGGTCGCCACGACCGCCCTGGACACGGCCACCGTCGCGGCGGCCCTGAACAGCGCCTACAGCCTGGCGCTGACCAACGGAGGCAGTGACCCGGCGTGGCTGTGGTCCTCCGAGGCCGGCGCGAACGAAGGGACGCCGCAGCTGTCCCTGACCTTCGGGCCCCAGTAGCACCGGGGCGGTACGGGGGTGCGGGCCCCGGCGATCCCGGGGGCCCGCACCCCCGCGTCCGGCGCGCTACCCGCCGGCCCGGGGCGCCGCCCGGAGCCGCCAGCGGACCTCGCCGTCCACCGCCTCGCGGGTGGGGGCGAGCCCGCAGGCGGCGGCCACGGCCGCCGAGGCGCGATGGTCCGGGTGGATGTGCGCGACGACCGTGTGCACGGCGGCGGCCCCCACCGGCTCCGTCAGCCGGGCCACCAGGGCGCGCGCGGCCTCCGTCGCATAACCGTGGCCCTGCCAGGCGGTGCCGATGACCCAGGCCACCTCCGCGACGCCGTCCTCGACGGTGGCCTGTACGGTCCCCACCAGCCGGCCCGTGGCACGCGGTCGCAGCACCCAGTTCCCCCACAGCACCGCCGGGTCGGGGGAGCCCGCGCTCTGCCGGGCGTAGCGGGCGCGCAGCGCGTCGAGGTCCGGGGGAACGCCGCCGATGAAGCGGTGCAGCGCGGGGTCGGCCAGTACCCCGGCCATCTCCTCGGCGTGCGCGACGGCCAGCGGCACCAGCTCCAGCCGCGCCGCCGGGATCAGCCCGGGCAGCGCGGCGGGACCGGCGGCCGGCCCGGGCTCCGGACGGATCCGGTCCGCGGCGCCGGGCCGCGGGACGCCCCCCACCGCCACGCAGATGCCGTAGACCCGCTCGCGGCCCGTCCACCCGTTGTCGTGGCCGCGGTTGTTGCCGATCCGCACCCGTCCGCGCGGTGCGTCCACCGCCGAGACCAGGTGCAGGTACACCCCGCCGCCGACCCGGGCGAGGACGATGTCGCCCACCTCGATCCGCGCCGGATCCACCGGCGCGACGACGACCGGCTGCCGGTCCTGGACGAGCGGGACCATCGAGGTCCCCCGGGGCCGGAACTCCACCGTCTCGCCGCCGCCGACCCGGGCCGCGACCGCGTCCATCATGCTCATCCGACGAGCCTGCACCACCCCGGGCGCGCACGACACCGGATTTCCCGGCGGCGGCGCGACCCCGATGGCGGACGCCCCACCGCCCAGCGGGCGCTCAGCGGCGCGGTTCCACCTCCAGGAAACGGCGTCGGCGCGGGCCCCGGTACAGCAGGCACTCCCAGCCGTGGCTCCGGAGCACCCGGGCGCAGGCCGTCAGCCGCTCCTCTTCCTCCCCGGCGGCCCCACCGCCCGGCGGGCCCACCCAGCTCACCTCGACCCGTTCCGGGTCCCCGGCCGCCCGCACCCGGTAGCCGGTGGCGGCGCGCCCGCCCGCCGCGTCCAGCGCCGACGGCGCGAAACCCGACGCCTCCAGGACGAGCGCCACCGCGCGCGGCATCCGCCGCAGCTCCCAGGGGGCCGGGACGGCCTCCGGGCCCTCGCCGTCCACCGGGTCGGTCGCCCCGGTGCCCGAGGGGCCGCCGGCCACGATCCGGCGCACGGCGAGCAGCCCCTCGTAGGCCGTACGCACCTCCGCGGCCCGGGCCTTCGCCGCCGCCGGCCCGCCCGTGGGCGCCGGTCCGTCGCCCGTCGCGGGCTCGAACCCGCCGCCGTCCGCCACGTCCGCCATGCCGTTCCCGCCCTTCCGGTCCGCGGCGTCCGGATACCGCGCCGCCTGGATGGCGCACCGCCCGAGCGCCGTACCCCATGAGTACCGCACACCCCGGGACCTGAGTACGCCGCCCGATGTCCCGCACGGCTGTCCCTGGTCGAATGAGGCCATGACACCCGACGCCGCTCCCCGTACCCGCCACCCCCGCCTGCGGAACGCCACCACCGCCGGGTCCGCCCTCGCCGTGGCCCTGCTCCCGCTGGTCGTCGGCGTCCTGGTGGCCAAGGGGATGGCCGCCGACCCGCACGCCCCGGTGAACGCCCTGATCACCGGGGGCGGGCCGCGCGCGGGGATCCCGCGCGCCGAATGGCGGCGCCGCGGGCAGCACGCCCGTAGCGCCCTGCGCCGGCTGCGCCCCGCCCCGCGGGCGGCCCGCCTCCCCGCCTCCGGCGCCGCGTCCGCCCGGACGCCCCTCGCGACGATCCGGCCGCTCCGCCGGAGCCGGTCCGTCTAAGGGGTGTCCGGTGGGTCCCCTCCCGCCGCTCCCCGGCGGGCCTCGTCCGATCGCCCCAGCCAGGCCGTCACCGCGTCCTGGTCGCGCAGCCGGACGAGCCGCAGCGGGGCGAAGCGGGGGTCGGCGGCGCGGCGGGCGATCTCGGCGCGCCGGGCGCCGTACTGCGACCAGGCCCACCACGCCGGGTGGTCGGCGCGCAGCCAGCCGCGCCAGCCCTCGACGTTCCCGCCGAAGATCCGTTCGCGCCGCACGGTCCTGCGCAGGGAGCGCCGCACCACCCGCCACATGATCACGCGACGGGGATGGTCCAGCCAGACGACGGTGTCGGCCCGCTCCCACAGCAGGTCCCGCACCGCGGGATAGCCGAGCGAGTCGAAGATCCAGCCGTTCCCCGCCGCAAGGCGGGCCGTATCGCGCACGAAGGAGTCGTTGACGGCCCACCCCGGACCGGTGAAGTGCAGTGCGTCCATCTCGTGGTGCGGCACCCCGAGCCGCCGGCTCAGCTCCGCCGCCAGCGTCGACTTGCCGGCGCCACTGATCCCGACCACCAGAACGCGTCTCATCGGAGCAGCCTACGCACCGGCGGGGCGGAACTCCGGCCGGGCGGCGGTCGATCGGTCGACCGGTCTCCGCGAACCGCCCGGCAGCGCCCGGGGCGTTCAGTCGGCGGACCGGCCCACGCACAGGTCCATGACCGAGGGAGGGACGGTCCCCTCGGCCGCTTCCGCAACCGAGCACAGGTCGTCCATGTCCTGCTGCCCGGGGACGCGGGCGGGCGGCGGGGCCGCGTGCCGGCGCGGATGGGACGGCGCGGGCTTGTGGGGGGACGTGCGCCGGGGCGCCGACGGCTTCCCGGCGCGCTCCGCGGCCCGGCGCGGCGGCGTGGGCCCGGACGCGTCGGGGCCCACGCCCGCATCGGTCCCGGGGGAGTGCCGGACGGTCGGCGCCGGCCCCGTCTCCCCGAACAGCGCACCCGTGGGTTCCCCGGCGCGGGCGGGCGGGGTGATCCCGCCGGAAGGGGGCGCGGGAGTCTCGGCGGTACGGGAGGGAGCCGGTTGCGGGGCCCCTCCCGTACCGCCGGAGACGCATCCGGTGCCGGCGAGGAGGACGGCGAGGGACAGGGGGACGGCCCGGCGCAACTGCATCCCACCACCATGCCGCATGCGGGCCCCGGACGACGGGGTCCGTACCGCTTACGGGTGACGGCGGGACGGTCGGGCCATAGCCCGGCACCCGGCTCACGGTCGGCCACCGCACCACCGCACGGGCGGTGACACCCCTCCGGTTGTCTTCCCTGTGACGGGCCGCCACCAACACACCACTGGTCAGCGGGTCGCGAAGGGGAAAACCGCAGTAGATCTCGGATTCCGGACAACGGGCTTGACCCGGGTGCCTCCCGGGAGAAAGAGTGCGGCCGATCACCCGCCCCCCAGGCACGCGGAGGTCGGCGAGGGAGCCCGGCCGATGTGAACGAAACGTTCCGGCCCCGCCGTCGGGGCCGCGCCGGGTGCGCGCTACGTTGACCCCAGGGGCCGGCCCCTGACCGCTGTCCCTGCCTGGAGACGACCGTGCCCCACCACCCCGACGAGGACGGTTCCGTCGTCGACGACCGGCTGCTCGTACGCCCCTACGTCGCCCCCGGTGGCCGGCCGGGCCGCCGGCCGGCCCCGCGCCGTACGGGCGACCCGCTGTGGCCGCAGCACGACCCGGCCGCCGTCCCCCTCGACCGGGGGACGGCCGGGGACCTGACGCCCGGTGACGGCACGGCGGCCGCCCCCGCCTTCGCCCCCGACCGGGCCCCCGGCATGCGCCCGCTCCCCGGCGCAGCCCTCCCCTACGTCCCGCCCGGGGGCAGCGCACGGTCCGGCACGCCCGGGGCCGCCCGCCGCGAACGCGGTACGCGCAACGCCCTGCTGGCCCTCGGCCTCCTCGCGCTGCTCACCACCGGCACCCTGCTGACCCTGCTCCACTCCCCGCCCGAGGACCCGCCGAGCCCGGTCGGACCGCCCGGGGTGAGCGCCCCGGGACTGCTGGCCCGCAGCCCGGGGGCCGGGGAACCCGCCGCGTCCCCGACCCGGTCCGTGCGTCCTTCCGCGTCCGCCCCGTCGGCCGGCACCGGTTCCGCCGCCCCGGCACCAAGCCGCTCGGCGCACCCCGTCGCCCCGGCCTCCGCGACCCCGACCCCGAACCCGGCCGCGTCCGAATCCGCCGGCGACGGCACCCTGCGGCCCGGCGACTCCGGGGCCGCCGTGCGCGCCCTGCAGGAACGGCTCTTCGGGCAGGGGTTCACGTACGTCTCCGCCACCGGCGTCTACGACAACCGGACCCGGCGCGGAGTCGCCCAGTTCCAGAGGGACCGCGGCCTGACCGGCGACCCCATGGGCGTCTACGGACCCCGGACCCGTGCCGCGCTGGAAGGGCGCTGACCGTGCTCGCCGGTGCCCGGCCGGCACCTCACCCCACGGGAGAAGACCCCACATGACCACGTCACCAGGGACCACCGGAGCGGTACGGGCCGAAGGGGACGGTTCGCCCGTCCGGATCGGCGCCCTCGTTCCGCTCACGCGGCCCGGCTGGACTGCCGCGGGCCGCCACCTGCTCGCGGGACTGGAACTCGCCGTCCGGGAGGTCAACGACGCCGGCGGCATCGCCGGACGGCCGCTCGAACTGGTGGTCCGGGACACCGCCGCCGATCCGCTGCGCGCCGCGGCGGCCGTGGACGAGCTGGTGGACCTGGGCGCGGCCGCCCTGGCCGGCGAGTACCACAGCGTCGTGGCGCGCGCCGTCGCGGCCAGGGCCGACGCCCTCGGCGTGCCGTTCCTCTGCTCCTCGGCGGTCATCGACGCGCTCACCGACGGGCCGACGCGGTGGGTCGCCCGCCTCGCCCCGGTGCAGTCCCGCGGCTGGCGGACGTACGCGGACTTCCTCCTCGGCGCGGGCCACCGCCGCATCGCCGTGGCAGCCGATCCGGGCGCGTACTGGACGTCCGGGAGGCGGATCCTGCGCGAGCACCTGGCGCCGCGCGGCGCCACCGTCATGGAACTCGATGCGCGCGAGCGCACCCCCGCGGCGGTGTGCGACGCACTCGTCGACCACGGCGCGACCGCCCTGCTGCTGCTCGCCGGCCACCCGGAACCGGCCGTACCGCTGGTCCGGGCCGTCCGAGCCGACCGGCGCCTCGCGGACGTGCTGATCGGGGCTCCGGCCGGGCAGCCGGAGTTCGCCGACTGGGCGGAGCTGCTGGGCGGCGCCGGGGCCGCGGTCCCGTTCCTGCGCTACCTGCCCGACCGGCTCGGCCCGACGGGCGCACACGTGGCGTCGGCCCTGCGCGAACGGCTCGGCGAGGCGCCCTCGTTCGTCGCCTTCGAGGGCTACGACACGGTCGCCGTCCTCGCCGGTCTGCTGCGCACCCACGGCGCGGACCGCGCGAGCGTCGCCGCGTCCTGGCCGCACGTCGACGTCGAGGGCACCCGGGGGCGGATCCGCTTCGCGCGCACCGCGGACACCGGCGTGTGGCAGTGGGAGTGGGCGCCCGTCCAGGTAGTCGACCGGGATCCGGCGGACCCGGAGCGCTTCCGGATCCTGCACACGGGCTGAGCGGGCGGGGTGGCCGGGCGGCGGGGAGGTGGACCCACCGGACCCGCCCGGTGCGCCGGGTCAGCGCCCGCCGGAGACGCGCAGCACGGTACCGGTCGTGTACGAGGCGTCGGCGGACAGCAGCCGGGCGACCGCCGCCGCGACCTCCTCGGGCCGCCCCCGCCGCCCGAGCGGGATGCCGGGGCCGGAGCGGGCCGCGCGGTCCGGGTCGCCCATGGCCGCATGCATGTCGGTGTCGATGATGCCGGGCGCCACGGCGTTCACCCGGATCCCGTCCGGCCCGAGTTCCTTGGACAGGCCCACCGTCAGCGCGTCGGTGCCCGCTTTGGAGGCGGCGTAGTGGATGGACGTAGTCCCCGGGCGCCCCGAGGGTGGCGGCTGCCGAGGAGACGTTCACGATCGCCCCGCCGCCCGAGGCCGCCAGATCGCGGGCCGCCCGGCGGCAGCACAGCAGGTAGCCGAGCAGGTTCACGTCCAGCACGCGCCGCAGGTCCGCGGTACGGGCGTCCGCGAGACGGCCGAGGGGGCCCGTCACCCCGGCGTTGTTGACCAGCCCGGTCACCGGGCCCAGTTCGGCCCGCGCGACGTCGAAGAGGCGGTCCACGTCCTCCTCGACGGAGGTGTCCCCGCGTACGGTCACGCACCGCACGCCGGCCGCCCGTACCGCCGCCGCGGTCGCCTCCGCGGCCGCGGCGTCACCGACGTAGCCCAGTGCCACGTGGTGCCCCTCGGCGGCCAGCCGCCGGCAGACCGCCGCGCCGATGCCCCTGCCGCCCCCGGTGACGACGGTGACCGGAGCGGTGCCCGCTGCGGGGGCCGGAGCCGGGACCGTACCTGCCATCTGCTGCCTCCCACGGGACGGTGTGCGCGGGACCCGCCGCCGCGGCCCGGGCGGCCATGATCACCCGTCGAGCGCCGGCGGCACACCGCGGGCCCCGTCAACGGGGCCGCGTCAACGGGGGCCGCGTTTCGTCACGTCGGGTTCACTCCATAGGGTGAAGCCATGTCCGACGAGTCCCACGAGTCCCCCCTGATCCGGAGCCTGCGCGCGGCGGTGGCCGCCGCGCCCGAGGACGTCCCGCTGCGCCTGCACCTCGCCGAGCTGCTGCTCGCGGCGGGCCGCGCCGACGCCGCCGTGGCCGAGGCCGCGGTGGCCCTCCAGCACGCCCCCGGCGACGCCGACGCCCGCGCCCTGATGGCCCGTGCGATGGGCCTGCCCCCGGCCGGACCCGCGGCCGCGCCCGCCGCCCCCGCGAACACCCCCGCACCGGCCCCCGCGCCGACGGAGACCGCCGCTCCGGCCGTGCCCCCCGCCGGACCGGCCCCCGCGCCCCGCTTCGACTGGGCCGCCGCGGAACAGGAACTCGGCGGGGTCGTCGGCCCCCGCTTCGTCGCGGACCCCACCGGCGACGCCCCCGAACGCCCCCTCACCAGCGACGGCCAGGACGACAGCGACGGGGACGACTCGCCCTGGGACATCGACGCGCCCGGGACCGTGCGCCTCGCCGACGTCGGCGGCATGCAGGAGGTCAAGGACCGCCTCGAAGCGGCCTTCCTCGCCCCCATGCGCAACCCGGAACTGCGCAAGCTCTACGGCAAGAGCCTGCGCGGCGGCCTGCTGCTCTACGGTCCGCCCGGCTGCGGCAAGACCTTCATCGCACGTGCCGTCGCGGGTGAACTCGGCGCGAGCTTCATGTCCATCTCGCTCTCCGACATCCTCGACATGTGGATCGGCCGGTCCGAGAAGAACGTCCACGACATCTTCGAGACCGCCCGCCGACAGGCGCCCTGCGTGGTCTTCCTCGACGAACTGGACGCCCTCGGCGCCAAGCGCAGCCGTACCGCCCACAGCGGCCTGCGCAACGTCGTGAACCAGCTGCTCACCGAACTGGACGGGGTCGGCAGCGGCGCCCACGAGGGCGTCTTCGTCCTCGCCGCCACCAACGTCCCCTGGGACGTCGACATCGCGCTG
This sequence comes from Streptomyces sp. NPDC006529, assembly GCF_040611795.1. Taxonomy (NCBI): domain Bacteria; kingdom Bacillati; phylum Actinomycetota; class Actinomycetes; order Kitasatosporales; family Streptomycetaceae; genus Streptomyces; species Streptomyces sp. NPDC006529. Next base: position 8,373 of record NZ_JBEXPB010000050.1, on the reverse strand, counting down.
CGCCGCCCCGGACGGCTCGACCGGACGCTGCTCGTCCTGCCGCCCGACGCCGCCGCCCGCGAGGCGATCCTCCGCTACCACCTGCGCGAACGCCCCATCGAAGCCGTCGATCTCGGCAAACTCGCCAAGGCCACCGAGGACTTCTCCGGCGCGGACCTCGCCCACGTCTGCGAGACGGCCGCCGAGACGGCCCTGCTCGACTCCGCCCGCACCGGCACCGTCCGCATGATCGGCATGAAGGACCTGCTCTCCGCCGCGAAGCAGATCCGCCCCTCCAGCGAGCCCTGGTTCGCCTCCGCCCGCAACGTGGCCATGTTCGCCAACGACGGCGGCATGTACGACGACCTGCTCGCCTACCTGAAGAAGAAGCGCAAACTGTGACCGGACAGCGCACCGTGCCACCGCGGCCGGGGCGGGACCCGCTCGCCGAGCAGGGCGTGGCCCTCGTCGAGGCGGGCCGCGCCGACCGGGCCCTGGAGGTGCTCGGGCGCCGCCTGGCCGAGGATCCCGAAGACCTGTTCGCCCGGGTCTGGTTCGCCCGCGCCCACTTCCAGCTCCGGGACTACCAGCAGGCGTACGACGCCACCGCCGAGGTGCTCGTCCGCGACCCCGAGCACTACGACGCCTACTTCGTCCGCTCCTTCTGCCTGCGCCGCGTCGGCCGCTACGCGGACGCCCTGGACATGATGGAACGGGCCGTCCGGATCAACCCGGACAACTGGCTCGCCCGCGCCGGACGCGCCGAGATCCTGATGCTCGTCGAACCCAAGCGCCCCGACGAGGCCTGGGAGGAGGCGCTCGCCGCCGCCCGCCTCGGACCCGAGGAGACCTGGGTCTGCGAAGTGCTGCTCTACGTCGCCACCGAGACGGGACGCGAGGAAGCCGCCGCCAAGGCCCGCGCCACCCTGCTCGGCATGGACCCCTCCAACACCTTCGCCGTGCCCTACCTCGCCCGCCGCGAGGCCGACAAGCCGGGCACCAGCGCCGCGCGGGCCGCCGACACCTTCGCCGCCGCGCTGGCCGCCGTACCCGGCTCGGCCGACCTGCGCTCCGGGCTCGACGCCGCCGTCTACCGGATGCTGCGCGGCACGCGCTGGCTCGCCCTCGCCTGTCTGGCCATCGCCGCGGCCGCCCTGGACGTCTTCCCGACCGAGGGCGAGACGCCCAAGGCGCTGCCGCTGCCGATCGGCATGCGGCTGTGGGCGCTCGTCCTCATGAGCGCGGTCTGGGGTTTCGGCGCCTGGCGCCGCTACCGGCGGATGCGGCTCGGCGCACGGCTGAGCGTGCGCCCGCTGATCGCACGCGAACCCTGGGCCCGCGTCGTCCTGGCGCAGGCGGCCTGGGCCACGCTCGCCGGCGTCCTGCTCGCCGTCGTCCCCTGGACCCAGCGCGGCGTGCCGCAAGTGGTGTTCTGGACCGGACTCGTCCCGGCGCTGGTGACCGTCCTCCATGACCGGAAGAAGATCGCATGACCGCCGAACCGCCCCGCGCGGACCCGGTCGACGACGGCGGCCTCGACCGCGCCGACGCGCTGCACGACCTCGGCCGCTTCGCCCAGGCCGCGGCGCTCGCCGGTGCCCGTCTGGCCCAGCATCCCGACGATGCGCGGGCGTTGATCCTGCTGGCCCGCTGCCGGCGCTCCCTCGGCGACCTGCCCGGCGCGCTGGCATGCGTCGACGACGCCCTGCGCGTCGCCCCCGACGACACCTACGCCTGGCTCGTGCGGGTCGACACCCTCGTCCGACTGGGCCGGTTCGCCGAGGCCGAAGAGGCCGCGCACCGCTGCATCGCCCTCAGCCCGCACTTCTGGGGCGGCCACCACTGCCTCGCCGTCGTCCTGGAGCAGAGCCGTCAGCGCGGCCGCCGCCACGAGGCCTACCTCGCCGCGCGCCGGGCCACCGAACTCGAACCCCAGGCCGCGAGCGCCCACTTCATGGTCGGGCTGCTCGCCCACCGCCTCGGCGACCGCGCCACCGCCCGGCTCGCCTACGAGACCACCCTGCGCCTGGATCCGGAGAACAGCGAGGCCCACAACAACCTGGCCACGCTCGACATGCGGCGCAGCTGGTTCAGCCGGGCCGCCTGGACCCGCGCCGCCGAGGGCTTCGTCGCATCGGCCGCCCTCGACGTGGAGGACCGGCACGCCCGGTTCAACCTGGAGGCCATGGCCTGGGGCATCGCGGCGGGCGGGCGCTGGCCCGCCCTGCTGGGCTTCGTCGTCTCCCTCGTCGGCCGCGCACCGCAGAGCGCCGGTGGCGGGGCCCGGGCCGCCGCCACCGTGACCGGTGCGGTGCTGTTGCTCGCGTTGTGGTCGGGCTGGGCGCTGTGGCAGCGCGGCAAGCTCTCCCCGAGGCTGCGGCGGCCCCTCCTGCTCACCGCGCGCGGCTGCCCGCCGGTCGTCGCGATGGCGGTGGCCGTGGCGGTGATGGCGGCCTACTCGGTGGTCGTCATGGCCCTGCCGTCGCTCGGTGCCGGGGTGGTCGGCGCACTGGCCGTCCCGCTGTTCTGGGGGCTGATCCTGACCTACTGGATCAGCCGCGCGGCACTGAACCGGCGCTCACCGGACCGGCGCGGGCGGTAAAGCCCGAGCCTGCTGGGCGGACGAAGCCGCGGATCCCTGGGGGAGGCGGATCCGGCCATGATCGAGTCGACACGCGCCGATGGGGGTCCGTAGCATCGGAGCCGCGTCAATCGCCGCATGGCGGTGGTTTTCGCTCCACATGGGGGAGTCCGTCACGACGGGAGTCCGATGTGAACACCACACCGACCGACCTGCGCCCTCCGTACGACCCGCGAACGCCGTGCGCGCCGCACGGCCCGGGCGCGCGACGGCTGCGGATGGCCGCCGTCGCCGCCCTGTCGGCGGCCCTGCTGGCGGCCGGAGGGGCGGGTACCTTCGCCTCCGCCGCGGCGACCCCCAAGCCGACCGCCTCCTCGTCGCAGTCGGCCACCGCGGCAGTGACGCTCACGGCGACCCCCGCCACGGTGAAGAGGGGCGAGAAGGTCAGCTTCACGGGCCGCACCAAGGGAGTGCCGGTCGGCACCAAGGTGGTGCTCCAGCACAAGTACGGCGCCAAGTGGACGACGCTGCGGGCGAGTACGGCCGTCAAGCAGGGGAGCAGCTTCGCGTTCGACAACACCTTCCGCGACAAGGGCAAGGAGCAACTGCGGGTGATGGTCGGCGATGCCGTGTCGCCCACCGTGACCGTCACGGTCAACTGAGCGTCGCGCGCTGCGCGTTCGCCGCCATTGACAGTGCCTGCGGAGCCGCGGATGATCTGGGAGAGCGCTCTCCCAGATCATCCGACGTGAAGGGGCCCGCATGCGCGGCGGTGGCGACGACGAGGAACGGCTCGCCGGTAAACCGGATCTGCATCGGCAGGTCCGGCTGCTGACCGGCGCGGACACCTGGCGGACCGCCGCCGAACCGGAATTCGGGCTGCGGCAGATGGTCTTCTCGGACGGGCCGGCCGGGGTGCGCGGACCCGGTTGGGAGGAGCGCGACACCTCGGCCCTGCTGCCCTCGGCCACCGCGCTCGCCGCCCTCTGGGACGAGGACCGGGTACGCCGCCTCGGCGCGCTCCTCGGTGACGAGGCCCGGAGCAAGGGCGTGGACGTCCTGCTCGCGCCCACCCTCAACCTGCACCGCAGCCCCCTCGCCGGACGGCACTTCGAGTGCTTCTCCGAAGACCCCCTGCTCGCCGGGCGCACGGGCGCGGCGCTGATCCGGGGCATCCAGTCCCGGGGGGTCGCGGCGACCGCGAAGCACTACGTGGCCAACGACTCGGAGACCGACCGGCTGACCCTGGACGCCCGGATCGGCGAACGGGTGCTGCGCGAGCTGTACCTCGCCCCCTTCGAAGCGGCCGTGCGGGCCGGGGTCTGGCTGGTGATGTCGGCGTACAACGGGGTCAACGGCGCCACCATGAGCGAGAGTTCGCTCCTCGCCGACCCGCTCAAGGGGGAGTGGGGCTTCGACGGGGTCGTGGTCTCCGACTGGGGCGCGGTCCGCTCCACGGCTGCCGCCGGATCGGCGGCCCAGGACCTCGCGATGCCGGGGCCCCGCGGGCCGTGGGGCGAGGAACTGGTCCGGGCCGTCCGCTCGGGCCTGGTCCCGCGGGAAGCCGTGGCGGACAAGACCCGCCGCCTGCTCCGCCTGGCGACGCGCGTGGGCGCGGTGGGCGGTCCCGGCGGGGAGGGGGAACGCGACCCGGGGGCGCCCGGGTCCGGCCCTTGCGCGGCGGTGGCGACAGCGGGCGCGCGCGCCGGGGTCGCCGGAGTCGCGGGGGGAACTGCCGGCGTCCCGAGGTGCGCCGAGGCCCAGGTCCCCGCTCCCGGCGCGTCCGGCGGGGCCGAGGCGGATGCCGTGGCGGCGGTGTTGCGGGATGCCGTGGCGGCCAGTGCCGTGCTGCTGGAGAACCTGGGGGTGCTGCCGTTCGACGCGGGGCGGCTGCGGAGCGTGGCGGTCATCGGGGTGCACGCCGCGGCGCCCCGGGCGCAGGGCGGCGGCAGCGCCGAGGTGTTCCCGCACCGCGTGGTGAGCCCGCTGGACGGGATCAGGGAGGCGCTGCCCCCGCACGTGCGGGTCCTGCACGCGCCGGGCCCGGTCCTGCGGGGAGCCGGTCCGGTGCCCGTGGGGCGGGGGCTCGCACGCGATCCGGAGACGGGCGAGCCGGGAGTGCGGTTGCGCGTCCTCGATGCCCGGGGAGCCGTCCTGTACTCGGTGTGCCGGCCCTTCGGCCGGGTGCTGGAGCCCGAACTGCCTCCCGGAGCCGACACGATCGAGCTGGCCGTCGTACTCCGTCCCTCCGTGAGCGGCGACTGGGCGCTCGGCCTGGGCGGCTTCGGGAGGATGCGGCTGACCGTGGACGGCGGGACCCTGCTCGACGGGGTGTTCCCGCCCGAGACGGACGATCCGGCCGTCGTGCACGTGCGGCCCCCGCTGCGCACCGCCCGGGTCCACCTCACCCGGGGCCGGGAGGTGCGCGTGTGCGCCCGTCGGCACCTCGCGCCCGGCACGGGACGGGCCACGGTACTGGCCGCCGCACCGCCCGCGCCTGACCCGGCCGCCGCGCTCGCCGAAGCGGAGGCGGCGGCCCGGACGGCGGACGCGGTCGTCGTGGTCGTCGGCACCACCGACGACACCGAGTGCGAGGGCCGCGACCGCGAGAGCCTGCGACTTCCCTCCCCGCAGGACGAGTTGGTGCGGACGGTGCTGCGCGCCAACCCGCGCACGGCGGTCGTGGTCAACGCGGGCGGCCCCGTCGAGCTGCCCTGGCGCGCGGAGGCCGGCGCCGTCCTGCTGACCTGGTTCCCCGGCCAGGAGGCGGGCGGCGGGATCGCCGACGTCCTCTTCGGCCACCGCGAACCCGGTGGGCGCCTCCCGACCACCTGGCCGGCCGCCCTCGCCGACGCCCCCGTCCGGGACACCCGCCCCGGCCCCGATGGCCGACTGGCGTACGCCGAGGGCCTGCACATCGGCCACCGCGCGTGGCTGCGCACCGGCCGCAGTCCCGCCTACTGGTTCGGCCACGGACTCGGCTACACGGACTGGGAATTCGAGTGCTTGAGCAGACTGCCCGCCCAAGGGGCTCCGGACGAGGTGGGGTTCACGGTTGTCGTGCGCAACACCGGTGCCCGGCGCGGCCGTCAGGTGGTCCAGCTGTACCTGTCCCGTCCGGACTCGGCGGTGGAACGGCCCGTGCGCTGGCTCGCGGGCTGGACTGCGGTCGAGGCGGAGCCGGGGGAGCGGGTGGCGGCGGTGGTACGGATCCCCGCGCGGGCCCTCCAGTACTGGTCCCCGGCGGCCGGTACCTGGGTGACGGAACCCGGCGGGTACGAGGTGTTCGCCGGGCCGACGGCGGGAGACCTCCCGCTCCGGACGCGGCTGGAGGTGTAGCGCGCCCGGCTGCGGGACCGGGGGATACAGTGCCGCCATGGACACGGGGCGGCACACGGGCGGGAGCGGCGGCACGGGATCCGGGGCGGGCGCGGCGCCGACCCTGGAGGACGTCGCCCGGGCCGCCGGGGTGTCCCGCGCCACGGTGTCCCGCGTGGTCAACGGCATCCGCAACGTGGACCCCGCGATCCGCCGGGCCGTCGAGCGCGCGGTGGACGCCACGGGGTACGTGCCGAACCGGGCCGCCCGCTCGCTGGTGACCCGGCGGGCCGGCGCGGTCGCGCTGGTGGTGTCGGGGGCGGGCACGGACGCGCCGGACGACTTCGCCGCGCGGGTCTTCCAGGACCCGTTCTTCGGCCGGGTGGTCAGCGGGGTGGTGCGCGCGCTGCGACCGCGCGGGGTGCATCCGGTACTGATGTGTGCGGAAACCGGTGCCGACCGGGCGCAGTTGGTCGCTTACCTCGCCCAAGGCGGCGCGGACGGCGCGCTGTTGGTCTCCACCCATCCGCGCGACCCGCTGCCGGGCCTGCTGGCGGGGGCCGGACTGCCGGCGGTCCTCTTCGCCCGGCCGGAGCCGGATGTGCCCCTGCCCTCGGTGGACCTGCGGCACCGGGACGGCGGCGCGCTCGCCGCTCGGCACCTGATCGCGGGCGGTCACCGCCGCATCGCCGTCGTCTCGGGCCCCTCCGACGTACCCGCGAGCCGGGAACGGGTGGCGGGCTGCGCGGACGCCCTCCGCGAGGCGGGACGGCGGTCGATCGCCGTCGCCGAGGCCGACTTCACGGTCGAGGGGGGCGAGCGCGCGATGCTGCGGCTGCTCGCCGAACACCCCGACCTGGACGCCGTGTTCGCGGCCAACGACCTGATGGCCCAGGGGGCGTGCCTGGTGCTGCGGGAGCACGGCCGCCGGATCCCGGACGACGTGGCGGTCGTCGGCTTCGACGACTCCAGCGCCGCCACCGCCTGCCGCCCCCGGCTGACGACCGTACGCCAGCCGGTGGAGGACATGGCGGCCGAGATGGTCCGGCTGCTGCTCGACGAATCCCCGGCGCCGGGTGGTCCGGGGGGCCCGCCCGGACCACCCGGAGCGCCCGGGCTCGCGGTGGATGCCGCCGTGCCGGTGGGGTGCGCGCCGGTGCTGTTCGCGCCGCGGCTGGTCGTCCGCGATTCCGCCTGACCCGGCCGGGTCGCTGGACCCGTCCCGGGAAGCCGGTGGATACGATTCCGGCAGGCCGTTGCGGCACAGGTCCGGCTTTCCACCGTGACCCCGGCCCGCCGCGCCGGGGCGCATCGGCGCTGACCCCGAGGGAGCGTGCGCATGGAGTCCGGTCCGTCCTCATGCGCACGGCCGGCCCCCCGCGGGGCCGCCCGGCACGAGGCGCGCCCGCCGCGCCGCGCCCAGGGGGACCGTACGGGCCGGGAGCGCCGCGGATGAGCGCGCCCGGCCGCGGAGTGCTGCGCGTGCTGACTTGGCTCGGCGGGTTGCTCTTCCCGGCGCGCGCCGGGGAGGCCGGGTCGGCGGCGGGAAACCCGCACGGGGTGCTGCCGCCGCTGCTGATCGCGCTGACCTTCGTCAGCGGCCTGGTCGACGCGGTCAGCTTCCTGGGCCTCGACCACGTCTTCGTCGCCAACATGACGGGGAACGTCGTCTTCCTCGGCTTCGCCCTCGCCGGTGACCGCGAACTGTCCGCCGGAGCCTCGGCGGTGGCCCTGGGCGCCTTCGTGGTCGGCGCGCTGGCGGCCGGGAGGCTGGGCCGCACCCGGGAACCGGCGGCCCTCGCCGGTCCGCTGGTGGCCGTGCAGGCCGCGCTGGTGGGCGCCGCGTTCGCCACCCGGCAGGGCGGCGGCGGGCAGCTCGCGCTCGTCGTGCTGCTGGCGCTCGGCATGGGCCTGCAGAACGGCGTCGTGCACCGCCTCGCCGTGCCCGACCTGACCACCACGGTCGTCACCCGCGCGCTGACCGGGCTCGCCGCGGACCGCTGGGGCCCGGCCTCGGCGCGCCGCCTGATCACCGTACTGACCCTGCTCGCCGGGGCCCTGACGGGCGGCGCGCTCACCCTCGACCGCGACCCGCGCGGCGCCCTGGCCCTGGCGACCGCCCTCCTGCTCGCCGTGGCCCTGACCGCCACCCTGGCCAGCCGAACGGCCGCCCGCCCCACGGGATGAGGGGCGGGCCCCTGTCCGTCAGGGACGCGGGGAGACTGGAACGCGCAAACGCCGCGTCTCGACACCTGCCCTGCCCGCGACGCACCACCGGGAGCCGGAATGAGCCGCACCACCCCGCCGCGACCGCTCGACATCACCGCGGTCTTCGCCGAACTGGCGCCGCTGGCACGCCCGGCGATCCGGTTGCACCCCCGCTCCGGGTCTCCGGCACCACAGGACAGCTCCGTCGGGGGGGGCCCGGGGGGGGCCCCCCCCCCGACCCCCAGGCCCCACCGCGCCGGGGGCCCGCACACGGGGGGCGCCGGCGC